>NZ_JAACYW010000008.1 GCF_015356825.1 Catenulispora rubra | reverse complement strand
CACACAGGCCAGCAGCGCCGGTCTTCTCGGTATGCCTTGACAGGGTACGAACACGCTTCTATTTTCCGAGAAATCGGATGATGTCCGACGTATTCGCCAGACGGCGCCCGGAGGGGGGCGCCCTGCCACCCCTGCACCTGCCCGTGCCATACCGCCTGGCTTCGTGCCCGGCTCCCGCCTGCCTTCACGGTGGTTCGCCCGGAACCCGGACGGCCGCCCATCGCCACGTGAAAGGACCACTATGGCAATACCCGGATACCGGGTCGGCCTGGCCTGTCTGGCCGCCGCCGGCTCGGTGGTGCTCGCCGCGACCCTGGCCGATCCCGCCTTGGCCGCCGAGGCGTCCCCTGCCACGGGCGCCGCGAGCTTCCCGCACTACGACCACGTCCGGCACTCGGACCAGATCTGGGGCGGCTACGCGGACACCGGCGCGCGCTTCACGTCGATCAGCGGGTCGTGGACGGTGCCCACGCTCAACTGCTCGTCGGTCCCGAACAGCTCGGTCTCGCCGTGGATCGGCATCGACGGCTTCAATTCCGACACGGTCGAGCAGATCGGTTTCGACCAGGACTGCGAGAACGGGGTGGCCGCCTACTACCCGTGGGTGGAGATGTACCCGGCGGACTCCATCTACTTCACCGAGACCGTCAGGGCCGGCGACCACATCACCGCCTCGGTGTCGGTGAGCGGCAGCTCCTGGACCCTGACCGAGAAGGACACCACCCGGGGCTGGTCGAAGACGTTCCACGAGACCGGCAGCGACCAGCTCTCCTCGGCCGAGGCGATCGTGGAGGACCTGGGCAACGGCATCCAGCCGGTCGCACCCTTCGGCTCGGTGACCTTCACCAGCCTTACCGCCAACGGCAAGCCCCTGGCGAGCGCCGGCACGGTCAACTCGACCGACATCGAGCGCGGCAACACCCCGCTGACGAGGAACTCGTCGCTGTCCGGCGGTACGTTCAAGCTGAGCTGGCTGCATTCCTGATGCGCTGCGACCGCTGATGCGCTGATGCGCTGATGCGGTGACGCGGTGACGCGGAGGACAGGGCCCGGCCGCCGGGCCCGGGCCCTGTCCCTGTGCCTACCCCCGCGCAAAAACGTCACGTCACGGATTGAGATACGGGTCCTGCGCCATGCGCTGGTAGGCCGCGAGCGACTCCGGCGAGGAGTTGATCTGCCAGTGCCTCTCCTTGTCGATGTCGAACCAGACGAAGGCCTTGATCTGCGGGTAGTTGTTCTTCAGCGTCGGGACTATGTCGTCGATCCACTGCGCCTTGCTGCCGCCGACCTCGTCGGAGGCCATCTCGCCGATGATGATCGGCTTGCCCTTCGCGGCGAGCTGCGGGTAGATGGTGGCGAACACGTCGTTGAAGCTCTGCCACGTGAAGCCCGCGGCGGAGGTGCCCCAGTTGTATCCGTCGACGCCGGTCCAGTCGACGTAGTCGTCGCCGGGGTAGTAGTCCATCGCCGCCGGGGCGCCGGAGCTGTCGGTGACGTTGGGGCACCAGGCCCAGACGACGTTCGTGGCGCCGGCCGCGGTGAAGATGTCGTGGATGTGGCGCCACGCGGCGATGAACTTCGCCGGGTCGTGGCCGCCCCAGCCCTCGTCCTCGTTCATCTCGGCGGCGAAGTCGAGGAAGAACTTCTTGCCGGACTGGGCCGCGGCGGTGGCGCGGGCCTGGATGGTGGCGTCCAGGCTGCCGCTGACGATGTCGTCGAAGTTGATGCCGAACGGCTCCCAGTTGACCAGCGGGATCCGTCCGTCGGCGAAGTCGGCGGTGGTGGCCGGTGCCGCCATCCAGTCGTCGGCCCAGTTGTAGTACGTGAGGTGGACTGCCGGCTTGCGCCCGATGCGCGCGTCGGTGTCGGCAATGGTGCCCGCGCCGTAGTAGTGGCCGAGAAGCGCTCCCTGGTCGGGGACCAGGATGTCTCTCGAGTCCGACGGTGTGGTTCCGGCGGAGGCGGCGATGGTCGCTGCGGGAATCGCGGCGGCGGTGAGGATCAGCGCTGCCGCGATGCCGTACCGCTTTCGGAGGCGACGTCTGGACGGCTTCTCATCAGGGGCGTTCTCGGCGGTGGCGGCGCGCTGGCGCCTGAGGTATCTGGTCACGTCGGCAGTCTGTCGAGCGGATCATGACGGGATGATGAGACGTGATGATGAGAGGGTCCGGGCTGGTGTTCCGGAAGGCTGAGCCTGACCAGCGCCCCGCCTCCGGGAGCCGTGGTGGCGTCAGCCGTTCCGCCGTGCAGCTCCGCGACCCAACGGACGATCGCCAGGCCGAGACCAAGACCGAGACCCAGGCCAAGGCCGTTGCCTTCGCGCCCGCAGGTGACCCGGCTGTCGAAGATCCGCTCCCGTTCCGCCGGGGCGATCCCCGGCCCATGATCCCGGACCGTCACCGTCCCTGACGCCACATCCACCTCGACCGGCAGCGTCGACTGCGTTGCTCCGTGGCGCAGAGCGTTCTCCACAAGGTTGCGGACCGCCTGAGCGAGCAGGTCGGGATCTCCGCGCACGATGGTCGGCGTGGTATGCACGACGACCTGCCCGGCGATATGAGGGAGTTCCTCGACCGCCTGCTCGACCAGCTGGTCCAGCCGCAACGGCGTGAGCACGAGCTGGCCCGTTCCAGTCTGGATACGTGCCCGCGTAAGGAGCCCGGACACCAGCCGCCCCATGTGGTCGACGAGCCGGACGGCCTCGGCCATCGCCGCCGGAGCGCGGGCCGGCGAGGCACGGCCGTCTTCCATCATCAGACGGACGGTGGCCAGCGGCGCGCGCAGCTCGTGAGCCGCCTCGGCCAGGAACTGCTCCTGCCGGCCCAGCTCCTGCAGAGCCGGTCGCATGCTCCGTCCGGACAGCAAATGGCCGGCGGCGGCCGACGCGAGCACCAGTCCTGTGCACCCGACGACGAGCCACCGGACCAGTGTTTCGTGGCTCTTCTTCTCCGGCGCGAGGTCGGCCGCGGTGAGCACGACGGCACCGATGTCATCGGCGTCCCACACCGGCGCGGCAGCCCAGCGGGTTCGCCTGCCGTCGCGGCCCGCCATCGTCGTCAAGAACGTGTCCTGCTCCCGCACGGTCGACGTCCACAACAGATCGAGGCCTGCCGCCGACGGCAGCGCGGCGCCAGCGGACCGTACCCAGCGAACCTGGACCTGCCCGCCGCCGGGACGCTGAAGCACCGCGGTGACGGCGGACGCACCAGCCAACTCGTCCTCGGACAACGGATCGAGATGGAGTATGCCCTGGTCCATCCAGACCGCCCGGGACAGCGCTTCGGCATGGCCTGCCACCTGTGCGTCGACGCTGTCCGCCCGGGACCGGCCGTCGATGGTCGCGGCGATGAACGCCAGCGTGATCAGACAGACGGCGCTGGTGGCCGCGTACAGCAACGTCATCGACCGGCGCAGGCGCCGCAGCCGGGCGACGGCGCGGCCGTCCACGGTCATACCGGCTCGCGGATGAGGTAGCCGGCGCCTCGCAGAGTCTCGATGAGATCCGGCGCCCCGAGCTTGCGCCGAAGCCGGCCGATCACCGTGTCGACCACGTTCGACATCGGGTCGCTCATCTCGTCCCAGCAGCTCTCGATCAGCTCGCTGCGGCTGACCACGCGCCCGGCCCGGAGCATCAGGGCTTCGAGCACGGCGAACTCCTTCGCGGTGAGGATGAGCAGCACGCCGGCGCGCCGGACCTGCCTGCGCGGCAAGTTCATGGTCAGGTCGCCGACCGCGATTTCCGGCAGGGACTGTGGCTGACCGCGTCGGCACCGGGCCCGTACCCGCGCGGTCAGCTCAGCCATGGCGAACGGTTTGACGAGGTAGTCGTCGGCTCCGTTCTCGAAACCGGCCACCCGGTCTTCGACGGTGCTGAAGGAGGTGAGCATCAGGACCGGGACCGTGTGTCCTGACCTGCGCCACCTTTTGAGCAGCTCCAAGGCGTCGCCGTCGGGGAGCCCGCGGTCGGCGACCACGCAGTCGTAGGCGTTCACGGACGCCTTGAAGTCGGCCTCCGCGAGCCGGTCCGCGAGATCGACGGCGAAGCCCGCCGAGCGCAGACCGTCGACGATCAGCGGCCCGAGCCCGGGATCGTCTTCCACCACGAGCACCCGCACGGCGGCTCCAGCCTTCGCGACCGGGAAGGGGCTACGGCTGGATCTGGTCGGACAGCGCGAGGTCCCAGACCGCCAGGCCGTGGATCTGCTCGTTCGCGGCCATAGTCCGGCGCAGCGCGAAGGACCGGGCGTCGGACCACCACAGGACCGTGCCGTTGGAGAGCGTCGCGGTCCACTCCCCGGAGGCGTCGTCGAACTGCGCCGTGGCGCCGTCGGCGGCCACGAGGTCGCGCGCGCCCTGGTCGCTGACCTGGGTCGCGGCACCGCCGGCCGGCCAGGAGTAGCCGTAGCCCGCGACGCCCAGATCCACCTTGGCCGCCGGGACCTGGCTCACGAGCGCGTCAAGGCCCTGCTGCTGCCAGGCCAGAGAACCGGCCGGGCCGGGGCCCGAGGCTTGGGTGTGCTGGTCGTAGGCCATCAGCACCAGGTGGTCCACAACCTGGCCGAGGGCCGGCAGGTCGTATCCGAGGGCTGCGTATTCGTCCGCGCTCTGGCCGTTCATCAGGTCCAGGCTGACGGTCTTGCCGGCCGGCAGCGCCTGCTTCAGCGCGGTCAGGAAGGCCGTGAGGCCCGCGGTGTCGCGTGCCTGCAGGGACTCCATGTCGATGGTGACGCCGTCCCAGCCCTGGGAGCTGACCGCGCTGCTGAGGGTGGCGACCACGTTGTCGATGTTGGTCTGGTTGCTCAGCAGGTTGTAGGCGGCCTGCTCGTCGAAGTCCCCGATGCTCTGGCTGAAGTTCCCGGCCAGGAACTCGGCCGGCAGGCCGTCGGCGTGCGCGGCGGCCAGCTGGTTCTGTGCGGCGCTGCTGGGCTGTCCGACGCTCGTGCCGTCGGCGGTGATGTTGACGCCGTCGGTGCCGACCGAGCCGAGGGCCCCGGCGCTGGCGTCGATGAGCGAGGTGGAGTCGCCCTCCTCCTGGTAGCCGATCACCGGCAGGCCGCTGGCGGCGGAGGCGGTGACGCTGGGGAGGGTCATGGCGGCGATCGCGAGGGTGGAGACCGCTGAGACGGCGAGCGTGCGACGGGTTTTCCGGTGGTTCGTCATGTTCTCTCTTTCGCGGTGGTGGGGTGCTCCGGGTGTGGGACTCCGGGTGGGGATCTAGCCGAACCAGGGGTTGCCGCCGCCGAGCGACCACACCGAGACCTTGGTGACGCCCAGGTCGGTGAGGACTTTCAGCTTGGCGGTCAGGGACGCGCTGTCGACGTAGTCGTAGAGGACCCCGCCGGAGGTCCAGCGGATCTCCCCGGAGGACGGGTCGCGGCGGGCGGCGATGACGGCCGGGTCCTGGGAGAAACCGGGGCTGTTCTTCATGTCGCTGAACTGGATGTTGCCGGTGACCGAGTTCAGGTCGCAGGGGTCCGGGGCGTGGTAGCCGTAGGACGGGAGCCCGATGACCAGCCGGGAGTGGTCCGGGACCTTGCTCTGGGCGTAGGCGGTGACCTGCTTGAGCCAGGCGTACGGGGTGATCGCCAGGCAGCGGGCGCCGGGCTGGGTGTCGAACTCCTCGTCGTAGGCCATGATCACGAGCTCGTCGACGCCGGTCGCCGAGACCTGCGCGTAGTCGTAGAACGTGGCGTCGGCGGTCATCGCCGGGGCGTCGACCTGCAGGCGCTTGCCGTGCGCGTGCAGCGAGGTCGCCAGCTGGGTCAGGAACTTCTTGTAGTTCGTGAAGTCCGCGGCGGACCAGGACCAGTAGTCCTCCAGGTCGACGTCGACCCCGGACAGGCCGTTGCTGACGATCAGCGAAGTCAGCTGCGAGACGGCCTTGGACCGGTTGCCGGAACTGCTGACCAGCGCGTGGACGTCGGCGGTCGTCATCCCCGAGATGGTCGGGTACTGATACGCCGAATGGGCCTTCACGCTGGCGACGTTCGCCGCGCTGTAGGCGTTGCACAGTCCCGAGGCGGCGGTCTCCAGCTTGACCGAGCCGTTCGACTGCACCGACCAGTACTCGGGCTTGAGCGCGCCGGTCAGGACGCGGTTGTCGGCGTACTCCTGCGGCGCGGAGCAGGTGGAGTCGCCGGGGGAGCCGGGGTAGAGCCAGGTCTGCAACTGCACGCCGGCGGCCCGCGCGGCGGGCTTGGCGGGCTTGGCGTGGGGGACGGCCGCCATGGCGGGCACGGTCGTCGCGACGATTCCGGCCGCCGCGCAGGCGGTCAGGATGGTGAGCGGTCTTGTTCGGCGAAGCATGTGTCCTCCGGAAGGCGTGACTGATCACCACGCGGACCGGGTGGTCCGCGCGGGGCGTGGCGATGGTTCCGGTGGTGCCTGTCGTGCGTGCCGTGCGTGTCGTGCCTGTCGTTCCTGTGGATGCGCGGACCGCCGCGCCGACCGCTCAGCCGGACCAGTAGGAGTCCAGGACCAGCGTGTCGGCGCCGGGGACGGCCGAGGCCGTCGACCAGGAGCCGCCCACCACCCGGCCGCCGCTGCCGTCGTCGTCGGCGGCGAGCGACAGCTGCGTCACGATGCGGTAGCGGTCGCCGCGGTACACCGAGTGCGTGAACTCCACGACCCGGCCTTCGGTGTCGGCGGTCGCCCGCTCGAACAGCAGCGCCGGGGTGTGGACCGGCACTCCCAGCAGTTCGGCTTCGGCGGTGTCGACGACGGTGGGCTCGATGATCTGCGTCGCGGTGGCGAGCCCGATCCCGTACCGCTGTCCCAGGATCTGATAGAACGAGCCGGTCTCAAGGTCCTGAGGAGCGAGTCCGGGCACGAGGACGGCCGGCACGTGCAGCGTGTCGACCGACATCGGGTCCCCGTCGGCCAGCCGCAGCCTGGTGATGCGCAGGATGGGTTCGGCCGGGGACACGTTCAGGCGCCGGCTGATCCGGGCTCCGGCCGCGACCGCCTGGAAGTCCACCATCCGGCTGGTCCAGACCCCGTCCACGCCGCCGACGGCCAGCGGCCGGCCCGGCGGGGTCGCCGGGGCGCCCAGGCGCTGGGCCACCTTGGCCTTGGCCACGAAGACCCCGCGTCCGTGCTCTCTGACGAGAAGACCGTCGCGGACCAGGTCGTCGACGACCGAGCGCAGCGTCGGGCGGGACACCGAGAGCTCGTCGCTCAGCTGGCGTTCGCCGGGGATCGCCCGGCCCGGGCCGTACTCGTCGACCAGGTCCAGCAGGTGTCCGCGGATGCGCTCGCGTTTCTGCCAGCGGCTCTCGCCCACGTTCATCGGCGCTCGGCTCCCTCTCTGTCCGTCGTGCCGTCCATCGCGCTGTCCATCGCACTGCCCGTCGGCGCCGGGTCTCGGCGCCCGCCGTCCCGGACCGGTGATCCGGAACCCTTGACGTTGACCAAATAATGACCCACGATAAGCCCACTGGTCAATGGTTGGTAAGTTTTCGGCCTCGGATGGGGCGGCTGCTCTCCGTAGATGACCTGAATCCACACCACTTCTGTTCCACCCATCCTGGGTCGGAGGCCCCCATGTTTCTGCACCGCCGCATCCCCGCAGGCTCGCCGAGCACCCGGAACAGTTTCCGGGCCCGCCTGGCCGTCGCCGCTGTCGTCCCCACGTTGGCACTGGCCCTGGCCGCGACGACGGCGGCCTGTTCGGCCGGCGACGGCTCCACCGCCAAGGCGAACACCGGCGCCGAGGACACCACGCCGGTCACCATCACCTTCTGGCACGGTCTGAGCTCGCCGCACGAGGTCGCGTCCATCGACGCGGTCCTGGCCGAGTTCCACCAGAAGTACCCGTACATCACCGTGCAGGCGGTCAAGGCCCAGGACGACGACAAGATCAACCAGGCGATCCGCGGCGGCACCGCGCCGGACGTGGCCTCGTCGTTCAACGCGAACAACGTCGGGGGCTGGTGTACCAGCGGCGCCTTCCAGGACCTCACCCCGGACATCGCCGCCGACCACGTCGACATGACGCAGATCCCGCAGGCCGTCCAGGCCTACACCGCGTACGCCGGCAAACGCTGCACGATGCCGTGGCTGGCCGACACCTTCGGGCTCTACTACAACAAGAAGCTGTTCGCCGCCGCCGGGATCGCCGCACCGCCCAAGACCATGACCGAGCTGGCCGACGACGCCAAGAAGCTGACCGTGCGCAACCCGGACGGCTCGATCAAGACCGCGGGCTTCATGCCGTACTTCGGAGCCTACGAGATGCTCACCGAGCACCTGCTCCCCAGCTGGGGCGGCAGCTGGCTGAAGGCCGACGGCACCTCGAACACCGCCTCCGACCCGGCCTTCGCCGCCGCACTGAGCTGGCAGAAGAACCTGGTCGACTGGTTCGGCGCGGACAAGCTGGCCAAGTTCAAGGCCGGTATGGGCGACGAGTTCTCGGCCCAGAACGCCTTCGAGACCGGCTCGCTGGCGATGATGGTGGACGGGGAGTGGCGCACCGCGTTCATCAAGAACGACAAGTCCGACGTCGACTACGGGACCGCGCCGATGCCGGTCGCGGACGACAAGCCCGACCTGTACGGATCCGGATTCGTCGGCGGCAACGTCATCGGCATCCCGCGCGGCGCCAAGCATCCGGCCGCCGCCTGGAAGCTGGTGAAGTTCCTGACCACCGACCCCGACGCGGTGGCCTCGTTCGCCGACGCCATCGGCAACGTTCCGACCACGTTGGCCGCGCTCAATTCCCCGAACCTCGCGCTGGCCAAGGACCCGAACTTCGCGACGTTCCTGGAGGTCTTCAAGAACCCGAAGACCTCGACCACGCCGGCCAGCCCGAACGGCGGCGCGTACCTGACCAACTTCGGCCCGTTCGCCGACAAGTGGCAGAACGGCAAGGTCCCCGACCTCAAGGCCGGGCTCGCTGATATCGACAAGCAGAACGACGCCGCGCTCAAGCTCAGCCAGTGAGATCCGGAAGACCGGTCCCCATCATGAGCACACCGATACTGCCCGCCCGGATGATTCGGCGGCGGCCCGCCTCGTCCGGCCCGTCCGCTCCGTCCTCCCCGCTCCCGCCGGCCCTGCGCGCCCAGCATCGGCGCCAGCGAATCCGGGTCCTGCTGTTCCTGTCCCCGTGGATCGCCGGCTTCGCCGTCTTCCTGGCCTACCCGCTGGTCATGACGTTCTGGCTGTCGTTCACGAACTCCAACATGATCTCCGCCCCGCACTTCGTGGGCCTGCGGAACTACCGCTACCTGCTCCACGACGACCCGCTGATCTGGCAGGCGGTCCGCAACACCGGCTGGCTGATGGCGGTCATGGTCCCGACGCAGGTGCTGTTCGCGCTCGGCGTGGCGATGGTGACCGCCCGGCTCAAGGCCGGCGCGGGCCTGTTCCGGACCGTGTTCTACCTGCCGGCCCTCGCGCCGCCGGTCGCCGCGACCGTCGCCTTCGTGTGCCTGTTCAACCCCTCGACCGGGCCGGTGAACCGGGCCCTGGGCCTGCTCGGCGTGCACGGGCCGCTGTGGTTCGACTCGCCGGCCTGGTCCAAGCCCGCGCTGACGCTGCTCACGCTGTGGGGGAGCGGGACGATGATGGTCATCTTCCTGGCCGCGCTGCTCGACGTGCCCGCCGAGCTCTACGAGGCGGCGCACCTCGACGGCGCCGGGCCGCTGAAGCGGTTCCGCTTCGTGACCCTGCCGTCGATCTCGCCGGTGCTGCTGTTCGCGACGGTGACCGCGGTCATCGCCACATTGCAGTACTTCACGCAGGCGATGGTGGCTTCCCAGACCGCCAACGGCAACATCCAGTCCTCGCCCGGGTTCCCCGGCGGATCGACGCTCACCTTCTCCCAACAGATCTACGTCACCGGGTTCAACCAGTTCCACATGGGCTACGCCTGCGCCCTGGCGGTCGTGATGTTCGCCGTGGCGATGGCGTTCACCGTGCTCCTGCTGCGCCGGGGCTCCGGCTTCGACACCGAGGGGGCAGCGAAGTGACCACCCTGGCTCCCACAACGCGCGACAGATCCGCCCGGGCGGCCTCGCCGCACCGCGCCGCGCGCGGCCGGTACCGGCGTCGCAGGGTCCTGATCTGGATCGCCGAGCACGCCGTCGCGGTCGGGCTGGCCGTGGCCTTCCTCGGACCCATCGTCTTCATCCTGCTCACCTCGGTGATGACCGACCAGCAGTCCCTGACCTCGGACCCGTGGCCGAAGCACTGGCAGTGGTCCAACTACACCAAGGTGTTCTCCCAGGCCCCGACCGGGACCTGGCTCACCAACACCGTCGTCTACGCCGCAGTGGTGACCGCCTGCACGCTCGTCTCCAGCATCCCGGTCGCCTACGCGCTCGCGCGGTTCCGCTTCCGGGCCCGCAACGGCGTCTTCCTCGCCGTGATCACGATGATGATGCTGCCGCCGCAGGTCCTGATCATCCCGATGTACATCATGTGGGCCCGACTGCACCTGACCGGCACGATCTGGCCGCTGGTCATCCCCTGTGCGTTCGGGGACGCGTTCTCCATCTTCCTGCTGCGCCAGTTCCTGCTGACGATCCCGGAGGACTACCTGAACGCGGCGCGCGTCGACGGATGCAGCGAGGTGCGCGTCCTGCTGCGCGTGGTCCTGCCGATGATGCGCCCCGCGGTGGTCGCGGTCGGCCTGTTCGCGTTCTTCAACGCCTGGAACGACTACTACGGGCCGCTCATATATACCGGCGAGAACCCGGACCACTGGACGCTCGCGGTCGGGCTGGCCAGCTTCAAGACGGCGCACGCCGTCCAGTGGAACATCACCATGGCCGCGACCGTCATCGCCATGGCGCCGGTGATCATCGTGTTCTTCTTCGCCCAGAAAGCCTTCATCGAAGGCGTCACACTGACAGGAGTCAAGGGTTGAAAATCGTCGTCGTCGGTGGCGGATCCACCTACACCCCCGAACTCGTCGACGGGTTCGCCCGGCTGCGCGACACCCTGGCCGTGGACGAGCTGGTCCTGGTCGACCCCGACGCCGAACGCCTCGGCCTGGTCGCGGGGGTCTCGGCGCGGATCCTGGCCAAGCAGGGGCATCCCGGCCGGCTGGTCAGCGGGACCGAGCTGGACGAGCACCTGGACGGCGCGGCCGCGGTGCTGCTCCAGCTGCGCGTCGGCGGTCAGGCCGCCCGGCACACCGACGAGACGGTGCCGCTGATGTGCGGGTGCGTCGGGCAGGAGACCACCGGGGCCGGCGGGCTGGCCAAGGCGCTGCGCACCGTGCCGGTGGTCCTCGACATCGCCGACCGGATCCGGAAGCGCGCCCCCGAGGCCTGGATCGTGGACTTCACGAACCCGGTCGGCATCGTGACCCGCGCCCTGCTGGACGCCGGGCACAAGGCGGTCGGGCTGTGCAACGTCGCCAAGGGCTTCCAGCACCGGTTCGGCGAGTACTTCGACGTCGATGCCGAACAGGTGCAGCTCGACCACGTCGGGCTCAACCACCTGACGTGGGAGCGCGGGGTGCGGATCGACGGGGTGGACGTGCTGCCGCAGCTGCTCGCCGAGCACGGCGAGGAGCTGGCCGCGCGCGTGCAGATCCCGATCGAGGTGATGCGGCGGCACGGGGTGATTCCGTCGTACTACCTGCGGTTCTTCTATGCGCACGACGCCGTGGTCGCCGAGCAGCTGGGTCAAGAGTCGCGGGCCGAGCAGGTGGCTGAGCTGGAGCGGGAGTTGTTGGCGATGTATGCGGATCCGGGGCTGGATGTGAAGCCGGCGCTGTTGGGGAAGCGGGGTGGCGCGTATTACTCCGAGGCTGCGATCGGGCTGGTCGCCGGGTTGCTTGGGGAAGGTGGTGACGGGGGCGATGGCGGCGGCGGTGATGGCGGCACCGTCCAGGTCGCCAACGTGCGCAACGGCGACACCATGCCGTTCCTCTCGGCCGACGCCGTCATCGAGGTGCCGTGCCGCGTCGACGCCACCGGTGTGCATCCGCTGCCGATCGCACCGGTCGATCCGCTACAGGCAGGACTCATCGCCCACGTCGCAGCCTACGAAGAGCTCGCGCTTCGGGCCGCGATACACGGCGGCGCGGGCCGGGTCGAGGACGCCCTGATAGCGCATCCGTTGATCGGGCAGACCGAGCCGGCGCAGAAGCTGGCCGCCGAGCTGATCTCGGTGAACCGGCGGTATCTGCCCTGGGCCGCGTCGTGAACGAGCTCTTTCTCGCCGTGGACGGCGGCAACAGCAAGACTGATGTCGTCCTCGGCGACCTCGCGGGGACGATCCACGCCCGGGCCCGCGGCGGCTCCTTCCGGCCCCAGGTCACCGGAGTCCCAGCGGCGCTCGACGCCCTCGAAACGGTGGTCGCGAAGGTCACGGCGTCGGCCGGTCAAGCCGGGTACATCGACGGTCTGTCAGCGTTCGTGGCCGGCGCCGATCTTCCGCATGAGGAGGCGGCGCTGCAGACGGCGTTCGTCGAGCGGGGCTGGGCCCGGCGCGTGCACGTCGCCAACGACACCTTCGCGCTCCTGCACGCCGGGTCGCCGAACGGTACCGGCGTCGCAGTGGTCTGCGGTACCGGGATCAACTGCGTCGGCATCGGGCCCGACGGTGCGGTGGCGCGGTTCCCCGCCCTCGGCGCGTTGTCCGGGGACTGGGGCGGCGGCCAGGACATCGGCACCGAGATGCTGTGGCACGCGGTGCGCGGCGAAGACGGTCGCGGCCCACGGACGGCTCTGACCGCGGCGGTCGCCAGCCACTTCGGCCTGTCGACGGCACTGGACGTGACCTTGGCGATCCACACCGGGGAACTCGCCGACGGCGAACTGCGGACCCTGGCGCCGGCGCTGTTCGCGCTGACCGACGATCCGGTCGCCCGATCCGTCGTGGACCGCCAGGCCGACGAGGTCTGCGCCCTGGGCCTGGCCGCGCTGCGCCGGCTCGGCCTGGAGCGGACACCGACACCGGTCATCCTCGGCGGCGGCGTCCTCGGTGCTGCGGATCCCTACCTCCTGGGACGGATCACCGAGGGGTTCGCGCGGGAATCGAGAGCCGAACTGCGGGTCGTGACCGAGCCGCCGGTGGCCGGCGCCGCTCTGCACGCCCTCGGCGCCGAAGCCGGCACGGTGGTACGCGAGCGGTTGCTGGAACAGCTCCGGGCTGCTCGGATGCAGTGAAGCGCGTCGCCTCCGGCCGATGGACGTGTCGGCCGGAGGCGGCTTCGGGTTATGCGGGTTTCAGGGCCCAGTCCAGCGCTGCTTCGATGTGGAGCAGGGTCGTGTCGTACACCGGCAGCGGGCTGGTTTCCCGGTCGAGGAGCAGCCCGATTTCGGTGCAGCCGAAGATGACGGCTTGCGCGCCCTTCTGTTTCAGCGACTCGACCACCGCGATGTAGGCCTGTCGCGAGTGGTCGAGGACCTTGCCGAGGCACAGCTCGTCGTAGATGACGTCGTGCACGAGGGTGCGGCCGGGCTCATCGGGCGTGACCACGGTCAGTCCCCGGCGTTCCAGGATCGACCGATAGAAGTCCTGCTCCATGGTGTACCGGGTGCCGAGCAGCCCGACCGTGTGGACGCGGTCTGCCAGCAAGGCGTCGGCGGTGCCGTCGGCGATGTGCAGGATCGGGATGGTGACCGCCGCGCTGATGTCGTCGATGACGCGATGCATGGTGTTGGTGCACAGCACCAGGCACTCGGCACCGCCGGCTTCCAGGCGCCGAGCCCAGGACGCGAGATAAACGCCCGCCTCGGCCCAGTCACCGCGCTCCTGCATCCGCTCCACTTCCGCGAAGTCGACAGATGCGACCAGACACTGCGCCGAGTGCAGACCGCCCAGGCGCTCGCGGATCCCACGGTTGAGGCCCTGGTAGTAGGTGAGCGTGGATTCCCAGCTCATTCCGCCCAGCAGTCCGACTACCTTCATGACGCTGTCTCCTGTTCTCCTCCACCGCGCCAACATCGTAGGCCGGGCACTGCCGGTCCCCGGTCACGCGTCTCACTCGTCCCGGGGCGGCGGCGGCCAGTCCACCGGCGCCGGCAGCGTGCCGTGCGCGATGATGTTCCCGTAGACGCTCTCCAGCGCCTGGCTGAGCGGTTCGACGAGCTCGGGCGGCAAGCCGTCGAAGAACAGGCGGCGTACGAGTTCCACGTGTCCGACGGCCGCGGCCTCGAGCACCTTGCGGCCGTGTCGGGTCAGACTCACCTCGGTCACGCGCCGGTCGTTCGCGGACGGGCCGCAGCTCACCAGGTCCCGGTCGGCCATCCGCCGCACGTGGTGCGAGACCCGGCTGCGCTCCCAGCCGATCTGCGCGGCCAGCACCGTGATCGGCATCAGGCCGCCGTCGGCGACGCTCAGGGCCGTCAGGACGTCGTAGTCCGGCAGGGACAGGTCGCTGTCGGACTGCAACTGGCGATTCATTTCGTAGGTCAGCCGCAGCTGCACCCGGATGTACGCCAGCCAGGCCCGTTGCTGGTCGCCGTCGAGCCACCCGCCCTCGGGCACCGGCGCGCCGCGGTTGGCATTGCGTGACATGTCACCTATGCTTTCTGTCGAGCACCACCGTGTAGCCGTGCCGATCTCATTCTCGCGCGGGCCGCCAGGAGCAGGAGGTACCCATGCCGTACGCAGCAGTGCTCACCGGATACGGATCGCCCGAGACGCTCGTCTGGTCGCAGGTCGCCCTGCCGGAGCCCGGACCGGGGCAGATCAGGATGCGGGTCCAGGCGGCGGGGGTCGGCCCGACCGACCTGAAGATCCGGCGCGGCGACCTGCGGGCGGTCTTCCCGCTGCCCGACCCCGCCGTCCTCGGCTTCGAGGCCGCCGGCACCGTCGACGCCCTCGGCCCGGGCGTGGCCGGCGTGTCGGTGGGTGACGAGGTCGCCGCCCTGCTGCCCGCGCTCGGCGGCTACGGCGAATACGCCCTCGCCTCGGCCTGGACCGTCAAACCGGGCACCGTCGGCTGGGCCGACGCCGCCGCGCTGCCCGCCTCGGCCGAAGCCGCCGTCGGCGTCCTGCGCCAACTCGGAGTCGCCTCCGGCGAGACCCTGCTCATCCTCGGTGGCGGAGGGTCGGTCGGCGTGATCGCCACCCAGCTGGCGGTGTCGCAGGGCCTCACGGTCTTCAGCGCCACCGGCCCGAGCGACGAGCAGTTCGCCAAGGAACTCGGCGCGATCCCGGTCCGCTACGGATCGGCGCTGCTCGCACAGATGCGCGCGCACGTCGAGACGGTGGACGCCGTCTTCGACGCCGCAGGCAGGGGCGGCCTGCGCGACGCCGTCGAACTCGCGGGCGGCCCGGCGCGCGTGATCACCCTCGCGGACGAGCACGCGGCCGACTTCGGCGTGGCCCTGTCCGCCCCCACCCCGGACCGCGCCCCCGACGCGGTCGAGCTGACCATGCCGCTCCTGGCTTCCGGGCGGCTGCGGCTGCGTGCCCAGCGGCTGCTGGCGATGCGGGACGCCGCGCAGGCGCATGCCCTCCTCGAAGCGGGCACAGCGCACGAAAAGCTCATCCTCGCCGCCTAGCGCGGTTATCGCAGCGCACTGTCATCATCGACCGCAGAACTTGGACCGCAGACCGCAGACCGCAGACCGCAGACCGCAGACCGCAGGAGGAGCCAAGTGGAGAGCCCCATCGAGCTGGTGCGCAGGTTCTGCGCGGCGTGGTCGGACAACGCCGGTACCGCCGAGCTGGCGGCGTTCTTCACCGACGACGCCACGTACCACAACATCCCGATGGCGCCCGTCACCGGCCGGGAGGCCATCGCCGACACCATCGCCACGTTCATCCGCCCCGGCGCGCCGGGCATCGAGCGCATCGAGTTCCGCGTCATCAACATCGCGGCCAACGGACCGATCGTGATGACCGAACGGGTGGACGTCTTCACACTCCCCGGCAAATCGTTCGAACTGCCGGTCATGGGGACGTTCGAGGTGACCGACGGCAAGATCGACGCCTGGCGCGACTACTTCGACGTCAACCAGTTCACCAGCCGGATGGGATGAGACCGGCCACCGAATCAGTAGGCTGACCTCAGAGCTCGACCACCATCTTGCCTCCGGCCGTCCCGGCCTCCATCTGCCGGTGCACCGCCACGATGTCCTCGACGGCGAACGTCCGTGGCGGCCTGACTCGCAGCGTGCCTGCGGCCACCTTGGCGAAGATGTCGTTCAGCGGTATCCCGGCCAGCGGATACTCCGGCGTCCCCAGCACGAACGCGCTGCCGAAGAAGCTCAGCTGGACCCCGGTGGGCAGGTCGGTGAGCGGGTTGAAGTCCGCCACCGGCGCCAGTCCGCCGAGGAATCCGAGCTGGCAGAGCCGGCCGCGTGGGGCGACGCACGCCAGTGAGTCCCGCAGGACGCTGTTGCCGACCAGGTCCGCAACAGCGTCGATGCGCAGTCCGTGTGCGGCCGCCTGCGCGGCCAGGGCGCCGTCGTCGATGAGGACGGTGTCCGCGCCCAGCTCCTTCAGCACGGCGGCGCGCTCGGCCGAGCGGCTGGTGGCCACCACGTGGGCGCCGAGGTCGCGGGCCAGGTCGACGACCGCCTGACCGAGGGCGGAGGTCGCACCGCGGACCAGGACGGTCTGGCCGGGCCGTAGCTCCAGGTTGGCGTGCAGGGCGCTCCAGGCGGTCGCGTACACCTCGGGGATCGCGGCCAGGGCGGTCCACGGCAGGTCCGCGGCGACGCCGGTCACCGGGACGACGTTGGTCGCCGGGACGGTGACGAGTTCGGCGTAGGAGCCGTCGCGGGTCCGGCCCATGCCGCCGAGGATCGCCACGACCGGCGTGCCGACGGCCAGCGTTCCCGACGGGTCGGCCTCGACGACGCCGGTCGCCTCGATGCCGGGCACGTCGGCGACCTGGCCCCAGGCTCCGGAGCGCATGTAGGCGTCCGCGTGGTTGATGCCGAAGGCCCGGACGCCGATCAGGACCTCCCCGGCGGCGGGCACCGGGTCGGGGAGGTCAGTGAGGGTGAGGACTTCCGGGCCGCCGGGGCGGGAGATGGTGATGGCGCGCATGCTGATCAATCCATTCTTGAATAGGTGTTCAACTATCGGGCCGGAAAACGGCCGCCGGAATCACACCGGCGGCCTGCTCAACGCCATGGCTCATTGCCATGCTCAGCGCCCTGCGGCGCAGCGGTCAGACGAGGTTGCCGAACGCGCCGTCGACGATGGCCGTCAGCACCCCCTCGTCCGGATTCGCCTTGCCCACGACCATCAGCCCCTGACACGTCGCGACCAGCACCCGCGCCGCAGTCGTCGGATCCAGGTCCTGACGCACCTCGCCGCGGTGCCGCGCGTTCTCCAGCGCCGCGGCCATGTTCCGCTCCAGCCGTGCCAGGTGCCCGCGCACCACCGCCGCGGCCGCGTCGTCCTCGGCCGCCTTCTCGATCGCGGTGTTCACCAGCAGGCAGCCCTGCCGCCCCTCGGGGGTCAGCAGGTCCCGGACCAGGCCGTCGAAGTAGCCGCGGACCTCCGCCAGCCCGGCGTGCGCCCCCTCCAACTCGCCCAACTTCTGTGGCACGACGAGCTTGGAGTAGCGCTCCAGCGACAGCAGGAATAAAGCCTGCTTCCCGCCGGGGAACGCGCTGTAGATGCTGCCCGGTTTGACCCCGGTCGCCTTCACCAGATCCTCGATGGAGGTCGCACGGTAGCCGCGCTCCCAGAACCGGTGCATGGCGACGTCGAGGACGGCTTCGGGTTCGAACTCGCGCGGTCGGGGCATGCGCCCACGGTAGATGAATGGTCACTCAAGAACAAGGGGGTCGCTGACCTGCGGGACGGAGCCGCATCGGGCCGCCGCCGGCCAGTGCGTCGGGCCGGTCGGTGGCGGCGGTGGCGAAGCGCTCAGCGATTCCGCGCCGCGATTCCCGCGCCCTGGAACGCCTCGTCGTAGTAGTGGATGACCAGCGGCCGGGTCATCATCGCCTCGAAGGTCGCGGTGAAGCCGTGCGCGGTACGCCAAGCGAGGTAGTCGGTGTAGTCGTGCCTTTCGGTCCATCGGGTCAGCCCGGCGACGTGGTCGGGGTCGTCCTGGTCGCGCAGGATGCGGATGTCCTCGCATCCTTCGTGCTCGAGGCTCTCCCCGAGGATCTCCAGCAGGAGTTTCGCAACGTCGTCGCCGCGGCCGGGCCGGGCGAACAATTCGGTGACCACCGTCGTGCTCATCAGACGCTCCCGGCGGGCCTGTTGCGCAGGGTGATCAAGCTGGTGATCTTGCCGCCTTCGACGGTGAAGTAGTTGGTCAGGATGAGTTCGGCCGGCAGGTTCGTCTTGTCGTAGTCGCCGTCGTACCGCGCCCGCACGATGGTGAGCGTGCGGTGCGGCACGACCTCGGTCACGGCCATGGTGACCTTGTCGCCGACCAGCTCGCGCCCGGCCCACGCGCGGATCGCCTCGGTGCCGGAGAACTCCCGCTGGGCGTCGTTCACGAGGGCGTCGTCGGCGAAGGTGCCCACGATCGCGTCCAGATCGAAAGCGTTGACCGCCGCGACGTGTGCCGCGATGACGTCGGGCAGCTCGCGGGGCGGGTTCTGCGGGTTCATCGTCGCCGTCCTCCAGGTTGGGTGCGGCCCCCTTTCCGGGGCTGACCTCAACACTCGGGCCTGCGGTTGCCAGAGGGTCAACTGCCGGTGTTCCGCTGGACTCTCAGGTAACCCGAGAGTTGATACTGGGGACATGCACAAGGGCCTGGCCATCGGCGAGTTCTCCCGGGTGACCCACCTGAGCATCGCGACGTTGCGTCACTACCACGAGGTGGGACTACTCGCCCCGGCCCACGTCGACCAGGACACCGGGTATCGCCACTACACCCTCGACCAGGTCCCGACCGCCCAGGTGATCCTCCGGCTGCGCGAACTGGACATGCCCGTGCCGGACGTCAGATCCGTACTGGCCACGCCCGACGCCGTCGCGCGCAACCAGCTGATCACCGCGCACCTCGCGCGGCTGGAACAGCAGCTGTCCCGGACACAGAACGCTGTCGAAGCACTCCGCGATCTGCTGAAACCGCCCGGCGGCGGGCCCGACATCGAGTACCGCACGGTCCCGGCGCAGCCCGCGATCGCCATCCGCGAGGTCGTCGACCGCGAGGACGTGCTGAGCTGGTGGCGGGGTGCGCTCGGCGAGCTCTACGGTGTCGCGGCAGCCCAGAACCTGAACCGCGCCGGCGCGAGCGGCGGCGTTTTCGCGAGCGAGCTGTTGACGCACGAGCGAGGTGAGGCCGTGGTGTTCATTCCGGCGGACGGGGACGTGCGCCCGGTCGGCCGCGTCGAGCCGTTCCTCGTGCCGGGCGCCGAGCTGGCGATCGCCGTGCATCACGGGCCCCTGGACACCATCGACCTGACCTACGGCGCTCTGGGCACCTACGCGGAACGACACGAGATCGGCATCGACGGACCCCTGCGCGAGTACTACCTGCGCAACCCGCTCGACACGTCGCACGCGAAGGACCTCGTCACCGAAGTCGGCTGGCCCATCTTCAGGTCCGACGGCCACGGCGGCGACCCGTTGGACACGATTTCTGGTAAACCTTCTTGACAAGCGTGTCTCAGCGCCTGTAGGTATTCATATCAGCGGCTTGGCGTGAAAGTTCCGAACCGGACACGCTCAGAGGGAATCTGACCCGGCTGCCTGCGGCCCTATGCCGCCATCTCGTTGCGGAAAGCGCCTGCGGCGATGCCCGGGCGCTGCCGTTCCCCCCATCGCATCGAGGGCAGCGTCCCTCAAGGAGACCGACATGCGATCTCGGCATCCCTTTGTGCGTCCCGGGCGCACGCGTCCACCGTTGACTGCGGAACCTCTGTTGGCCACGAAGAAGCGCCGCGCCGTAGTGGCCGCCGGTGCGGCCTTCGCGCTCGCCGCGCTCGGCGTGGCCTCGACCGCCGCGGCGGGTCCGTCCACGGCGTCCTCGTCCTCCTCGAATTCCTACTCGACCTCGGCTGCGGGGCTGCCGGTGTACGACCACATCGTGCTGGTCACCGAGGAGAACAAGTACTACGACGACATCGTCGGCAGCAGCAACGCGCCGTACATCAACTCCCTGATCACGCAGGGTGCGTCGTTCACGAACTTCCACGGCACGACGCATCCGAGCCAGGGCAACTACGTGGCCTTGTTCTCCGGCTCGCTGCACGGGGTCAATTCCGACGACTGTCCGTACAACTTCAGCGCCGACAACCTCGGCAACCAGCTGCTGACCAGCGGCCACAGCTTCGTCGGCTACTCCGAGAGCCTGCCCTCGGACGGCTCGAAGGACTGCGGCGACGACGGGAGCGGCGGCTATGCCCGCAAGCACAACGGCTGGGTCGACTTCGCCGACATCCCGGCGAGCTCGAATCTGCGCTTCAGCCGCTTCCCGACGGACTTCAGCCAGCTGCCGACCGTGTCGTTCGTGACGCCGAACCTCGACGACGACATGCACGACGGCACGGTCCAGGCCGGCGACACCTGGCTGCACGACCACCTCGACGGCTACGCCCAGTGGGCCAAGGCGCACAACAGCCTGCTGATCGTGACCTGGGACGAGAACGACGGCGACGACTCGGACAACCAGATCGCCACCATGATCGTCGGCGCGCACGTCACGCCGGGCGCCAGCAGCGGCACCCACTACAACCACTACTCGCTGCTGCGTACGGTGGAGGACGTCTACGGCCTGCCGGCGCTGGGCAGCGCGGCCACGGCCGGCGACATCTCCGGCATCTGGGACCAGGGCGGACCTCCGCCGACCTCTCCAACATCCTCGACTTCACCGCCGGGCGGCGGTACCGACCTCGCGTTGAACCGGCCGGCGAGCGCGTCCTCCACGGAGAGTTCGTCGCTGGGAGCCGCCAACGCTTTCGACGGCAAGCTGACGACCAGGTGGGCCAGCAAGGAGGGCTCGGATCCGCAGTGGATCTCCGTCGACCTGGGAGCGGATACGGCGATCGCTCAGGTCAAGCTGAGCTGGGAGGCCGCCTACGGCAAGGCCTACACGATCCAGACCTCCGACGACGACAAGACCTGGACGACCGTGTACTCCACGACCACCGGCCACGGCGGAACCGAGGCCCTGACGGTCAACGGCCACGGCCGCTACGTCCGCATGTATGGCACCAAACGTGGCACCTCCTACGGCTACTCGCTCTACGAGTTCGCCGTCTACGGTTCGGTGTCGGCCTTGGCGGCCCCGGCCGATCCGCCGGCGAACGTGCCGACCAGCGACCTGACCGATCCGCGCAAGAAGGAAGTCGCGATGGAACTGGTTTCCAGCGCGCAGAACTCTTCGTTGGACTGGAAATCGCAGTACGCGTCCATCGAGGACATCAGCAATGGCCGCGGCTACATCGCGGGGACCGCCGGATTCAGTTCCAGCAACGGCACGCTGCTCGACCTGGTGAACCTCTACACCCAGCGGGTTCCGAACAACGCACTCGCCGCCTACCTGCCGGCGCTGCGCGCCGTCAACGGCAGCAGCTCGCACCTCGGACTGGACCCGGGCTTCACCTCCGCCTGGCACACCGCAGCCTTGGACCCGGCGTTCCAGCGGGCCCAGAACGACGAGACCGACCGGCTCTACTTCACCCCGGCCGTTGCCCAGGCCAAGGCGGACGGCCTGCACGCGCTGGGGCAGTTCGCCTACTTCGACGCGATGATCGCGAACGGCTCCGGAACGGATCCGGTCAGCTTCACCGCGATCCGCGCCGCAGCCCTGAAGCAGGCGCGCACACCCGCACAAGGCGGTGACGAGGCGACGTACATCAACGCCTTCCTCGGCGCTCGCAAGGCCGCAGGTGGGGACACCAGCCGGATCGACACCGAACAGCAGGTCTTCCTCAGCAAGGGCAATCTGAACCTGAACGCGCCCCTGACCTGGCAGACCGACGGCGACGCGTACCACATCGCCGACTGACGCCGACTGACACTGGCTCGCCCTCCATCGCTTCCGGTGGGCACACCGCTGAGGTGTGCCCACCGGAAGCTCCCGCTCGCGGCAGTCAGTCTGAGAGGACAGACATGTACATCTCGTCGGCGCGCGTGAATCCCACCGATGTAGCGGCTTCGCAGGTCTCAGAGATCTCGGAAGTCTCGGCGATCGCGGTCGGCTCGCCGGGTTCTGAAAATCCTGTACCGGCACATCCCCGCGCAGCCATAGCCCCCAACGTCCTGGCCCTGGGCTCGGTCAGCCTGGTCACCGACATCTCCTCGGAGATGATCACGGCAGTGCTGCCGATGTACGTGATCTTCACCCTCGGCCTGAGCCCGCTCCAGTTCGGCGAGCTCAACGGCCTGTACTTCGGCATCACCGCGCTGGTGCGCCTGGCCGGCGGGCACGCGGCCGACCGGTGGCAGCGCCGCAAGCTGGTTGCGGGCAGCGGATACGCGTTGTCCGCGCTGTGCAAGCTGGGCCTGCTGACCGCCGGTTCCTCGGTCTCGGCGCTCGGCGTCGTCATCGCCGCGGACCGCACCGGCAAAGGCCTGCGTACCGGGCCCCGGGACGCGCTGATCTCGCTGAGCAGCACGCCCGAAACGCTCGGCCGGTCGTTCGGCGTGCATCGGGCGCTGGACACCGTCGGGGCGTTCCTGGGCCCGGTCGTCGCGTTCGGCCTGCTGCTGGCGAACCCGGAGCGCTACGACACCGTCTTCGTCGCCAGCTTCGGCATCGCGGCGTTCGGCGTCGTGATGCTGGCCGTGCTGGTCCGTGACCGGACGGAGGCCGTGGACCGGGCGAACCCGGTTTCCGTGGGCGCCGTACTGCGGCTCCTGCTGCTGCCGCGATTCCGCCGGGTCTGCGTCGCCGCCCTGCTGTTGGGCGTCGTGGCGCTCAGCGATTCCTTCGTCTACCTGCTCCTGCAACAGCGCCTCGACATCTCCGCCGAGTACTTCCCGCTGCTGCCACTCGGCACCACGGCCTCGTACTTGCTGCTCGCCGTCCCGTTCGGACAGCTCGCCGATCGGGTCGGCAGGATCCGGGTGTTCGTCGGCGGCTACGCCGCCCTGCTGTGCGCCTACCTGATGTTGTTCGGTCCGGTGGGCGGCGTGGTGTTGCTGCTGCCTACCCTCGTGCTGCACGGCGTGTTCTACGCCGCCACCGACGGCGTCCTGATGGCCGCCGTCGGGCCGATGGTGCCCGCACATCTGCGCGCGAGCGGCATGGCCCTGATCCAGACCGGCCAGTCGGTGGTGCTGCTGGCGTCCTCGGTGCTCTTCGGCGCGGCCTGGGACCGCTGGGGCCTGCACACGGCCATCGCGGTGGCGGTGGTCTCGTTGGCCGCCGCGATCCTGGCGGCCCTGTGGATCCTCCCGTTGGCGAAGGAAAGCAATACATGAACACGCGTGCACGAGTACTGATATTGACCGCCTCCGGGCTGCTGGCGGCCACCGCGATCACCGGATATGTGGTGAACACCCACGGTGCCGCCGCCGGCGACTCCCCGACCGGCAGCATCGACCTCGCGACGGCCGGCACGATCCTTTTCCGCGACACCGCACCGGGGCCCGACTTCGGCCACGTGGCGTCGGTACCGGCCGCACGTCCGGACGCCACGCCGACCGTCAGCAGCACACTGTGCGATCGCTTCTACGCCGCCCACGGCACCGCGATCTGTCTACAGCGCGGAGGTGCGCTGCCCGCCACCTATGCCACCGTCCTGGACCACTCCCTCCATCAGGTCCGCCAGATCAAGACCGCCGGTTTCCCCAACCGCGCGCGGGTCTCCGCCAGCGGCGCGATGGTGTCCTGGACGACCTTCGTCCAAGGTGACTCCTACCTGGCCGACGACTTCTCCACCCGGACATCCATCCTGGACACCAGGACCGGCCGGCTCGTCGACAACGTCGAGAGCATCCCCCTCACGCTCGACGGCAAGCCGTACCACGCGGCGGACGTGAACTACTGGGGCATCACCTTCGCCGCCGACGACAACACCTTCTACGCCACCGTGCGGACCGGGGGCCGTACCTACCTCGTGCAGGGCGACTACCGGGCCTGGACCGCACGGACGTTGCGGGAGAACGTCGAATGCCCCTCCCTGTCACCCGACGGCACGCGCATCGTGTTCAAGAAGCGCGTCAACGCAAGCGCGAACCGCCCCTGGCGGCTGTACGTCCTCGACCTGCGCACCATGCAGGAGGCGCCGCTGGCGGAGGAGCACAGCATCGACGACCAAGCGGCCTGGCTCGACGAGCATACGGTCGTGTACGGCCGCCCCCGCCAGTCCGGCGGCGACTGGGACGTCTGGTCCGTGCCTGCCGACGGCGGGGGAGAACCGCGTGTTCTGATTCACGACGCGAGTTCACCCGCGCCTCTGGGTACTGATATCGGGCCCTGAAGTCCGGGCCGTGGTTCGGGGCCTGGCAGCTTCCTGATCGCCGACCTCGAACCGGATGACAACCTTTCCGGGCTCCGCGCGCGTATAGCGAGGCGACACCGAGGAGTCGGGGGAGGAGATCGATGCGCAGACCTGATGACGGTGAGTTCACGAAGCTGGTAGCGGCCAGATCGCTGGCGCTGCGGCGGATGGCGTACATGATGTGCGGCGACTGGAGCCAGGCGGAGGACCTGGTGCAGGTCGCCTTCATCAAGTTGCACGCGGCCTGGGGGCGGGTCCGCACGGAGCAGGGGGTCGACGCGTACCTGCGGACCACGCTGCTGCGCGCCTGCATCGACGAGAAGCGGCGCGCGCACTGGCGGCGCGAGCAGCCGTCGTCGAACGCCATGCCCGAACTGGCCGCGACCCACGACAGCGCAGTGAACAGCGTGTCCGACCGCGACGTCGTGGTGTCGGCGCTGCGCCGGCTGCCGCCCGGGCAGCGCGCGGTGCTCGTCCTGCGCTTCTTCGACGACCAGGACATCGAGGGCACGGCCCGGCTGCTCGGCGTCTCGACCGGCACCGTCAAGAGCCAGACCGCACGGGGCCTGGCGGCGATGCGCTCGATCCTGCCCGACCCCGCTCGCCCTGTCGGCGAGGAACTCCTCACGACGAAGAAGGAGCAGTCATGACCGAAGACGGCGAGTGGATGCGGGACGTGTTCGACACGACGCGGGGCGAGGCGGAGCCGATCTGGTACGCCGACACGCAGGCCATCATCGGCGGCGGCGACCGTCGGCGGCGGCTGCGCACCGTCGGGGCCGGGAGCGGATCGCTCGCGGTGGTCGCGGCGGCGGCGACGATCGCGGTGAGCCTCGCCGGACCGGCGGGGGGCGGGCGGTCGACGACCGCGCCGCCGACGACGTCGCTGGCCACCTCGGGGACGCCGTCCGCCCCGCCGACGACCCTGTCGGACGGGACCGTGTTGGAGCGGGTCAACTTCCTGCCCGGCCAGGACAAGATCATCGGCCTCGGTGGCAACGTCCCGCCGAAGACCATGAACGTGCCCGAGCCGGCCGTGGCGGACATGGGGATTGTGCTGGCGGGGCTGGACCCGACGTCCTCGCACATCGTCCCGATGCCCAACCGGACAACGCCCGCCAAGGCGGTGCCGTTCGGCGACGCGCAGGGCGACAACTACGCCAGCCTCGACGTCGCCTCCTTCTGGACGCCGAACGGCAAGCCGCCGGCGCGGAGCGGCATCGCCAATCACCCGGTTTCACCGACCGGCAACCTGCTCACGCGGTTCCTGGACGGCGACGACGCGAAGTTCCAGCCGGCGATGCCCGGCTGCGGCGTGGCGGACGAGCTGGCGGTTCCCTGGAACCAGGCGGCGGCGTGGAGTGCGTGCGACCACCGCCAACTCGCGGACGGATCGGTCCTGGCGAGCTCGACGAAGTCGTTGGGCAAGCTCACGGCGATCTTCGTGATGCGGCAGTTCCCCGGGGGCGCCGGGACTGTGGAGTCCTTCTGGGAGAACTACACTATGAGGCAGGCCGCGCGCGGCATAGAGCCGAACCCGGACACCGTGATCTCGCCGTCGCCACTCACCGTGCAGGACCTGGCGCGCGTGCTTTCCGGCGGCATCGCCCCCGGCCTGAAGCCGGCGGCCGCCGTCACGGTGCCGCCGACGCTGCTTCAGGCGGCTGACTTCGGCACCGGGTGGAACGTCGACGTCACCGGCACGCCCAACCGGCCCTCCACCCTGGTGACCGACGCGTGCGCGAGCGTCCACAAGGATCTGCTCGGCCCGACGGTGCCGGACTACGCCTTCTCCGGTCCGACGCCGAGCGGGTTGAACGTCCGGGCCGACGTCCTCCGCCTGACGGTGAAGTCCGGGACCGGCGCCCAGAAGCTCGCCGCCCTCCGCCAGCAGGCGGAGACCGGATGCGGGGACACCACCGTGACCTCGCTGCCGAGCGGGATCGGGGACGGCGGCTTCGTCGAGAGCATCCCCGAGCTGCCCAGCAAGACGTGGAACGTGTTCGTCCGCTTCGGCGACGTCGTGATCCAGGTCGACGTCAACAGCCCGGAGGGCTCGTCCACCTTCACGCAGGCCGACAAGCAGTGGGTCACCGGCCTCGGCGCGAAGATCGCGACGCGGTTCGCCGCGACGGGCTGAGTCGAGGTCGCGTCGGCGTCGCATCTGGGACGCCCGCCCGCCGCCGCTCGGCCGGATCGTTTCCGGCCGAGCGGCGGCGGTATCAGGAAGCTGACCCGCCTTCGGGGCCGACCGAACCGGCGCCGACATCGACGGAGACGGCGACCTTGCCTCGGCGGCTTCCGGAGGCCACGGCCTGATGCGCCTCGGCGACGGTGCCCAGGTGGTAGGGCGTCGGGTCGACGATGGGGGTGATCAGGCCCCGGTCCACCAGCTCTGCCGCGGCGGCTAGCGCGTTTCCGTGGTGCGCGCGGTGTTTACCGGTGAGCAGCGGCAGGAGCGTGAACACGCCGGAGTAGCTGGCGCCGCGGAAGCTCAGCGGCGCCAGGCTGTGCTCGCCCCAGTATCGGCAGTCACGGCAGACAGCGACACCGGTGGCGGATACTCGCAGCGTCGCCGCTGCTCTGCCCCGCTCGTGCCGGATAATCGACCGGCGCTGCGACAACCCCGCCGGCGTCGTCAGCATTCCGGTCGGCGCCATCGCGCGCCCCGGCGGCTAGTCCGCGAGCAGTCGGCCGGCGCTGAGCCAGACGATGTAGGGGTTGATCCGGTCCGGGTAGAGCTCCAGGACCCGTGCGAAGAATTCGGCCCGGGTGGGCTTGTTCTCCAGCAGGGTGGAGGTCGCGTCCAGGTAGCGGTGGGTCTCGTCGATGTCTGATACCGCGTCCGGGCGCCGGGCGTCCTTGTGTCCGGCCACGACGTGACGCGGTTCCAGGGCGGCCACCAGGTCCAGGGCGCGGTGCCAGGCCTCCAGTCCTCCGTCGGGCGTCTCGGCGAGGTACTGGTGAACGTTGTTGTAGACCACGTCGCCGGCTGCCACGAGACCCAACGAGGGCACGTGCAGGACGGTGCTGTCGTCGGTGTCGCTGTGGCCGGCCTCGATCGACACCAGCTGCTGTCCGTCGATCTCGAATCCGTCGGCCGGCACCGGTTCGACCGCTGCCGCCGCGGCCGCCAGGGCGGCTCCGTCCGACAGCCGTTCCCCGAACAGGGCGGTCCACAGCTCCGGCGCGTTTCCGCCGGCCACGCTCTCGCGAACGCGCCGCCGCGTCTCGCCGCCGGCCAGGACGGTGGCGCGGGGGAAGCGGCGCAGCAGCTCGGCGGTGCCGAACCAGTGGTCGCCGTGCCAGTGGGTGATGTAGATGTGGGTGAGTTCCCGCTCGTGCGCGGCGATCCAGTCCGCGAGCGCTGTCGCCTGTCCGCGCGTGATCGGCGGATCGACGACGGCTGCCTCGCGGGCGCCGTAGACGAGGGTGTGTGCCAGCGGCGACCACTTCGCGGCACTGCCGTCCGGCAGGGTCGCCCCGTGCGTCGGCTCCAGGCCGGAGACGAAGACGTCATACTGCAGCGCGTTCATGCGTGCACCTGCGTTCCGTGCAGAGCCGGAACCGGGACTGACCCGGGATCGGCCGAGAAGTACTGCGCGTATTCGGTGCCGGCGAAGTGCTCGGCCATCAACCGCGACCACAGCAGTACCGAGCCGAGCGGACGGTGGCTGACGATGATGTGCTGGGTCTGGCCCGCCTCGTTGTAGCGGACGACCACGATGCTGCCGATCGGCGCGACGCCCTTGACCTGCGCGCTGTAGTCCTCCGCGAAGCCGTGGCCCGGCTCGCCGTACGGGCCGACGAACTCGAACTCCTGGTAGTCGTACAGGGTCTTGGCGACGCCGAGAATCGTCCGCACCGCTTCCGGCCCGGTCACGATGCCCGTCATGACGGACGCCTCCATGGTCACGTCGTCGGCGAGCTGGTCCAGCCACGCCGGCCAGTAGTCCCGGTTCTGCCTGCCCTCATCCCCGCTGCCCAGATACGTCGCCATCGGTCTCTCCGTCTCTGACTGTTGTTGACAGAGTCAAAGCGCATTTGCCTCTGTCCTGATGGCAGAAGCATAGGCATGTAGGCTGTGTCCATGCAAGACGAGACGGACCAGGGGATACGACCTGCCGGGCGCGCGCCCGGCGGGCTGGTCCTGGTCCAGGACCTGGTCAACACCGCAACGCTGGAGCAGTACGCCGAGCACGCGTACCCCGGCGATCTGCTCGCGGACCTCGCGGCGGCGAACCGTTGGCTGGACGGGGCTTCGGCCCGGTGGGCCGCCGCGAACGCTCAGGCTCCGCCCGCGCTGCACCTGGCCGAGGCCGACCTGGCGCCGCTTACCAGGTTTCGCGAGGCCGTGCGTGCACTGGCCGCCGGCAACGGCGAAGACCGCGCCGGGATCGACTCCGAGGCCGGCGCAGGCCAGGGCGAACAGCCCCAGACCGCCATCCCGCTCGGCGCCGCGAGCCTGAGCCTGCGCATGGACGGCGACGGAGTGGTCCGCCACGGGACGACGGCCTCAGGCTGGCGGGGCGTGTCCGCCCTGGTGGCCGGGGAGATCATGCTCGCCCAGCACACGGGAACGTGGTCGCGCTTGAAGACCTGCCGGTATCCGGTCTGCGGCGTCGCGTTCTACGACGAGTCACGCAACAACAGCCGCGTCTGGCACGACGTGCGCACCTGCGGCAACCGCACCAACCTGGCCGCCTCCCGCCAGCGCCGCCGGGCCGTCGGCGCGACGGAGCAGTGATCGAGCGTCGCACCGGCGGCGGTGCGGCGGTGCGGTCGGTGCGGTCGGTGCGGTCGGTGAGCGCACCGCCGCACCGCGCTGCTCGCCTTACGCCACTTCGATGCCGTTGACCTGTGCGTTGTCCTTGACCGTGACGAACTGGACGGCGATGTGACCGCTGCCGTCGGCGGTCGCGGTGAACTGTTCGACGACCGCCTTGTTCGTGGCGCCCGCGGCGGTCAGGATGTCGAAGGAGTTGAGTACCTGGGTTCCGTTGATCGTCACGTTGAACAGGCGCGCGCCTTTCGTCGTCCAGTACGTCTCCGCGAAGTGCAGGCGCACGGTGTGGCTGGAGCCTGCTGTGAAGCCGGGGATGGTGTACGTGAAGTTGCCGTACCGGTTGGTCTGGTAGACGGCCATCGGCGCCGGGTTCGTCACCCCGCTCAGGTCGATCGTGTTGGTGCTGCCCGCGGTCGCGCTGCTGCTGAAGTCCTCATCCGCAACGAACGGGGACGCGGCCGGACCGCCGGAGTTGATCTGCACCGATGTGGGCGGTGGCGTCGTCGAGGACGACGGGTTGATCTCGATCCCGTTCACCTGTGCGTTGTCCTTGACGGACGCGAACTGGATGGTGACCTTTCCGGAACCGTCGGCGGTCACGGTGAACTGTTCGACGACTGCCTTGTTCGCGGCGCCCGCGGTGGCCACGATGTCGAAGGAGTTGAGTACCTGGGTTCCGTTGATCGTCACGTTGAACAGGCGGGAGCCCTTCGTCGTCCAGTACGTCTCCGCGAAGTGCAGCCGCACCGTATACGTGCCGCTCGTCGGCAGTCCGCCCACGCTGTAGTCGAAGGTGCCGTAGCGGTTGGTCTGGTAGACCGCCGCAGGCGCCGGGTTGGCCGCCCCGCTCAGGTCGATCGCGTTGCCGCTGCCCGATGTCGCCCCGCCGGTGGAGTACTGGTCGGCGACGAACGGGGACACCGCGGGGCCGCCGGCGTTGATCTTCACGCCGTTCGGCAGCGGCGGTGGCGGCGGTGGCGCGTTCGCGATGATGCCGAAGATGGCGAGGCTGGAGGACAGTCCCACGAAGACCTGACCGTTCGTCACCACCGGCGACGTGAACTTCACGTACCCCGAGATGCCGTCCCGGGCCTGGTTCTGACTGCTGTTGTAGAGCTCGCTCCCGAGGTTTGTGGCGTCGTAGGCGCGCAGCACCGATTCGCCGCCCTCGGTCCACAGGACACCGCTGCCGGCCGCGGTCCCGTTGCTCGAGACCACCGCGTCACCGCCGGTGCCGCCGAACGACTCGGTCGTCTTCGAGGTCGGGTTCGCCGACAGCTTGCCGCCGCTGAACGAGTAGGCCACGGTCGGCCCGCCCGACTCCGAGAAGTACACGGACTGCCCGTTCGGACCGTTGTAGAACCCCGGCGTGCTGAACAACGACCCGACGCTTCCGACCGGCAGCTCCTGGACGATCTTGTCGACGTCCGTGCGGTTGTAGTCGGTGCCGCCGCAGACGAGGTTGGGATCCGCCGTGAAACCGCCCATGTTCGTGGTGCTCACGACATAGGGCCGCCCTTCCTTCCCGGCGTCGATCACCTCGTTCGCCGACGGGATCAGCAGCGGGCCGCCGGCGCCGAGGTCGTTGTCCCCACCGCACTTCGCCGTGAACGGCGCGAAGTAGTCCTGCCGCTGGAGCGAGGAGTTCAGGCGCACGAAGCTCTGGCCCATGTCGGGACCGCCGCTGTCGGCGTCGAACGTGCCGTTCCCGCTCACGTAGTAGAGGCTGCCGCCGGGGTCGGCGGCCAGCCCGGCGCCGCCGCCCCAGATCCCGCCCTCGGAACCGTTGGCGGTGTCGTTGTAGAGGTTCGCGACCGCGAACGCGCTGTTCGAGTAGTTGTAGCCGAAGATCCAGCCGTGATAGTTGCCGATGTCGCAGAACGAGGTGAAGCTCACGTAGAGCCGGCCGTTGGCGAGCACGAGCGCGGACCGCTGCCGTTCGACGCTCGGGTCGAAGGTGATCGTCCCGCCGACGCTGCCGGTGCCCGTGCCCGGCGCCGAGCCCTGGATGACGACGGCCGGCCACTTGTCCGCGCCGGTGGAGACGTCCAGGGCGTGCAGGCGGTAGACCTCTTTGCCGTTCTCCTGGTCGTAGGCCACGACGAACATCGTGTTCGTGGCCGGGTCGATGACCGGCGTGCTGGTGATGCCGATGATCGGTTGCAGGTCGCCGCAGTCCTGGAATGTGCTGGGCACCGCTTGTGCCCCGGCCGGCAGCAGGCTCACCTTCCACAGAGGTGCCGGGGGAGTGGTCGTGAACTGGTCGGCGTCGAAGGCGTAGACGCTGTCGTTCTCCGTCGCCGCGAAGACCACGTTGTGGGTCGCGCCGCCGATGGTGAGGTTCGGCAGGTAGAGCGGCTGAGCGTAGAGCTGGCCGTCCACCGGGTAGGTGACCCGCTTGCCGAACTGGGACGAGGTGACGTTCGAGGTGTTCAGGACGGTCTCGTTCGGATACTGGCCGCTGTGCGCGTTGTCGTTGCGCAGCGTGGTGACGGCGGTGTTCGCCGCCGCCGCGTGCGCGGGCGTGGTGCTCAGGTTCACGGTGATCAGCGTTTGCGCGACCACCAGCAGTGCGGTGAACCAACTCAGGAGGACGGAGCGCCGTCGCCGTCGTGTGGCGGATGGCGCGGGCAGGATGAAGGCTCGCATCTGGCATGCCCCTTAGGCAGGGCCGCGGCCGGGGAACTCGCCTGGGTGGGCGGGCTCCCCGGCCGCGACGAGAGGGAGCCCGCCGTCCGTGCGGCGGCTACCAGCCGACCGCGACCACCATGTACTGCGGGTTGGTCACTGAGACGTCAGCGGACTGACCCGCGTAGTCGTCGTACGGGAAGCCGTACTGCACCCCGTTGATCGCGTTCTGGTGCCAGAACTGCGCGTAGTAGTTGGCCGGGGCGGCCTGGTAGAAGTTGCCCGGGACCGACTGCTGCGCGGCCGGCAGCTGCGCCACGTGCCGGTTCAGGCCGGCGCACAGCTGCGGGTTGGCCGCGAGCGTGCCGCCGCACCCGAAGATCTGCGCGGTGGAATCGCTGGTGTCGCCGTTGGCCGCGGCGTAGCTCTGGAAGTAGTTCGCGTACGCGCCGCCGGTCTGGAAGGCCTTGTCGTTGCCCGGCGACGGGATGCCGTACGGCGCCTGGTCGGTCGCCAGCTCCTTGAACTCGGTGGGCACCGAGCTCTGGAACCGGCTGAAGGTCGCCGCCCGGGATTCCTGGAACGTGGCGTAGTTCTCGCCGACCTGCTGGTTGGAGCCGTCGTGGCCGTGCAGCAGCAGGGCCAGCTTCAGGCCGAACCGGTCGACGCGGGTGGTGTCCACGTTGATGAAGGTCGTGCCGACGGTGAACTCGATGAAGTCGTAGTACTGGCCGTTCGGCGTGCCGAGGTAGAAGTACATCCGGCCGGCCGAGTTCGCCGGCATGTCGACGTACCGCTGTTGGGCGATCGACTTGGTCTGGCCGTTGAAGCTCCAGAAGACCTGGCTGTCGGGGTACTGGCCGTTGGTCTGGTTGACGATCGACAGCTCCAGAACCTGCGTGGCCGCCGGGATGGCGGACGTGTCGCCCCAGAACTGCGGCGGCGGAGCGCCGTTGCCGCTGCTGGTGCCCACGGTCCAGCTGAAGGTCGCGGTCCCCGAGGCTCCGGTGGTGTCCTTGGCGGTGACCGTCACCGTGGAGTTGCCCGCCGTCGTCGCCGTGCCGGTGATCAGCCCGGCGGGGCTGATGGACAGCCCGGCCGGCAGGCCGGTGGCGCTGTAGGTCAGCGTCTGGCCGGCAGCCGAGTCGGTGGCCTGGATCTGGAGGTTGACCGAGCCGCCGGTGGCAGTGGTCTGATTGCCCGGATTGGTCACCGTCACGGTGTCGCCGCCGACGCTGCCGGTGCCGAACACCTGGAACTCCCACAGGGAGTAGCCCCACTGGGTGCCGCGCGCGGTGCCGTACATGCGGACGAACCGGCCGCTGCCCGAGACGTTCAGCGTCTGCGTGCCGCCGGTGCCGGTCGTGGTCGAGTAGACCGAGGTCCAGGTCGCTCCGTCGGTGGAGGTCTGGATCTGGAACGCCTTGCCGTAGGCGGTCTCCCAGTGCAGGGCGACCTGGCACAGCGACTGCACCGAGCCGAGGTCCACCTGGACCCACTGCGGGTCGGAGAACTGCGAGGACCAGCGGGTGTTCAGGTTCCCGTCGAAGGCACCCGCCGCCGGGAAGCTGGCGTTCTCCTGCGAGGAGGCGGTGGCGAGGTGGTTCAGCGCCAGGTTCGTGCCGGTGTCGCAGGTGGCCGCCGCCGCCTTCGGCGTGCCGGGCTGGCTCAGGATCAGCCCGGCGACGAGGGCCAGGACCGCCAGGACGATGGTCAGGGGTCTGCTACGGGGTCGGTTACGCGGTCTGCGGGCAGCCCGGGCGATGGGTGCTGAGGACAAAGCTCTCTCCAGTACACGAGGAAGTGACGCTCCGTGCGTCGCGAATGAATCAGCCTTCGTGCACCAGTCGGGGGGCACCCTTGGTGGCTGATGTTGCGCCGGTGTTTCGGCGCTGTCAATCCCGGACCCGGTTCCGTAACCGATTTCGGTACCGGTTCCGGCCCGACGTGGGGTCCTGGCCGCAGCTCGCGGTCACGACTTGTTTCAAAGCTTGACGAAACCCCTCGGCGTCAATACCGTGCGACACGGCCACCAGTCGGCCGGGGCATCGCAGAGCACGACACAAGTGATCGTGGAGCTGCCATGAAAGAAATCTCTCGCTCGGCGGGCACGTCGCTGCGCCGTCTTTTGGTCCTGGCCGCGGCGTGCGCCCTGGCTGCGGCAGGGCTGACGCAGGCCCCTGCCTTCGCGGCCGGGACCCCGCCGCCGGCGCCGCTCAACCTGGGCATCAACGCCAACCCCGACACCTCGCTCTCCCTGAGCTGGGACCAGACGCCGGGTGCGACGTCGTACCACGTCTACCGCGGCACCGCGGCGGGCGGCGAGGCGGCCGCGCCGATCGCGACGACGACCGTCCCGAGCTACAACGACACGCACCTGAGCAACACGCTGGACTACTTCTACGTGATCACCGCGATCAACGCCGGCGGTGAGTCGCCCAAGTCGGCCGAGGACTCCTCCCGGACCCCGCCGCCGATCGGGACCGGCGGGAACACGCCCGGCACGGGCTCGGGCGGCTCGCTGGTCTACTACGGCAAGGACGCGCTGCTCGGCGGCTTCGACTGGTTCCCGACGTTGAGCGGCTGGTTCCCGCAGCTGCTCGGGTCCTCCGGCGCGCTCACGCCGGGCGGCCAGGTCGTCGACATGGCCTACGCGGCGGAGGGCACGATGTCGTTCAACGACGTCGTGGTGCCGACTGCCGGGCTGTATACGCTCGATTGGCGGTACGCTTTCGCGCAGGGGCTGTTTCCCGGGGTGATGTTCCGGGACATGCAGCTTGTGGTGAACGGCACGGTCATCACGTCGACCGAGCACTTCCCCGTGACCGGTAGCTTCGACGTGTATCAGCACTCTGCGTTGCAGGTCCATCTGAACGCGGGTAAGAACTCGATCACGCTGGGCGCGACCAACGGGCACGGCGTTTCGCGCGTCGACGAGCTGACCGTCAGCCCGGCGACGGCCTCCGCACCGAGCGGCCCGAGCAACCTGAAGGCGACCGCCGGCAACGCGTCTGTCACGCTCAACTGGACGGCCGCCAGCGGTGCGACGTCCTACGGCGTCTACCGCGGCTCGACCATCTCCGACGGGGAGGCCACCACGCAGGTCGCCACGGTCGCCGGCACGAGCACGACGTTCACGGACACCGGACTGAAGAACGGCACGACGTACTTCTACTTCGTCGCCGCGAACAACGCCACTGGCGTCTCGCCGGACTCGAACGAGATCTACACGAGTCCCGGAGAGGCTTCCTTCAACGGTACGAACCTCGCGCTGAACGCGGATGCCTACGCCTCGTCGGTCGAGGGCAACGGCACCCCGGCCTCGGCCGTGACGGACGGGTCGTTCAACAGCCGGTGGTCCAGCGTGGCCGCCGACCCCCAGTGGCTGATGGTCGACCTCGGGGCCGTGCACACGATCAACCAGGTGGTTCTGTACTGGGAGAACGCGTACGGCAAGGCCTTCCAGATCCAGACCTCGAACGACGGGACCACCTGGACGACGGTCTACTCGACCACGACCGGGACCGGCGGCACGCAGAACCTCGCTGTCACCGGCACGGGCCGCTACGTGCGGATGTACGGCACGCAGCGGGGTACCGGGTACGGGTACTCGCTCTGGGAGTTCCAGGTATACGGCAGCTGATTTTCGATCCGGTTCCTTCGCCGGTCATCGGTCATCGGCCGTAGGCACAGTGCCTACGGCCGATGACCGATGGCGCCGTTGAGGAAGCCCTCCAGGGGCAGCGTCGCCGCGCCGAGCACCATCGATTCCGGGCCGAGCCGGCCGAGTTCGATCGACGTCGCCGCGAAGGGGTGCTTGAGCGAGTGGCGTTCCGCGGCCGAGCGGATCGCCGGCAGCAGCCGTCCGCCGAGCATCAGGCCGGCCCAGCCGGCCAGGATCACCCGCTCCGGATTGAACAGGTTGACCAGATTTGCGATGCCGATGCCGAGGTATTCCGCGGTCTGCGCCAGCAGAGCCTGCGCGGCCGGCGACTCGTCCATCGCGACCAGGGCCGCGAGCGCCGACTCGGCGTCGCCGGCGGATGCGGATGCGGATGCGGAGTCGGCCACGGACATGGCCGCCGCCGGGTCGGCGAAACGCTCCAGGATCGCCTCGGCGCCGACGTAGGCTTCCAGGCAACCGGACGAGCCGCACCGGCACCGCCGCCCGTCGGCGATGATCGTCGTGTGGCCCCATTCGCCCGCGCTGGAGTTGACGCCCCGGTAGATGCTCCCGCCGGAGACCAGCGAGGCGCCGACGCCGGACCCGATCAGCGCCACCGCCGCGGTGCGCGCGCCGCGTCCGGCCCCGAACCACAGCTCGGCCTGGCCGGTCGTCTTGGCGCAGTTCTCGAACCGCAGCGGCAGGTCGGTGTGGGCGCGCAGCAACCGCTCCAGCGGCACGGCGTTCCAGCCGAAGGTCTGGCCGTGCACCACCGCCTCAGGGCCCTGCTCCACGATGGCCGGGACGCCGATGCCGACGCCGAGGACCGCTGCGGGGTCCACCGCGGCGTCGGCGAGGACGGCGTGCAGGGTGTCCGCGATGGCCTGCACCGCCGCGGCCACGTCGTGCTCGCCCGGGCCGAACGGCCGCTCGGCCTTCGCCCGCTCGACCAGCGTCAGGTCGTACAACCCGGCCTGCACCCGCGTCTCGCCGACGTCCACGCCGATCACGAACCCGTGCTCGGCGTAGACGTCCAGCAGCCGGCGCGGTCGCCCGCCGTCCGAATCCTGCGATCCGACCTCGGTGACGATGCCCTCGTCGAGCAGCTCGCGCACCACGTTGGTCACCGACGCCGGACTCAGGCCGGTCGCGGCGCCGAGGTCCTGACGGCTGCGCGGCCGGTCGAAATACAGCGACCACAGGACCGCCGACCGGTTCTCGCGTCGCAGGTCCCTGAGCGTCCCGCTTCTTCGGCCGTGCATCGGCTCCTCGTTGTTTCAAAGCGTGAATGAAGGGTCGCTCCCGACCGAGGCGCGATTGCCGAGAGAGGGGAGAACAAGAGCATATGCGGTGGACCGTCGGGGCGGAATCCATTCCCCCTGTGACCGGGTCAGGTCGTCAGGTCACGAGCAGGTGGGTTTGCAGCCAGTGACAGACGGAGTCGACCGTCGGCTGGTGGAAGAGGTGGTGCACGATCGCCAGGACGATCACGCTGATGATGTAGAGCATGATCGACAGGGGAGCGTAGGCTCCCAGCGACAACAGCGACAGGATGATGCCGACGGCCAGCACGGCCATCCCGATGCCGAGCGAGACGGTGAACCAGGGGGTTTCGAAGGTGGGGACGGCCGTCGACGTCGGATGCTCGAAGGACGGCAGGATGCCCGCTTCACCGGTCGCCGGCACGGCGGGGCGCGCGATGGGCGTGCTCGTCAGGAGGATGAGCCCGCCCAGGACCAGGACCCAGCCGAGAGCGACGATGCTGGCCATGGCACCGTGGATGACCTTCGCCACGGCGTGTACCGAATCGACCTTCGACACATTGATGCCGAGTCGGTCTGTGACGACGACCGCGGTCCTGAGCAGGGTGCCCGCGATCAGCAGGAAGATGAGATCCCACAGTCGTGACTCCGGCGCCGCGTGGGCGAACTGCAGGCTGCTCGCGTGGAAGTCGAACGCGGTGATGCGGTGACCACCCAGTACTTGGGAGCCGCCTGGCGGGTTGAACTTGGCCCCGAACAGCGGCAAGGGCAAGGCGATCAAGAAGATCGCGGTGCCGAGCCACATCAAGATCAGCCCGCGACGGGTTTCCACGGGCTGCGGCTTCAGTGACACCATGCGGCTCTCCCCCTGTCCACGGACCGGCTGCGCCCCTGGTACTGACGGACGGGTTGTGGCTTTGCTCCTGCTGAAAGCGGCGGCGCTGGTCGGCCGCGGCATCACCGTTCGGGGCGTTCGCCGCCCCGCTCGAACCTGAACACCTCGCCTGGACAGGTCGAGCGGTATGTCAGTACTCCGCCGTGGTGCCCTGGTGCCCTGGCTCCGTGGTCCGCTGGCTCCCTGGCCTTCTGGCGTCCGGGGACACGGAGGCGGCGAGTGGCGTGTTCGGAGCAGGCCGCATCGCCGCGTGGTAGTGGCGCCGGCCCGCCGCAGGCGTCATTGCCTGCGGCGGGCCGGCGGCTTGTGGTGGCCCTTGCGGCTAGCTCACGTGCTCGGGTGCCCGGTCGCGTCGAACCGGGCGACCGCCGTGCCGCCATGCCACAGCTCCTTGCTGCCGTCGGGGTGGTAGACGACCATGCCGCCGTCGGGTTGCGCCGCCGCCACGGACTGCGGCGGCTGCCACTGCGGCGCCGGGGGCTCCTGCCACGATTGCGTGACCGTGCCGCTCGGGGCCAGGCGCCAGCAGGTGCCGTCGGGGGCGCGCACGTCCTGTGTGCCGTCCGGGTAGTGGGTGCTGCTGGTGCCGTCGGGGTTGAGGATCGCGTTGTTGTGGAACGACGGGGTCAAGTTCTGGCTCTCCATGTGCGTCGTGCTCTCCACGTGCGTCGTGCTCTGGACGTGGGTCATGCTCTGGACGTGCGCCATCGGCGGTTGCGGGCCCGGCTGGTTCAGCAGCGGCGGCGGCGTCGGTGCCGGGTTGGGCGGGATCGGGGGCTTGGTCGGGTCGAACTGCCAGTTGCCGGAGCCCTCGAACATGCCCGGGGTCTGGGCGTTGAACTGAGGCGTCCCCGGCGACGGCGCCGTGGTGTCCCACTGGAGGCCGACGGCCCAGTCCGGCCCCGGCGGCTGGGCGCCGCTCGGGTCGTGCTGGAAGCGCGGATCGTAGTCCGGCGAGTCGTAGGACTGCGGTCCCGGCAGGCTGTCGGCGGGCGTGGACGGGAAGAAGTAGGGGTCCCGCAAGTGGGCCGGGTCGGGGTCCGGGCCGGCGTCGAGGATGAGGCCGCCGGGCGGCCTGGCCATGATGTCGGGCATGGGCCGGTACGGCGGGGGCTGTTGCGGGCCGGCGTCGGTGCCGCCACCAGCGCCACCATCGGCACCGCCGCCTGCGCCGGCGTCAGCGGACTGCGAACCCGATGAGGCAGGCGGCGAAGCGGGCGGGGTCGGCGCTGGAGCCGAGGCGGTCAGGGCAGGTGCTGCGGCGGCAGTGCCGGTCGCCGCGGCCGTCGACGCGTCGGCCTGGTTGGCGCTCGGTGCCGCGGCGGTGTTGTGCCAGAGGTCGAAGATGGTCTGGAGTAGTGAACTCATCGCTGTCCTCCGAACGGGGCCGAGTGCCACGGACCGGGTTGAGGTGCCGATTGCGGTACTGATTGAGGAGCGCTGGTCTGAAGCTGAGCCAGCTGCGTACTGCGCCGACCACTCTCAGCGGCGGTGAGCCACAGCCAGTGCGGAACACCCACCTGCTTCTGCTGCTGCGCACCGTTCCAGAACGCCGGAGCCTTCGTGGCCCGCCGCCACTCGACCACGACCATCGCCGCGACGCCGCCGATCAGCAGCACCGAGGACAGCCGCCCCCACAGCGTCACCCCCGACAGCAACCCGATCCACCCCGGCGCCGCGTCCCCGGCCAGTGCCTTGCCGTTCCACGAGGCGTGTTCGGCGAACGCGACCAGGAGCCCGGCCGGCGCCGCGAGCCAGGCGAACCGCCAGCGCCGCCGGTAGAGCACGCCGATCCCGAGTCCCAGGCCGACGACCCCGGTGTAGAGCAGGTGTCCGGCCCCGACCTGGTTCAGGCCGCTGACCTGTGCCTGGGTCGGGAAGATCACCGAGAACGGCGCGGCGCCGCCGAAATGCGCACCGCCGCGACCGAACATCGCGTCCTCGTAGAGCGCGAAACCCGCGCCGACCCACATGCCCAGCAGCGTGATGTCCACCGCCGACGGACGCACCTCACGGCGGCGCGCGGCCAGCCACACGATCAGCACCAGCAGCAGGGCTTTGAAGACCTCCTCGATGGCCGGGCCGATCACCGCGCCCTCCAGCAGGCTGTCGGGACCGTAGTGGTTGTAGATCGGCACGTTCACCACCCGGACCAGGGCACTCACCGCCAGCAGCCCGGTGAGCCCGGCGCCGAGGTGCACCCGCCACGTGAACGTCCGCACCGACCCGGCCGCGACGGTCACGATCGCCAGCGTCCAGCCGTGCGCGAACACGTCGCCGAAGAACGGCCCCATACCGCCGGCCTTGGTGATCCGCGGCAGCGTCCCGACCAGCACCGCCCCCGACACCGCGAGCCCGGCCAGCGACACCCGGTTGAGCACCTTGGCCCGGTGCGCGGCCGCCGCCGAGCGCGCCGAAAACAACAGCAGGATGCGCAAACTGATCGCCACCGCCCCGAACCCGATGCCGACCGCGGCCGAGGCGGGCAGCAGATGCAACGCCCGCAACACGATCCCGGCCACCGACACCGCCAGAGCCGCCACCGCGAGCAGCGCCAGCCGACGGTCGACGCCGGACTTGGCGGCGCGCAGGGCGGCGGCCGGCGGCATGCCGACCGGAGGCGGCGGCGGCGAATACGCCATGGTCATCGCGCGCTCACCGCACAGCGCGCCAATCCCAGCGGTAGCAACCTGATCGGCATGAGATCCCCCTAGCTCTCGATCGGACACGAACGACGCTAGGGACTCCAGTGACTGGTCGAACCCGTGGAACTACGCGAATCCCGCGACGGAAGCGCACCGGGGCCGCGAAGCCGCACCCCTGCGTGCCCCTCAGCGCGACGCGGGCCAAGCGATGGCGCCTGACCTGCTGTCAAAGCTGGGCGCCACTGTCTTGTGTGTGGGTTGGGTGCTGGGTGCTGGGCGTTGCGGGTGCGGTTGTTTTGTGGGTTTTAAGGGCTTTTTACGGCTTCGCGCATGGTTTGATGACCTCGCAGGGGGACGCAGTTCGGTTGTGCGAGTCGTTTCGCGCTGGCGGCCGCCGGTTTTCGCGTACACGACCGCGCGGCGGTCCGAGTCACTGCGCACACGTCATGCGGGCGGGCGTCTGCCGCGTGTGGTGGGTGCCTGAGATCAAGAGCAGGCGCCTGCGCGGCGAGCGGCCTCTGCTCGGAGGGATGACCAACCCCGCGCGCCGCCGCCGGTCTGAGTGTTGGTCGCCTTCGTCCCGGTTCCCTCATCGCTGTCGTCGCCGTGAACGGAATCAGGCCGGCCAGGCGGTATCAAGTCGGATCGCTGCTGCTGTGGCCGGGTTTCGTGCGACTTGACACCGCCTGTCCGACCTGATTGGCAGAGCCCGCCGACAGCGACGAGGGAACCGGGACAACCCCCGCCTGTGGTGTGGACGGGGTCCACTCGGTGGCCACACGCGGCGGTGAGGCGTCGGGCGGGAGGTGCGGGAACCCATCCCGCAGGCGGGGTTGTCCGGGAACCCGGAGTGCTTCAGTCCGTCACGCGGTGGCCAACGAGAAGTCGACGTCGAAGACGCCGCCTCTGCGGATCACCACCTCCTTGCTCTGCGCGGCGTATCCCGCGCCGGACGCGACCACTGCCAGCGACTCGCCCCGGCCGGGCAGCCACAGCGAGTACCCGCCGTGCGCGTCGGTGGTGACCGTGTACCTCGGGTGCGTGCAGGTGCCCGACGCCGCGTCGCGGGCCGCGCACAGCTGCACCGTCGCCCCGGGAAGGGGTTTCGCGGCGCTGCCCGCCGTCGCGGCCGAGGTCACCGTGCCCTTGACCTCGCCCCAGGACCGGGGCGCGGTCGCGTGCAGCTTCACCGGCAGCGCGGCGTACTTGCCCGGCGCCGTGAGCTGCGAGGCGTCGACCGTCACCCGGACGTTGACGCTCTGGCCCGGCGCCAGCTCCAGCGCGCCGCGGCTCCGCTGCGTCGTGAGCCAGGACACTGTGTCGCCGCCGCACTGGTCGAAACCGGGCAGCACCTGCGCCACGGTGTTGCCGCTCGGGAAGCCGAACCCGGCCGCGATCGAGCCGCCGATCTGGTACATGCCGCAGCTCGTGCCGCCGCTGCGGAAGGTCGGGTAGACCGCGTTCGGCAGCGCGCTCCACACGTTGGTCGCCCGCGGCCAGCGCGAGATCGGCGGCCTGCTCGGCGTACCGGCACCACTGCGTCATCTCGTTCGCGGCCTGGTAGTGGTAGGCCAGTCGCGCGACGGGTACCGGGCGCTTGTCCTCCAGCGTCGCCGCGGCCCGCCGATGTGCGGCCCGGCGATCCGGTCCGGCGGCACGGTGATAGACGGCGCGCGCGGCGAGGACGTGCCGGAACGCTATGCGTCCTGCCTCGTCCTCGCCGATCAGGCCACTGAGAACCGCCTCGCGCAGTGCGGAGTCGACCTCGTGCGGAGCCAGACCACTGACATGGGCCAGGACCGGCTCCGCCTCGGCGTCCACGAGCACCGCGGCGGCCAGCAGCATCTGTTGTGCCTCGGCGCTGAGCCGGCCGACGCGGTCGGTGACCGCGTCCCGGATCGAAGGCGGCACGTCGATCTCGTCGAGGGTGCGCCGGATCCACTCGCCGTCCCGCCGGATCAGGTCGGAGCGGGCATGCAGAAGCCGTACCGACTCTTCAAGCGCCAGCGGCACGCCTTCGGTTCGCGAGTGCAGCAGCTCGGCGAAGGCCGGGGAGACCAGCTCGTCGTCCAGCATCGAGGAGACCAGCTGCTGGTGCCCGACTCGGGGAGAGCGAGGGGCCGGGGATCAACACCGTTGAGAAGCGCGGTGCCGCCGGATCTCTCCGTGGCCGCGGCGGAGGTCGATGTTGCCTGCGTCACGATCGTCGCGGACGGCATCGCACCCACCTGTTTTCTTTCCGCCGGGTGGCTACCTTACCAAAAAGTGGCTACTTCCCAGCGGTTAGTCCGCAGGTCAGCATGAAGGCGTGCCGCGGGAGGCCGCGGCGGAAAAGAGGAACGGGTCCATGTCAGTCGTCGTCACCGGAGCCACGGGACAGCTGGGCCGGCTCGCCGTCGAGGCGTTGCTGCGGCGCGGGGTGCCGGCCTCGCGGATCATCGCGACCGGGCGGGAGGTCGCCGGGATCAAGGATCTGGCCGATCGCGGAGTCGTGGTGCGGCGGGCCGACTTCGCCGACCCGGAGAGCCTTTCGGCGGCCTTCGCCGGGGCCGAGAAGCTGCTGCTGATCTCGGCCTCCGTCCCCGTGGCGGAACGCCTGGCCAATCACCGGCGGGCCGTCGACGCCGCACAGGCCGCGGGCGTCTCGCTGGTGGCGTACACGAGCACGACGCGCGCCGACTCGGCCGCCACGATCATCGGCGCCACGCACCGCGAGACCGAGGAGTACTTGCGCGAGCAGGCGATTCCCAGTGTGGTGCTGCGCAACAGCTGGTACCTGGAGAACTACACCTCCCAGTTGCCGGCGGTCCTCCAGCACGGCGCCTTCATCGGGGCTGTGGGCCAGGGCCGGATCAGCGCCGCGTCCCGCGCCGACTACGCCGAGGCCGCCGCGGTCGTGCTGACCACCGAAGGCCATGCAGGCAAGGTGTACGAGCTCGGCGGCGACGAGGCGTTCAGCCTGCCCGAGCTCGCCTCGACGGTCTCCGTCGTCCTCGGCCAGCCGATCGCGTATACCGACCTGCCGGTAGAGGAGTTCGCGAAGACGCTGGTCGGCGCGGGCATACCGGCCGATCTCGCGCACGTGCTCGCCGACGCCGACCTCGGCCTGGGCCGCGGCGAGATGTTCAGCGACTCCGGCGACCTGAGCCGCCTGATCGGCCGGCCCACGACCTCCCTGGCCGCCGCGATCGCCGAGGCGGTGCGGTGATGATGCGACGCACGCTGGTCACCCTCGCCGCGACCACCGCCGCCCTGGCCGCCGTCACGGTTCCGGCCACTGCTACGACCACGGCCGCGACGTCCCGGAGTCATCAGCAGGGTGCTTACACGCTCACCATCCACGGCGAGAACGCCTTCCCGGAAAGCATCGCGACCGACGGCGACCACATCTACACCGGCAGCATCGAGGACGGCACGGTCTACCGCGGGCGGCTGGGAGTGAAGACGCTGGAGCCCTTCCTGCCGGCGGGCCAGGACGGTCGCACTGAAGTGACCGGCGTCAAGGTCGTCGGCGACCGGCTGCTGCTCGCTGGCGCCTTCACCGGACGTTTCTTCGTCTACACCAAGGCCGGCAAGCTCGTCGCCTCCTACACTGTTCCTGACACCGGCGAGAAGACCCTCGTCAACGACGAGGCGATCACCCCGAACGGCGACGTCTACATCACCGATTCCCTGCGCGCCGTGGTCTACCGGATACCGGCTGCCGAAGTCCGGGCCTCGGCGGCGGGGCGTGCGCCGCAGCGGACGTTGCAGGTTGCCTACCGGCTGCCGGACTACGTGGCCGGGCAGTCCAATGGCAACGGCATCGTCGCGACGCCGGATGGCAAGTCCCTGATCATCGGGTACTGGTACAGCGGGGCGCTCTACCGGCTCACCCTGGCCGACGGCACGGTTCGGAAGATCGACGTCCCGGCGCTGCCCAGTGACGACGGCATGGTGCTGCGCGGGAACACCCTCTACATCGCGCGTTCCGTGAACAACGAGGTCACCGTGGTGCGGCTGTCGCACCACGACACCCGGGGCGCGGTCGTGGCCGAACGTACCTACCCGGGAGCCGACACCACCACCGGGATCGCGGTCAGCGGGGATCGGTTGCTGGTGACCAACTCGCAGTTGGACGCCTTCCTTTATGGCAACCCGCTCAGGAGCCCGGTCTTCACTGTCGAGGACCTGCCGTTGCGGTGATTCGCTAAGCACTGATTCAGCGAGACGGCCTCCAGACCCGCCTGTGTTCTGGAGGCCATGGGTCGTGTCAGCCGGGGGAAGTGGCGAGTACCGGCGACCGCTTGGCTCTCACGTCCGCGAGCCACTTGGTCGTTCCGGTCGTGGCGTCCACGCAGGCGATCGCGTATTTCTCGGTGTCGCGGTTGAGTCGGTAGGCGACGTTCATGAAGGCCTCGCCGCCTGCGGTCACGACGGTCGAGTCCTGGAGGAGGAAGTCGGTGCGTTCCCAGAGCTTGGCGCCGGTCGCGGCGTTGAATCCGGCCGGGTTGAGGTAGAAGCTGCCGTAGTTTCCGGCCATGGAGGTCGCGCTCACTCAGGGTGCATCACGACGACGGCGCGGGCCACTCGGTCGCCGTGAACGTCATCTTCTGATAGTTGGGCCCGTCTCTGCCGCTCTCGGAATCCAGCCGGACCCAGGCGATTCGGCCGGTCGCCGTGATGACGCACCAGGCGGTCCCGGGCGGGGCGGCATCGATGGTCATCTGCTGAAGCGGGGCCGACTGGATCGCCAGGGTGCAGGATGCGGCGGACGGGTGTGCCGGTGCGGCCGCGAACTCGTTGTTGTAGTTGGGCGAGAAGTAGGCCAGCAGCGGTCCGTTTATCGTGTCGCCGCAGTTGTAGAGCAGATCGCTTTGGTCGGCCAGTCCGACGTGGACGCTCGGCTTGTCGAGGTTGAGGGCTGACAGCCCGTACATGCACCCGCCGCTGATGTCGATGGTCAGCGCGCGGTTGGTGTACAACGCCGCCGGTGTCGAGGCGATGCTCGAGTGGCTGGAGTTGCCGGCCGCCGGCGGGGCTGCGCCGCCTGCGCCCGCCTTGCCGGACGACGGCGCCACCGATCCCGTGCCGCTCGCGACCGGCTGGACGGTGTTCGGCCACAGCCACGTCGCGAGTGCCGCGACGGCGCCGACGAGTGCGGCGATCGCACCGACGGCGACCCACCGGCCTTCAGTCATGTCGCCCTGCTCCGCTCCTCAGACTCGCTGCCACTCTATCGCAGGGTTCTGCTATGTAGTGCCGCATGACGCTCTCCAAGCTGGCTTGGGGTCCGAGCGCCGTCCGCGCATGTCGCCGTCAGAGGATGCTCTTGATGAGCAGCAGGTTGTGATCCTCCGGGGTCCAGCGCCACGCGGTACCGATTACGGTGCCCTTCTCGGCCAACTGGCGCCGGTACTCGGTGACCATCTGGGGTACCGTGCGCACGATCAACGAGAAGTAGTCGGGAGCGGCCAGCATCGCTTCCAACAGGTGCGTCTGGTGCAGGATCAGCGACCATCCCGCCTCGGCGTCGTGGAAATACACCGGGAAGAAGGTGTTGTCGCGGGTGAACGAGTTAGCTGCCTCCAGCGCCGCGAGGCGGTCGTGGTTGATGTCGTCGTGGTTGATGTCCTTGACGATCCCGCCGGAGACCATGATCCGGTTCTCCTGCCCCGCCATGATCGACAGCAAGGCGTACTCGGTCTCGCCGAAACCGACGACCATCCCGACCCCCATGACGAAGTCGGGGAGTTCGAGGTACTTGAGCCCCAGGCCGTCGCAGAGCACCTTGATCCGGTTGAGCTGCTGGGCCGCCAGCGCGTTCATGGCGTTCTCCATTGCGGTGTCCTCCTCATCCCAGGCCGTGTACCGCCACAGGTGTCTGACGGACCGGCCCCGCGGAAAACCCGATCGGCGCTCAGGCCAGGCGTAGGAGTCTGCCGGAGGAGTCGTCTCGTGGCCGACGCTCAGCGCGCGCTGCCGGCGAATTCCCCCTCCGCGACTGCACCCTCCGCGACTGCCTCCACCGCAGCCTCCGCCGCCCTGCGCTCCCGCTCCCGGAGCCCGACCAGGTCGTCCGGCACGGGTTCGGCCGCGTCCTCGTCGAAGTGGGCGAACACCCGCAAGCGCATGGCGATCAGCGTGGCGACGAGTACCGCGAGCGCCATCGCCACGAACATCAGGCCGATGCCGCGGCCCTTGCCGGTGCCGAGGATGGTGCCCAGGGAGGAGGCCAGGGTGCCGTGGGGGGCCATCAGGGATTCGAAGCGGTCGGCGACGGCCGGGGCGAGGATCCAGCCGAGGGGGAGGGTGGACCAGGCGATCATCATGTTCAGGGAGAAGACCCGGCCGTGGTAGCGCTGGGGGACGGTGACCTGGACGATCGTGGTGTAGATCGCCTGGATCACCTCCAGGCAGAAGGCGGTGCCGAAGACGCCCAGGCCGATGACCAGCACGCTCGGGTGCAGGCCGGTGACGAGGAAGAACACCGACAGGACCAGGGTGGCCAGCATCGCGCCGGCCATGCGGCGGCGGCGCGGGCCGCCCCAGACGGTGATCAGGGCTGCGCCGCCGACCGCGCCGAGGGCTTCCAGGAGGGAGACCACGCCGACTTGGGTGAGGCTTCCGAAGGCCAGGACCAGCGGAACCACCAGGATGAAGACCGGTGCGAGGAAGATGTTGAGGACGGCCGAGAACAGCAGCATGGACCGCAGCTTCTTGTTTCCCCAGGAGTAGCTCAGGCCGTGCCGGACCTCGGTGAGGAGGGGTTCGCGGCGGTGGGCGCCGAGGGTGGCGGGGAAGCGGACCAGTGCCAGGACGCTGAGCGCGGCCGCGTAGCTCACCATGTCGATGACCAGGATGCCGGACAGGTGGATCGCGGCCATCAGACCGGCCGCGAGCATCGGGACGACCAGGGCCGCGAAGCCGTTGGTGAGCTGGGCGACCCCGTTGGCGTGGCCCAGGAAGCGCTTGGGCACCAGCTGGGGGATCGCCGAGAGGTACGACAGGCGCTGGAACGCCGACGACACCGACAGCCAGACCACCAGGACGTACAGGTGCCACACCGCGAGATGATGGCTCCATAGCAGGGTACTGAGGATCAGCTCGCCGCTCGCGGAGGCCGCGGAGAAGATGAGCATGAGCCGCCGGCGGTCCGTCCGGTCCACGACCGCGCCGGCGATGGGGCCGACCAGCAGGTTCGGGACCAGCGCCAGGATCGACAGCGCCGCCATGCGGCCGATGGATCCGGTCGCGAGGTAGACGTAGATCGGGATGGCCCACCCGGTCAGCGCAGATCCGGTGAGCGACACCAGCTGGCCGGCGGCGACGGCGAGGAAGCGGCGGACGCTCGGCGCGGCGGCGCGGTCGGCGGAGTCCGGTCCGGTGTCGTGGTGCACTTCGAGGACCGTTGCTGGGTTTGCGGTCGCAGGGTTCGACGACGACGCGGCACCGGCCGTGCCGGGCGGCAGCGGCTCGGCTGCAACCGAGTCGGCCTCAGCACCGCCCCGCCCCGCGATCTCGACATGCGCCGACGTGACGATCGCCGCGAGCTCCCCGGCCCGGTACTTCAAGAAGAAGTGCCCGGCCTCGTCCAGCACCGCCAACGCCATCGTGTCGCTCAGGAACCCCCACTCCCGATACCGCTCGCGGTGGTACTCGGTGACCGGATCGGCGCTCCCGACCACGCTGATCACCGGCGCCGCCAGCTTCTCGACCGCCGAGTCCAGCAACCCGGTGAAGTACTCCTGCGCGGCCGTGCCGTCCCGCCGCATGTTGCGGATGATCCGGTCGGCCTGCTCCGGCTCGACGTCGTCCATGTCGACGCCCATCGAGCGCAGCCACGACGCGTGGTTGCGGTTGGCGCCGAACCGGCCCTCCATCCGGCCGACCAATCCCAGCGGCCCCTTCGGCTTGGCGAACGGGAACATCGCCCCGATGTAGACGGCCTCCGGCGCGCGGCCGGCCGCCGCCAGGCGCAGGGCGATCTCCACCGCCAGCGCGCTGCCGACACCGCAGTGGCCGTAGACGACGACCGGCCCCGTGACGCGCTCCAGCGCCTCCTTCACGCACCGGTCGGCCAGTTCGTCCAGCGCCAGCCCGTCCTCGTCGAGCCCGACGTCGTGGCCGGGGATCGCCAGCGCGAACAGCGCGTGGTCGCCGGGCAGGGCGTCGGCCAGCGGCTGGTACACCGCCGCGCTGCCGCCACCGTACGGGACGCACAGGAACGTCGCGGTGGCAGGCCGGGCCCGGTTCCGGCGCGTCAGCTCGTGCAGCAGCCGGCGCGGGCCGTCGTCGGTCTGCGGCCGGGCCATCAGCGCCGCGAGGCCGCGGACCGTGCGCTCGGCGAACAGGTCCATGACCCCGGCCTGGCGCTGCGCCGACGGCAAGTTGCGCAGCTTGGCGACGACCTGGGTGGCGGACAGCGAATGCCCGCCGAGTTCGAAGAAGTCGTCCTCGGCACCGACCCGTTCGACCCCGAGGACGGCACACCAGATCGAGGCGATATCGCGTTCCAGCCCCTCGCGGGGTTCGACATACGTGGCCTGCGAAGTCCCCCCGCGCTCCGGGGCCGGCAGCGCCGCGCGGTCGAGCTTGCCGTTCGGGCTGAGCGGGAGCGCGTCCAGCGTGACGAACGCCGAGGGCACCATGTAGTCCGGCAGCGTCTCCTTCAACGCCCGCCGCAGTTCGGCCGGATCAGCCGGATCAGCCGCATCGGCCTCGCCGACCACATACCCGACCAGCCGCTGGTCGCCCGGAACGTCCGTGCGCACCAGCACCGCGGCGTCCCGCACACCGGGCCGGGCCCGCAGCGCCGCCTCGATCTCCCCGAGCTCGATGCGCAGCCCGCGCAGCTTCACCTGGTGGTCCAGGCGGCCCAGGAACTCGATGACGCCGTCGGGCCGCCAGCGCGCCGAGTCGCCGGTCCGGTAGAGCCGGGATCCGGGCGGCCCGAACGGATCCGGGACGAACCGGTCCGCGGTCAGCCCCGGCCGGTTCAGGTACCCGCGCGCGACCCCGACGCCGCCGATGTGCAGCTCGCCGGGAACCCCGATCGGCATCGGCTCGCCGTGCGCGTCCAGCACATACAGCCGCAGGTTCTGGATCGGTGCTCCGATCGGAACGCTCGTGCGGCCGGCCAACCGCTCCGGCGAGCACCGCCAAGAGCTGACGTCGATCGCCGCCTCGGTCGGACCGTAGAGGTTGTGCAGCTCGCACTCGGGCAGCCGGGACAGGAACTCCGAGGCCGCCGCATGCGGCAACTCCTCGCCGCTGCACACCACCCGGCGCAGCGACGTGCAGTCCTGCACACCGTCCTGGCCCAGGAACACACCCAGCATCGACGGCACGAAGTGCGCCGTCGTGACGCCTGCCCCGACGATCAGGTCTCTGAGATATCCGGCGTCCTTGTGGCCCCCCGGCTTGGCCAGGACCAGGCGCGCGCCGGTGATCAGGGGCCAGAAGAACTCCCAGACCGACACGTCGAAGCCGGCCGGCGTCTTCTGCAGCACCACGTCGTCCGGGCCCAGCGGGAACGCGCGCTGCATCCAGTCGAGCCGGTTCACGACCCCCCGGTGGCTGTTGACCACGCCCTTGGGCTTGCCGGTGGAGCCGGAGGTGTAGATCACGTACGCGGCGTTGTCGGGCTGGGTGTCCGGGCTCGCGACGACGGCAGACGCGGATGTCGGCGCTGGCTCCGGATCATCGAGCACGATGACCTGCACGCCGGAGTCCGGCACCAGCCCAAGCAGCCGACGCTGCGTCAACACCACCGACGCCCCAGCGTCCTCGGTCATGAAGGCCAGCCGGTGAGCCGGGTACTCCGGATCCAGCGGAAGGTAGGCGCCGCCAGCACGGAGCACGCCCAACAAACCGACGACCAGCTCCAGCGAACGCTCGGCGCACACCGCTACCAGCGTCTCCGCACCCACGCCGAGTTCGCGCAGCCGCCCGGCCAGCCGGCCGGAACGCTCGCCAAGTTCCTGCCACGTCAGGCTCTCGCCTTCAAAGGACACTGCGACGGCGGTGGGGTTCGCGAGACAGCGTGCTGATATCAGCCCATGGAGCGTCGCCTCCGACGGGAACGGCGTGTCCGTGTCGTTCCAGTCGGTGGTGGTCAGCTCCCGTTCGGCGGCGGGGAGCAGACCCAGCTCCGAGATCCGGGCCCCGGGGCGCTCGACCGCGTCTGCCAGCAGCGTGATCAGGTGCGTGCTGAACCGTTCCACGGTCGCGGCGTCGAACAACGCGGTGTTGTAGATGAACTCGCACCACAGGCCGTTCGCCGACTCGGCGGCGTGCAGTTCCAGATCCCAGCGGGAAGCGGGCAGTTCCAACGGCATCCAGCTCAACGCCGGCAGATCGGACCGCTGCGGCGCGTGATCGCGGATCTGGAAGTTCTGGAGCGCGAACACCGCCTGGAACAACGGCGGACGGCTGACATCGCGCGCCACCCCCAGCTCGTTGACGATCTGCTCGAACGGGACGTCCTGGTGCGCCAGCGCGTCGAGCACGGTACGGCGGGTGCGGTCGAGCAGGTCCATCACACTGGGATCGTCATCGTTCTCGGCGGTGAACCGCATGGTCAGCATGTTGACGAACATGCCGATCAGCCCTTCGAGCTCCGGCCGGGAGCGACCGGCGACCGGAGTGCCGACCGCGAAGTCCCGCTGCCCGCTGTACCGGGCCAGCACGGCCTGGAAGCCAGCGAGCAGGGTCATGTACAGCGTCGCGCCGTGGTCCCGGCCGAGCGCGGACACCCGGTCGGTCAGGGCCCCGTCGATGTGGAACCGGAACGTGCCGCCGACGAACGTCTGGACGGCGGGTCGCGCCCGGTCCAGGGGCAGCTCCAACGCCGGCAGGTCGGCCAGCTGCGTGCGCCAGTAGGAAACGTCGCGGGCGAGCGTCGCGGTCTGCGCGCGCTGCCACGTGGCGTAGTCGCCGTACTGCACCGGCAGCGGCTCCGGAGTCCAGGCGGCGCCGGCGCTCAGCGCCGCGTAGGCGTCCAGGATCTCGCCGACCAACAGGTCGCTGGACCAGCCGTCGCTCACCGCGTGATGGGCTTCGAGCACCAGGATGTGCGAGCGGACGTCGCGCTGGACCAGGAAGGCGCGCACGAGTGGTCCGGCTGCGAGGTCGAAGGGCTGGCCGGCCAGGGAGCGGGCCAGATCGGAGGCGGCGTCCTCATCGGAAGCAGCATTCCCATCGGCAGCGCCGGTTCCATCGGCGCCGGGCTCGCCTGCCGCCGGAACGTGGACCGGCAGCGAAACAACCGGATCGGCGTCCACGACCACCGTCGGCAGACCGTCGTCCCCCACCGGGAACCGCATCCGCAGGCTCTCATGCCGCCCGATCACCGCAGCCAGCGCGCGTTCCAGGATCCCGGCATCGAGCGGACCGTCGACATCCACCGCCACCGTCACGTGATACGCGGCGGTCCCGGGAGCGAACTGGTCCATGAACCACAGGCGCTCCTGCGCGAACGACAAAGGCGGCGCGGCGCCCTCGGGGCGCGGGCCGATCGCGGTGTTCGCCCGCCGGCGCAGCCGTTGGTCCAGCAGGGCCCGCTTGTCGGCGGACAACCCGGCCGCGGGAGTGGTCGTGGACACGACGTCTCACCTGTCCGTTCCATGAAGGAGGCGATCCGCCTCGGCGTCGGACAGGGTGTCGATCTCGGCGGCGAGCAGCTTCTCGACCTCGGCCGCCAGGTCTCCGACGGTGGGGTGCTGGAACACCGCGTGGATCGGGATGTCGGCCTCGACGGCCGCCGACAGCCAGGCCACGAAGCGTGCGGCGGACAACGAGTTGCCGCCCAGATCGAAGAAGTCGTCCTCGACCCCGACCCGGGTCACGCCCAGGACTTCCGTCCAGCCTTCCGCCACCAGTTCCTCGGCGGCCGTGCTCGGCGGTGCGGACTCCCGGTCCGTCCCGCCGGATGCGCCCGGCGCGGCCGGAGCCGGCAGCGCGGCCGTGTCCAGCTTGCCGTTGGGCGTCATCGGCAGCACGGGCACGGGCACGAAGGCGGCCGGGACGAGATGCGCCGGCAGCGCGGCGCGCAGGTCCGAGCGCAGCCGCGCCGGCTCGGCCTCGCCGGCGACGTACGCGACCAGGGCCCCGTCCCGCACCAGCACCACCGCGTCGCGCACGCCGGGCCGGGCCCGCAGCACGGCCTCCACCTCGCCGGGCTCGATCCGCAGCCCGTTGAGTTTGACCTGGCCGTCCACCCGGCCCAGGTATTCCAGCGTGCCGTCGGCCCGCCAGCGTGCCAGATCCCCGGTCCGGTAGAGCCGGGAGCCCGGCGGTCCGAACGGATCCGGGACGAACGCCTCGGCGGTCAGAGCGGGACGGCTCAGATAGCCCCGGGCCAGCGGGACGCCGCCAGCGTGCAGGTGCCCGGGGACGCCGATCGGCGTCGGTTCGCCGTCCTCGGCCAGGACGTAGAGCCGCGCGTTGGCCAGCGGACGCCCGATCGGGACGGCCCCGGCCTGCTCCGGGTCCGCACGCTGGCTGGCGACGTCGATCGTCGCCTCGGTCGGGCCGTAGAGGTTGTGCAGCGTCGCGGACGTCCGGGCCGCCAGCGCGCCGGCCAGATCACCGGTCAGCTGCTCGCCGCCGCAGAAGACGTGTCGCAGGGAACTGCATTCGTTCAGCTCGGACCGCTCCAGCAGCAGCCTGAGGGTGGTCGGTACCAGCGCGAGCGCGGTCACCTTCTCCTCGGCGGCCACCGCGAGCAGCCGGGCCGGCTCCAGCATCCCGGACGGCGGCGCGACGACCAGCGTCCCGCCGGCCGCGAGCACCGGGTAGAGCTCGATGCCGAAGGCGTCGAAGCTGGGGGAGGAGGAGACCAGCATGCGGTCGTCCGCGCCGATCCCGTACTCCCGGTTGAACCACAGGACGTAATTCAGCAGGCTGCGATGCGCGACCATCACGCCCTTGGGCCGGCCGGTCGAGCCGGACGTGTAGATCACGTAGGCGAGATGGTCAGGGTTCTGATCCCGGAGCTCGTCAGTGTTCTGATTTTCGGCGGCGGTCGCATGCTCCGCCGTCCGCGGCTCGTCGACGAGCACGACCCGGGCGGCTCCCGGCGGGCACGCGTCCCGGTGGGCGCGCGAGGTGATCAGCGCTTCGGCCCCGCTGTCGTGGAGCATCATCGCCAGCCGTGCCAGCGGATACCCCGGATCCAGCGGCACGTACGCCCCGCCAGCCCTGAGCGTGGCCAGGAACGCGACCACCAGGTCCGCCGAACGCGGCAGCGCGACGGCGACCGGCCGCTCGGGTCCGACCCCGTGCGCCCGCAGCCGCCGGGCCAGTTCCTCGACGCGTTCCCGCAGCTCCCCATAGGTGAGGCGGACGTCCCCGTCGACGACCGCGAGCGCCTGCGGGCTCGCGGCCATCCGGCGCCGGATCACCTCCGACACCGTGTTCGCGTCGGCGAATTCGTACCCTGTCTCGGCCCAGTCGACCGCCGTGTCGTTCCACTCGTCGAGGACCAGGGCGCGCTCCGCCTCGTCCGCGACCGGCAGCCGCGACAGGCGGGTGTCCGGGTCGGCGAGCGCGGCGACGGTCAGCCGGGTGAACCGCTCGCAGATCCGGTCCGCGGTCGCGGCGTCGAACAGGTCGGTCCGGTACTCCAGCCGGGCGTTGTCCTCGGAGATCTCCAGCGTGAGCTCGTTGCGCGCGACGCCGTTGGACCGGTTGAGCCCGACATCGCCGATGTCGTTGATCCCGATCTGGTACAGCGGCTGCACATCGGCGTCGGGACGGATGCCCAGGGCCTCGGCGACGTGGTGGATCGGCAGATCCTGGTGCTCCCAGGACTCCAGCGTCCGCTCGCGCACCCGGTCGACGAGCTCGGCGAACGTCGGGTCGCCCGAGGCGTCGATCCGCACCGCCAGGGCGTTGACGAACATGCCGATCAGCGGCGCCAGCTCCGGCAGTTCCCGCCCGGCCACCTGCACCCCGACCACGATGTCGTCGGCGCCGGAGAGCCGGTGCAGCAGCGCGGTGTAGGCGGCGAAGAAGACCATGAACGCGCTGGCCCGGCGCGTGGAACCCAGGTGTGCGGCCGCCGCCGCGGCGCCAGTCGGCAGTGTGAACTGCCGGTCTGCCCCGGGCTGGCCGGCCCCGGCGGCACGCGGCCGGTCGGTGGGCAGGCTGTGGACCCGCGGCAGGCCACTGAGACGCTCGCGCCAGAAGTCCGCCTCGGCCTGCGCCTTGGCGCCGCTCACCGTGTCGCGTTGCCAGGCCGCGTAGTCGGCGTACTGGATGGGAAGCTCGGGCAGCACGGCCGGCCGGCCCTCGATCGCGGCCAGGCACTGCTCGCGGATCTCGGCCTGCAGCAGGTGCACCGACCCGCCGTCGAAGACGGTGTGGTGGGCCGCGAATATCAGCACCGGTTCGGCATCGGTGTACGCCAGCGTCGCCCGCCACAGCGGCGCCTCGTCCAGGCGGAACGGCATCCGCAGGTCGGCGTCGTCGGCGTCCGCGATCCCCTGCCAGCGATCGTCATGGCCGGACAGGTCCACCGTCGCCAGGCGCACCGCCGCGGCGGGGTGGACCGCCTGGAGCAGGCGCTCGCCGTCCAGGCGCAGGCTGGTGCGCAGGGTCTCGTGCCGCGCGGCCGTGGCGGCCAGGGCGGCGGTGACGATCGCCTCATCCGCGCCGTCCGGCAGCCGGATCCAGGCCGACAGGCTGTAGATCGTCTCGTCCGATCCCAGCCGGGTGGCCAGCCACAGCCGCTCCTGGCCGAAGGACGCCGGCCCGGTCCACACCTCAGACATCGCACACCTCAGACATTGCACACCTCAGACATCGCACACCCCAGCTATCACCGGCTCGGGCTCGGACACCGGTTCAGACACCGGCTCGAACTCGAAGCGGAGCAGGTTCCGGCCCTCGTGGTAGACCTCGACCAGGTCCTCATGGTCGGCGTAACCGGCGACCAGGGCGTTCACCGCGAAGATCTCGTACTCGTCGCTGAGCACGTCGCCGGGCGCCACCGTGGTGACCACCGCCAGCACGTCCGGGTGGGCTTCGAGGTCCGCGACGCCGTGCAGCGCCGTCAGGCGGCCCGAGCCGGTCGGGTAGAACATGCACAGCGCGATCGGGATCGGCAGCAGCGGGTCGCGGCGCTCCGGGCGCGGCAGCCCGGTGGCCGCCGCGACCGCCTCCTCGGCCATGTGCACGCCGGTGGTCAGCGAGATCATCTGGCCGACCAGCGCGCCGCCGGGCCGGCCCGGGTTCACCTCCACGACGACCGGCCCGAGCGCCTCGTCGTCCATGACTTCGATGTGCGCGACGGTCTGGTCCAGGCCCAGCGCCGTGGCGGCGGCGCAGGCGGCCGCCACCATCGGCCCGGTGCGGTCCTCGGCCAGGTCCAGCGGCGGCTTCACCAGGCCGAGCTCGAAGAACTTGTCGTCCATCAGGAACTTCCCGATGAGCCCGAAGTCCTCGACGACGCCGTCCCGGATCACCACGTCCACGCTGGCCTCCGGTCCCCGCAGCCGGCCCTCGACCAGGAACTGCCGGGCCGGATCGATCGAGCCGAGCGCGAGTTTGTAGTTGCCGGCCAGCTGGCCCGCGGGGATCCGCGCGGCGAGTTCTTCGTAGGCGGCGGCCAGTTCGGCGGCCGAGTTCACGCAGCGCACCATGTGACTGCCGGAGCCGTTGACCGGCTTGACGATGGCCGGCAGCCCCACTTCGTGCGCTACCTCCTCGGCCTGGTCGGCGCTGGAGATCAGGGCGAAGCCGGGCGTCGGCAGGCCGGCCTCGCGCAGCGCACGCCGCACCGCGTACTTGTTCCGGGCCAGCTCCAGCACCTTGGGATCGGTGCGCGCCACACCCAGGGCCGCGGCGGTCTGCGCGGCGGTCACGATGGCCGCGTCGGACCAGGTGATGACGCCGGTCGGCGGGGTGCCCGGGCCGCACGCGGCGGTGATCGCCGCGGCGGACTCCTCGACGTCGTAGGGGTCTGCGACGGTCACGATCCGGTCCACCAGCGCGGCCAGCGCGGTCTGCTCGGCGTCGGTCAGGGCGCCGGTCAGCAGCACCGGGCGGCCGCCGCAGGCCCGGATCGCGTCCGCGAACGGCGGGATCCAGGCGATCCCGGCCTCGCGGAGGATGACGACGGCGGTCTGCCACGCCGATCCGCCCGGGGCCCAGTCGGACTCAGTCATCGGCGGCCATCGCCTCGCGCAGGCTCAGCGGCCGCATGTCGGTCCAGACCTCGTCGATGTGGGCCAGACACGCTTCCTTCGGGCCGGCGAATCCGGCCTCGCGCCACCCCGCGGGCAGCGAGCGGCCGGCCGCCCAGATCGAATACTGCTCCTCGTCGTTCACCACGACCGTGTAGTCGTCCATGTCGGTTGCCTCCTTCAGGGCTCAGGCGCGCGGGATGCGCGGGATGGTGGTCGGCGCCGGGCCCTCGTCCGCCCGCAGCTGCTCCACCCGGGCGGCGAGCCCGGCGACGGTCGGGGTCTCGAACAGGCTGCGCATCGGCAGCCGGACGCCGACCGCCTTGCGCATCTGGGTGACCAGCTGGACCGCGATCAGGGAGTTGCCGCCGAGTTCGAAGAAGTCGTCCTCGACCCCGACCCGGGGCACGCCCAGGACGTCCGTCCAGCTCTCGGCCAGCGCTCGCTCCACCTCGGTGCGCGGGGCGACGTAGCCGGCCGCGTCCGAGTCCAGGGCGCGCGCCGCACCGTCCGAGCCGTCGGCGACCGCCGAGGCCAGGACGCCGTCGGCCATCGTCTCGGGCCGCTCCTGCCGGACCCGCGCGATGATCTCCGCGACCGGCCGGGGGTGGATGACGACCTGGGCCCCGAGGTCGGTGGCCAGGACGCGGGCGAACGCCTCCGCGCCGTCGGCGGGCGCGATGCCGCCGCCGGTGTCAGGGCTCTGCGTCGCGACGCGGGTCGCGGGCCCGGCGGCGGCCAGGTCGGCGGCGACCGCGCCGGGGTCGATGCGGCGCAGCACGAAGTCGCCGATCGCGGCCAGTTCCCGGCCGGTCTCGTCGAACAGCGTCACGTCGCAGGCCAGCACCTCGGTGCCGGCGTCGCCGCGGTAGGTCATGTGCGCGTGGAACCGGGCCGGCAGCGGAGCGCGCACGAGCAGGCTTCCGTAGCCGAGCGGCAGGTAGGAGCCCTCGCCGCGGGAGGAGCCGAACGAGGTCGCGACGTCGAGCAGCGCCGGGTGCAGGTCCCACCGGGACAGGTCGCCGAGGGCGGCCTCCGGCGCCGCGATCAGCGCCAGTTCCTCGCCGTCGCCGACGCGGTGCTCGGCCGGCGACTCCCACCGCGGACCGAACGTCAGGATGCTGGTTCGCCCGCCCTCGGTCTCGGCGTCCGCCGCGTCGGCCTTCGTGAACCGCTCGGCCATCGCCGCCGGGTCGTGGCGGGGCGCCGGGCCCGGGTCGATCCAGCCGTAGGCGCCCCGGACGTGGACCCGGGTGCGGCCGCCGGAGACGCTGACCGTTTGGAACGTGCCGTCGGACCACTGCACGCGATACTCCGCGAGGGTGCCGTCCGGGACCGCGAAGGGCTCGACGAAGGCCACGTCGCGCAGCTCCAGCACGCGATCGGCGGGGCGTTCCGGGTCTCCGCCGATGGCGGCCCGAGCGCACTCCAGATGGCCTGTTCCCGGCAGGACCGGGACGCCCTCGATCCGGTGCTCGTCCAGGACCCAGTGCGTCGTCGCCGACACCAGGGCGCGGGCCCAGCCCGCGCCGCGTTCGGTCAGCACCGGGTGGTCCATCGCGACGGCCCGGCCCGGGAGCCGGACGGCGGCGGTGGGGGTGGCGGTCGCCGCCGAACCCGGCTGCGGGGTCTCGACCGCCATGCCGACCTCCAGCCAGCCGCCCCAGTTCAGGGAGACGACCTTGGCCTTCCAGCCGTGCTCGCTGCGGGCGTAGGCGTCGAGGAAGGCGTTGGCCGCGCAGTAGTCGACCTGCCCGAAGCCGCCGGCCACCGAGGTGACCGAGGAACACAGGGCCACGGTGTCCAGGTCGAGGTCGCCGAAGGCCTGGAACAGCGCGAGCGTGCCGGAGATCTTGGGTTCGAGCACCGACACCGCGGTGTCGCGCTCCTTGATCTCCAGCATGCCGCCGCCGGCCACGCCGGCCGCGTGCACGATGCCGTCCAGCCCGCCGAAGCGCTCGACGATCTGCTCGCGGACCCGGCGCAGGTCCGCCGGATCCGCGACGTCGCCGGCCAGCACCAGGACCTCGCCGCCGAGCGCTTCCATCCGGCGGACGGCCGCGATGGTGCGGCCGGTCCGGTCGGCGGTCCCGTAGACGGCGAGGTGGTCGTCCCAGGCGGCCCGATCCGGCAGCGGGGAGCGGGCCAGCAGCGCGACGCGGGCCCGGGCCCGGCCGACGAGGTCCTCGGCCAGGGTGATGCCGATGCCACCGGTGCCGCCGGTGATCAGCCAGCGGGCGCCTTCGGCCAGGGCCGGTGATGTCGCGGTCAGTGAAACAGCTGCCTGCGATTTGGCTGTCTCAGTTTCCTGACTCTGCGGCGCGTCCGGCACTTCGACCTGTTCGTAGTCGAGGGCCCAGCGCCGTCCGCCGCGCAGGACCACAGTCTCCGGACCGGTCGGCCGCCGCAGTTCGGCGACCAGCTCGGTGGTCGAGCGAGCCGAGCCGACCGGATCGGCGTCGATCCGCCGAACCGTGCGCTCAGGCATCTCCAGCGGCAGCACCCGGGAGATACCGGCCAGCGTCGCGTGCTCCGGCCGCGTCAGGTCGCCGCCGAGCACGTCCTCGGCGCCGGCCGACACCACATCGAGGTGCACGCCCGCGCTCTTCTCATCCGCGACGAGTGCCTGCACCAGTGTCAGGACGCTGAGGAAGCCGTGCTCCTGGGCCAGCGCGGCGGCGGCCAGGTCGGACCTGGCCGCCTCCCCGTCCAGTGCCCACGCGTGCACGATCCGCCCCGGCAGCCCGCCGGCCACCAGCGCCCGGTAGTCCTCCGGCTCCGACGCGCGCACCGTGACCACCGCGCCGTCGCGGTCGAACCCGCTGCCCGGCCGGATCTCGGTCACCGCCACGCCGCGCCGGCGCAGTTCGGCGGCCAACGCTTCACCGCGCGGCCCGGCCACGAATGTCAGAGCACTGTCGAAGTCCGCGACCCGGGGGTCGGGCGGCAGCTGGCGCCGGGTCGGCACCGCGAACCACCGGCTGATCGGCGCCGTCCCGCCCCGCTGGGGCCGGCTCGGGCCGGTGTGCGCGCCGGCGGCCTCGGGCACCGGATCGATCCAGTGCCGCACCCGCTGGTATGGATACGTCGGCAGCGGAATCCGGCGGCCGACCTCCGGCAGTTCGACCGGGACGCCGGCGATCCACAGCGCACCGGTCGTCCGCTCGAAGTCCACGACCTCGGTCTCCGGCTTGCCCGGCAGGCTGGCCAGCGGCGGGGAGGTCCGGTCGGTCTGCATCCGGGCCAGACCGGCGAGCTGGCGGCCCGGACCGCACTCCAGGAGCGTCCAGCTGCCCTCGGACAGCAGCCGGGCGACGCAGTCGCCGAACCGCACCGTCCCGCGCAGGTGCCCGGCCCAGTACCCCGGGTCCTCGGCCTGCTCGGCGGTGATCCAGTCCCCGGTCACGTTGGACAGGAAAGGAGTCTGCGGGGCCCGGCGCGGAACCGATTCCACGAGCGCGGCGAACTGCTCGACGACCGGGTCCATCATCGCCGAGTGGAACGCGTGCGAGGTCCGCAGCATCCGGGTCTGGACCTTGGTCGGCCCGGCAGCCAGCTGCTTCGCGAACGCCTCGACGGCCTCGGTCTGGCCGGCCACCACGCAGGCCCGCGGCCCGTTCACCGCCGCCAGCGACAGCTCCGGCGGGAGCAGGTCGCGCAGTTCGGCCTCGTCCAGGGACACCGCGAGCATCGCGCCGGGCCGCACCGACTGCATCAGCGCGCCGCGTCCGGCCACCAGCCGCAGGGCGTCCGGCAACTCGAAGACCCCTGACATGGTGGCCGCGACGTATTCGCCGATGGAGTGGCCGATCATCGCGGCCGGCCGGACGCCGCGACTGCGCCACAGCTCGGCCAGCGCGTATTCGAGCACGAACAACGCCGGCTGGGTGACGCGGGTCTCGCGCAGCGCGTCCTGCGCCGCCGGCAGCGCCTCGCCCTCGGCGCAGATCAGGTCTCGTATATCGATGTCGAGGTGCGGACGCAGCAGTTCGCAGCACTCGTCGACGGCGGCGGCGAACACCGGCTCACTGCGATACAGCCCCGCGCCGACGCCTGCGGACTGCGAACCCTGGCCGGAGAACAAGAACGCGACCGACGGCGCGGTGCCCTCGGCGCGCGCGGTGAGCAGCCGGGACTGGTCCCGCAGTGCGACGACGGCGTCCGCCGCGTCGGCGGCGACGACCGCGGCCCGCTGCGGATGCCGGGCCCGGCCGACCCGCAGGGTGTGGACCACGTCGTCCAGGTCGATCCCGGGGTTCGCGGCCAGATGGTCGGCCAGCCGGGTGACCGCCGCGGCCAGCGCCGGCGCGGTGCGGGCCGACAGGGTCAGCAGCCGGGGCGGCTGGTCCGCCGGGCGCCCGGCGGTCCCGGCGGTTCCGGCAGTGCCTGCGGTCCCGGCGGCCGGCGCCTCCTGCAGGATCAGGTGCGCGTTGGTGCCGCCGATCCCGAACGAGCTGACCCCGGCCCGCCGCGGCCCGCCGCCGCCGTCCCCGTCCCATACAGTCAGGTTCGACACCACGTGGAACGGGGTGTCGTCGAAGTCGATCGCCGGATTCGGGGTCAGGAAGTTGACCGTCGGCGGGATCAGCCGGTGCTGCAGCGCCAGCGTGGTCTTGATGACCCCGACCACGCCCGCGGCCTGGCTCAGGTGGCCGATGTTCGACTTGACCGAGCCCAGGGCGCACCAGCCGCGCTCGGCGCTGCCGTGCCCGTAGGCCGCGGTCAGCGCCGCCACCTCGATCGGGTCGCCGAGCGCGGTGCCGGTGCCGTGCGCCTCGACGTAGCCGATGCTCCGCGGGTCGACCCCGGACACCGCGACCGCCTGGGCCACCGCCTCGGTCTGGCCCTCGACGCTCGGCGCGGAGAAGCCCACCTTCGCCGACCCGTCGTTGTTCACCGCCTCGCCGCGGATCACGGACCTGATGTGGTCGCCGTCGGCGAGCGCCTGGTCGAGCCGTTTGAGCAGGACCACCCCGGCGCCGCTGCCCCACAGCGTGCCGGCGGCCCGGGCCTCGAACGGCCGGCAGTGGCCGTCGGGCGAGGTGTAGCCCTCGACCGCCTGGTAGCCGGTGATGTACGGCAGCTCCACGCACACCCCGCCGGCCAGCGCCATGTCGCACTCGCCGTTGCGCAGCGCCTCGGCCGCCAGGTGGATCGCGACCATCGACGTCGAGCAGGCGGTGTGCACCGTCATGCTCGGACCGCGCAGGTTCAGCTTGTAGGAGACCGAGGTCGCGACGTAGTCCGGCTGGTTGGACGTGGCGATCGACAGCCCGCCGGCGATCGCCGACCACAGCTGGGGGTCGGCCTTCAGGTTCAGCCACATGTAGGCGTCCGCGCCGGTTCCGGCGTAGACGCCGATCGTCCCGGGGTAGCGCGCCGGGTCGTAGCCACCGTCCTCCAGCGCGCTGTGCGCCGTCTCCAGGAACATCCGGTGCTGCGGATCGGCGATGGCGGCCTCGCGCGGCGACATGCCGAACAGGTCGTGGTCGAAGTCCGTCATGTGGTCGCAGATCGGCGCGGCCGGGACGTAGCCGGGATCGTCGATCTCGTCCTGATCGACGCCGGCCGCCAGCAGCTCCTCGCGGGAGAAGAAGGTGATCGACTCGACGCCGTCGACGAGGTTCTGCCAGAACGTGTCGATGTTGTCCGCGCCGGGGACCCGGGCGGCCATCCCCACTATCGCGATCGGTTCGACGCCCTCCGAGAAGTCGTCGAGGTCATTGGCATTAACGTCTGTGGCGCTAACGTCTTCGGCATCAACGGTGGCCGGCATCGCGGTCCTCCGATCGCTCGGCGCCCGAGGGCGGCGCTGGTTCTGGGTCGGTGATGTGCAAACGCAGTTCACTGAAATAGCGGCGGCCGGCCCGGTCCGGGACCCAGGCCTGGTCCGTGCCCGGCAGCATCTCGCTGACCGTGACGGACACCTCCGGCCCGGCGACCTCCTGCGCGCGGCGGATCGTCTGGCAGAGCATGGAGACGAGGGTGGGACTGGTCAGATCGACGTAGAAGGGCTTCACCTCGGTACCGACCTTGACGAAGGCCCGGTCCGGCAGCCCCAGGGCCGCGCGCCACCTGCGCGCGGCCAGGTACTGGTCGGCTTCTCCGGACGCCTCGGCCAGACCGGTCCGGCCGATCGTGGTCCGCCAGGTCCGCCGGGCCACCACGAGCCGGTCCACGGTGATCCGCGGGGTGTGGCCCGCCGCCGTGGTCTTGAACCCGTCCACCGCGTGCGTCGCCAGCAGGGTGGAGAAGATCTCCAGCAGCGGCCAGGTGCGACCGTCGGCCGCGCTTGCGACCAACTCGCCGCCGACCTCGGCCACGGTGACCGAGGCGACGGGCAGCAGGTGCTCCCGGCTGGCGCCGGGCGCGGCGGCGATGCCGAGCCGGTGGTCGGTCGGACCGTCCAGGCTGTCCGTGAGCCGCGAGGTGGTCCGCGGCCAGTCGGTCGGGTAGAGCAGCCGGATCCGGTGCTCGCCGAGATCTGCGGCGAGCGCGGCGGCCAGGTCCTGCGGCCGGGGATGGCACACCGTGAGCGCGGCGCAGTCGAACGTCGCCCAGGCTACGTGCAACTCGCCGAGCACGACCAGGTAGTCGCCGCGGTTGAGGGCTTCGAGGTCCGGTGCGCAGATCTGCAGGTCCGGACTGTGCAGCCGGCCAGCGGACCAGCCCGGGTGCTCGGCCGGGAAGAGTTCCGCGGCGCGCGCGCTCACTTCGGCGGCGGACAGGACGATGTCGGCTTGCTGCAACGCGGCCTGGTCCGACGCGGCTCCGGCCGGACCGGAGCGGTCACGGCCTCCAGAAAGGTCATGGCGGTCAGGGTCATTGCGGTCTAGGTCAGCGTGGTCCGGGCTAGATTTGTCCAGCCCGAACAGTGCCGACCAGCGCCGGGCGAAGTCGGCGGCGACCGCGTCCACCGGCCGCGGCCCGCTGCCGTACCAGAGCCCCTGCGCCAGGAACCACAGGTCGGCCAGGCTCACCGGCTTGCCCGGCTCGGCCTCGGCCAGGTCGTCGAACAGCGCCCGCAGCGCCTCCGAGTGCGTCCGGGCCAACTCCGCGCTGAGCCAGCGCGCGGCCAGCAGCAGGGGTTCCAGCGGCGCCGCGATGTCGTCGAGCAGCCGCCGGCCCACCACCACGTCGAGGTCGCGGACGGTGTCCTCGACGCACAGCGTCCGGCCGGCGTACGTCTGGCCCGCGCTCCGGGTGGCGTCCCGGCCGGTCAGGGCGACGAACTCGGCGGCCAGGAATTCCAGCGCCGAGCGCACAGCCTCGGCGTCCCCGGCCGCCGCGGTGACCTTGTCCCGGGCGTCCTGAAGCCGCTGGAATCCGGCCAGCGCCCGGGCGCGCGGCGCCTCGTCGGCGATCGCGGCGATCCGGTCGGCCAGGACGTCCTCGCCGCCGGGGCCGATCGGCAGGTCGGCGTCCCAGGTCAGAATGCCGCGCCCGACCAGCCGGTCGAGCATCGCCGAGCCGTCCTCGGCGCGTCGCAGGACCCTGTCCTCGACCAGGCCCGCGACGACGGTCGCGGCCGGGGCGCCGGTGCACCGCCGGACCAGCTCGGCCTCGGCGGGCAGGAGCGTCAGCGGCGGTTGCGCCGGACGCAGCACCGTGTCGCCGTCCAGGGCGAAATGCGGCAGCAGCGCGGGAGGAAGGAAGGCGCGGATCTCCGGATCCGCGGCGAGGGTCTGCGCGTAGGCGTCCAGGGCCCAGTGTTCGAAGAAGACCTTCCGGTCCCGCAGCAGGGCCGGTCCGGCCTCGGCCCGGACCACGTCGGCCTCGTCCGCGCCGATCGAGCCCCAGCACACCGGCCCGAAGAAGCCGATGGTCTCGTTCTTGGCGCAGTACCGCTGCCAGTACCGGGCGATGGCCCGCTCCCGCCTTCGCAGGATCCTGCGTTTCGTCGGGCGACCGGACGCCAGGCTGTCCAGGCAGACCTGCATCGAGCTGTTCTGCCAGGCCAGGGCCTCGCGGAAGAGCGGATCGGCGACGATCCCGGCGATCTGCGCCGACTCGGCCCCGGCGACGGCCGTCAGCTCCCGGTCGAAGTCGGTGCGCAGCGCGGCATCGGCCGCGGTCCCGGCCAGCAGGGCGTCGGCGGCCTCGGCGGCGGCGGCTGCGCCGAACCGGTCCAGGCCGTCGGCCGGGAACCCGGTGGTCCGCAGCAGCACCTCGCGCCACACCGACCATCCGGTGTCGCCGAGCGGGACACTGTGGCCGCCGGTGTTCTGTGTTGTCCCGGCAATCTGTGTTGTCCCGGCAATCTGTGCGCCAGTCATCGGCGGCCTCCCGCGTGAGTCAGGGTCCGCAGATCGGACCGGATCACCGAGGCGATCTCCGGGATCCGGTCGTGGAGGAAGAAGTGCCCGCCGGCCAACGGATGCAGGGCGAACCCGGCGGTGGTGTGGCGGGCCCATCCGGCCATGGCAGCCGGGGTGACCGCCGTATCGGCGTGCCCTGCGAAGGCGGTCAGCCGGACCGGCAGCGGGGACTCGGCCCGGTACACGTAGTCGTCCAGCCAGGCGAAGTCGGCGCGCAGGGTCGGCAGGATCAGGTCCAGCAGCTCCGGTTCGGCCAGCACTTCGGCCGGTACGCCGCCGCCCTGGACCACCCGCTCCAGCAGTTCCGCGTCGTCCAGCCGCGACAGCTTGTCGAACGGTCCGTCGGCGCGCACATCCGGCGGCTTGCTGCCGGAGACGTAGACCGCCGCCGGCAACGGCGCGCCGTTCCGGCGGAATTCGCGCACCACCTCGAAGGCGAGCCGGCCGCCGAGGGAGTGCCCGAACAGTGCGAAGGGCCGGTCCACCCGGTCCGCGATCGCCGCCGCGACTTCGGCGGCGTCGAACTCCGGCGGCTCGGCGATCCGGGTCTCCCGGCCCGGTAGCTGCACCGGCAGGACCCTGATGTCCGGGATGAACGACGCCGGCCAGCGCCGGAACACCGAGGCGCCGCCGCCGGCGTAGGGGAGGCAGAACAGGTCGGCGGCCTGGCCGGTGTTGTGGGCGCCGGTTTCGGAGAACCACATCGGCGGGGTCACGCGTTCACCCCGGACCGGTCGGCGGTCGCGGCGGGCGCGTCGGACACGTCAGGCAGGTCGATCCAGTGCCGGACCCGCTGGAAAGGGTAGCCGGGCAACGGAACGCGGCGACCCGAAACCACGCTGCTCCAGTCCACGGCGGTGCCGAGCATCCATTGCCGGGCCAGCTCCGCCACGGTTCCGGGCTCGGGACTCGGGTCCGACTCCGGGTCGAGCGCCGCGATGGCCTCGGCGACATCGTCACAGACCACTGCGAAGCGGTGTCGCAAGGCTCTGCGTCCCATGGCCAGGGTGAAGGAGACGTCGGCGAGATCGACGTCGGGATGGTCGGCCAGATAGGTGCGCAGGCGCTTGATCTGTTCGGCCAGGGCTTGCGGTGAGGCCGCCGACAGCGGCAACGGCCAGGGTCCCGGCCGACGCTCGGCCGCCGCGTGTGCGGGCGGTTGTTCGACGATCACGTGGGCGTTCGAGCCGCCGAGCCCGGCCGCGCACACCGAGGCCAGTCGTGGATTCGCCGAATCGGCCGGCCACGCCGTCGTCTCGGTGGGCACGAAGAAGGGGCTGTCCTCCAAACCGGTTTCCGGGTTGGGTTTGTCGAAGTGCAGGCTCGCCGGGATCACCCCGTGCCGCACGGCCAGGATCGCCTTGATCAGACTGGTCACGCCGGAGGCCGCGTCGAGGTGCCCCACGTTGGTCTTCACCGAGCCGAGCGCACAGGCCGCCGTGGCGCGTGCGCCGGCTGCCCGCCAGGCCCGGGTCAGGGCCTGGACCTCGATCGCGTCGCCCCAGACGGTCCCGCCGCCGTTGCCCTCGACCAGGCCGATCTCGTCCGCGCCGACCTCGGCCACCGCCAGTGCCTCGGCGGCCGCGGCGGTCTGGCCGGACAGGCCGGGCGCGGCGAATCCGGCGCGCTGTGCGCCGTCGTTGGACAGGGCCCAGCCGCGCAGGACCGCGTGCACGTGGTCGCCGTCGGCCTCGGCGTCGGCCAGCCGCTTCAGGACCACGACGCCGACGCCGCTGCCGTAGACGGCTCCGGTGCCCGAGGCGTCGTAGGCACGGCAGCGCCCGTCCCGCGCGACCAGCCCGCCGACGGTGTGCCGGTACCTCGGCCAGGTCACGCTCACCCCGCCGGCCAGGGCCAGGTCGCACCGGAAGTCGCCGAGGCTTTGCGCCGCTAGGCACACCGCGGTCAGCGATCCGGAGCACGCCGACTGCACGGCCAACGCCGGTCCGGTCAGCCCGAGCCGGTACGCGGTCTGCGCCGGGAGGTAGTCAGCGGCCTGATGCTCCAGCAGCCGGCCCTCCCAATCATCCCGGTCGGCCCGGGACACCGCCGGGTTCCCGAACAGGTGGAACTGGAAATACCGGTTGACCGACGCCGAGCCGAACACGCCGACCGGCCCCGGGTACCTGCCCGGGTCGTATCCGGCGTCTTCCAGCGCGGTCCAGCTCGCCTCCAGGAACAGGCGGTGCTGCGGGTCGGTGAGTGCGGCCTCGCCGGGGCCGAAGCCGAAGAACTCGGCGTCGAAATCCTCCACGCCTGGCAGCCGGCCGCCGGCCGGCACGTGCGCGGGATCGTCCAGCAGGCCCGGGCCGATGCCCAGGTCCAGCAGCTCCTCGCGGGTGTAGTCGTGCACTGAGTCGACACCGGCGACCAGGTTCTGCCAGAACGCTGATACGTCCGGCGCCCCGGGAAGCCGGCAGGCCAGCCCGATCACCGCGATCTCCTCGCCGGTCACGGCGCTCATCCCGCCGCCTCGGTGCGGCGGGCGTCGGCCGACCGGGCCCGCGCGGTGCGCCGGCGGGCGAGGCGGTCGGCGATCCGGGCGACGTTGTCGGAGTCGGGAGCCTGGTCGGCGCCTCCGGTGCCATCAGCGTCGTCCGCGGCGTCCAGATAGGCGGCCAGCGTGCCCACAGACGGGTACTCGAAACTGCTCATCGCGGCGACGTGCAGGCCGTGATCGCGTTCGAGCCGCTGCCGGACCCGGGACAGGTGCAGCGAATTGCCGCCGAGGTCGAAGAAGTTGTCGGTGGTGCCGACCCGGTCCAGACCGAGGACGGCGCACCACACCTGCGCGACGACGCGCTCGGTGGGAGTCGTCGGGGCCGGACCGGTGCCGGGGTGCGCGGGCAGCGGCAGTGCGGCCACGTCCACCTTGCCCGTCGAGGTGAGGGGGAACCCCTGAAGGACCACGAAGCGTGCGGGCACCAGGTAGGCGGGCACTCGCTCGGCGAGTTCGGTCCGCAGCTCCGCAGGTTCCAGGTCGGTCTGGTCGCGGGTCGGCTGGACGTACCCGATGACCTCGACGGCGCCCGCCGCGTCGGTGCGGGACACCGCGACCGCCCGGACGACGCCGGTCAGCGCGGCCAGGTGTGCTTCGACCTCGCCGAGCTCGACACGATTGCCGCGCACCTTCACCTGGCGGTCGCCGCGTCCTGCGTAGACGATGCGGCCGTCCGGCAATCGTTGGGCCAGGTCACCGGTCCGGTAGAGGCGCATGCCATCGCGGTCGCTGCTGTCGCTGTCCCCGCTCTCGTCGGCGAACTTCTCAGCGGTCAGCTCCGGCTCCCGCCAGTAGCCCAGCGCGAGATACCGGCTCCGGATCACGATCTGCCCGGCCTCGGCGGGCCGATCCTGTTCGTCCAGCAGCACTATCTCGTAGCCGGGCAGGCCCCTGCCGATCGGCACCACTTCGTGGTGGACCGCTTCAGCAGCGGGGACGCCGGGTGGCACATGGTTCTGGACTGCGAAGCTGGCCTCGGTCGCGCCGTAGCCGTTGACCAGAACGCAGTCCTGGGCGAAACAACGGCGCACCGCAGCCAGGTCCAGCGCGGTCACGGCCTCGCCGCCGAGGACCACGGCCCGCACCGAGGGCAGGCGCTGGCCCGGGCCGAGCTCGGCCGTCAGGTAGCGGAAGACGGTCGGTGTGGAGTGGTAGACGCTTATCTCGTGCTCGGCGATCGCGGACGCCAGCTGTCCGAGCCCGTGCCGGTGGACGCCGACCGGCACCACCGCGGCACCGGACAGGATCGCCGCGAACAGGTCGGTGACGGCCATGTCGAAGCCGAACGATGTCAGGAGGCTGATCCGGTCGGAGGGCGCGATGCGCAGGTTGGTGATGTGGTTGCGCACGCCGTGCAGGACGTTGCGGTGGTTCTGCACCACGCCCTTCGGCCGCCCGGTCGAACCGGACGTGAACAGCACGTAGGCCGGATCGCGCGGGTCGGCGTCCACGGGCTGGTAAGGCGCGGGCCGGGCCTGCTCGGTCAGCACCACCGGCCGCCCGAGCTCTGCGGCCTTGGCCGCGTTGGCCTGGTCGGCGACGACCAGCGAGATGTCGCAGCGCTCGACCATGTATGCCAGGCGGTCGGCCGGGAACTCCGGGTCCAGCGGCACGTAGCAACGGCCCGCGCCGAGCGTGCCCAGGACCGCGCCGATCATCGCCGGGCCGTGCTCGATCAGCAGACCCACGCGGTCGCCGGTGCCTCCGTGCCCTGCGATGAGCGCGGCGATCCCGCCGGCCTCGGCGGCCAGGTCGGCGTAGCTGAGCCGGCGGTCGTCGCCGAGGACCGCGGGGCGGTCCGGGCCGAGCGCGACCTGGCGGGCGAAGCGCTGCGCGATGGTCTCGTCGGTGGCTTCGAAGGGCACGAAGTCCGGTGATCGGCGGTGGGCGCGCGCCGGATCGAGAACCGGGCCTGCGGTCCGGACACTGTTGCGCGGCCTCGGAATCGCCTCGCCGACGGCCACATCGCCCGGCAGGTCCAGGTGTGGGCTTGCCTCGTCCTCGACTGCCCCCCGCAGTTCGGAGGTCATCGGCTGCCCAGCAGCGCCGCCGCGATGTCGCCGGCGTCGCGCACCTCGGTCAGCGCGTCGGCGGCCAGCGGCTCGTAGTCGGCGGTGGTGTAGCTCCCGGAGCCGTGCACCACCAGGTCGCGGCCCGGGTCTATCAGGGAGCGGTCGACAGCGTTTAATACGCCGGTGAGCGCCATGGTCAGCGACCATTCGCGCAGCATCCGCGGGTCGGCGGGCAGCGGGCGCCCGGTCGGGGCCAGCCACTGGCGCACGAACGGGTACCGCTCCAGGCACTCGTGCAGCGAGACCACGATCCCGTCGCCGCCGTGCCCCTTGATGATGGCGTTCATCGCCGGCGAGGTCGCGGGGGCGTGGGTGTAGAAGGTCGGGTCCAGCACCTCGTCCGGGTCGAACGTGGTCTGCGGGAACCGGGGGTCGCCGTCCTGCCGGTACAGCCCGCCGTCCATGGTGTAAGCGGGCAGACTCGCCCGGTCGAAGTCCCCGTGCCGCAGGTTCAGGACCATGTCCGGTGTCCCCAGATGCTGGACCAGCAGGCTGGCCGGGCGCAGCGCGGGGTCGAACCGACCGGCGGACTCCAGGACGTCCAGGCCCTTGTGGTAGCCGAGCAGGCCGAACGCGCTGGAGACGGCGTGCGCGTGCAGCCGCTGCGGGCCGTCGGCGCGGATCGGGTCGACGGTCTGCTCGAAGAACGCGCGCGCGGTGTCGGCGACCAGGTAGTTGGCCAGCTCCAGCGAGAACCACAGCCGGCAGCCCTGCTCGGCCAGCACGCGGTCGGCGTTGCGGTCGGCGAACTCGCGCCCGATCGCCTTGACCCCTTCCGGCTCAGCACCCGGATACACCAGCACCGGGTTGAGCGCCCGCAGCGCGGGATCGGTCGAGAGCCGGCTGCCGCGCAGCTTGGGCAGGCAGCCGCGGGGCGCGACGGTGGTGACGCGGAGCTGCTCGGGCTCGGCCAGCCCGGCGTCGAGCGCGCGCAGCACCGCGTCGCGCAGCGCCGTGCCCTTGTTCGCCGAGGTCGGTGAGAAGATCATCACCGACTCGCCGCTGCGGCGGATGTACTCCACGGCCCGGGCGACGATCAGCAGGGACGCGAAGGTCTTGGTGGTCTGGGTGCCCGGATTCCCGGTCAGGTCCAGCAGCGTGACGCGGTGGTCCTGGTAGTGGCCCAGCTCCTGCCAGCGCGCGGTCGCCGCGCTGAAGAACTCGCGGACGTCGTCGCCGGCTTCCGGCAGGTGGAAGCCGGGGCTGAACGGCCCGGTCCCCACCCGCGGCTCCGGATCGTCGGTGCAGGCGGCTACCGCCAGGGGCAGCAGGTCGGGATAGTCCAGCAGCAGGTTGGCGTGCTGGGAACGGTTCGGTGAACCGGCCCGAGGGGTGGCGACCATCAGGGCTCCTCAAAGTGCGGATTCGATCGTGTCGTTTCGCGCGTGATGTGGACTGTTCAGTTCTGCTGTCGAATGCCTCGCGCCGGTGCGGATCTCGTCACGTGCGCAGGCGGGCCCGCAGCCCGGCCAGCTGCTCGCAGGCGGTGTCGAGCCGGTCGACTCCGAAACCGTCGGCGAGCTCCGGCGCGAGCGGCCGCAGGGCGGCCGACGCAGCGGGGGAGAAGGTTAGGTGTTTTCCATCAAGCACGGCGCCGTCCAGCGCCGAGGCCCGTCGGTTGGCGGCGATCGCGGCCTCGCGGTCCAGCTCAGCGGGCAGGCGCAGGCTGACCTCGCCGTCCCGGACCAGGACCGGATAGCCGCCGGGCAGCCCGGCCGGCCCCGGCAGGTGGGTCGCGCGTTCGGCGCCGGTCAGCAGGTCGGTGATCAGCGTCGCGGCCCCGAGCCCGGTGACCTGGTTGAGTTCGCGCCGCTCCACGCGGCGGCCGGCGGCCAGCAGCGCGCCGACCTCCGGCAGCGCGGTTTCACCCTGCCAGGCCAGCGCCTCCTCGGCCGGGTCGTGCGGCGCGTGCAGGTGGTAGTGGTGGGCCAGGAGCTTCAGCTCCTTCTGGTCCGGCGCCCCGGTGGCGGCCTGCAGGAACGCCGCGAGGATCGCGACGTTGCCGATGCCGCAGAGCACCGGGACGTCGAGTGCCGTTATCAGAGGATTGACGATGTCGGGCAGGCAGGCGTTCACGAACCACGGGGCCCGGCCGCGCCCACCGCTCTCGCCGCGCGCGCCCAGCCGATCAACCGCCCGGCCGACGGCCAGCGCGAACTGCGCCTGCAACGGCACGGTGACGCCGTAGCCGGCGTGCTGGACGAACTCGGTCCAGGGCGACGGATCCGTGGTCCGCTCCCACGGCGACTGCCGGGACGCGCACAGGAAAACCCCGTCCGGACGCAGCTCCCGCAAGACGTCGTAAAGCACTGACTCCGTGAACCCCGGCACCGATATGGGCCGGAAAATCGCAGGTGAACCGGCGAGTGCGGCCCGGGCGGACGCAACATCGCAGATGTCTGCGATCGCGGCGCTGTCGCGCGCCACGACGTGAACTTCGAATGGTGCCCCGTTCGCGGTCGCCAAGGCGTACGCCGTAGCTCTGGCCAAGGAACCGCTTCCGAGCACGACGACAAAACCCTTGTCACCCATGCCCCTGCCCCGTGTGCTGCCCCGTGTGCGAGGTGTCCGGATATGTCATGCGGACGCCACAAATCGCAATAGTGTTCGAACTCAGTGGTCGAACGGCGCCGAGAATACTCGGGGGTATGCGGCCGGGCAAGCCCCCTTTCCCGGCGGGTCCCGGCCTGATAGGAAGGGCGGAACGACAGCCGAGAGAGGACACGGGGTTGGCTGGTCCGTTGGACAGTGAAGCGATGACGCGCGCCCTTTTCACCGGCGCGATGCCGCGATCCGAAGCCGGGGCGCAGTCTGCGACAGTGCCCGCGTTGGTGCTCGCCGCGGCGTTGCGCAGACCGGCCGCGGCCGCGGTGAGCCAAGGCGATCTACGGATTTCGTACGGCGAACTCGTCCGCACCGCGGCGGGTGTGGCGGCGGCGCTCGCGGCCGTCGGCGTCGGTCCGGAGGACCGGGTGGTCGTCTGCGCCGACCGTCGGCCGGCGACGGTCGCGGCGATGCTCGGGGTGATGCTGGCCGGTGCGGCCTATGTGCCGCTGGACCCGGCGCAGCCTGCGGAGCGCCTGGTCAGGCTGTGTCGACGCGCTGCTCCGGCGGCCGTTCTGGTCGACGCGGCGGGTGCTCGGGCGCTGGACGGTGCGCCGGAATCACCGGAATCAGACGGCGGCATCGGCGATACCGGTGGCACCGGGGGCATCGGCGCCTGGAGGCTGGATCTGACCGGCATCCAGCCGTTGTCCACTGCGATCGAGGACATCGGCCCGGGACCGGCCGGACCGGACCACGCCGCGTACGTCATCCACACCTCGGGATCCACCGGCGAGCCCAAGGGCGTCGTGGTCACCCAGCGCGCCCTGGCGGCGCTCGTCGCCGCGACGGTCGAGGACTTCGGACTCACCGAGTACGACAGGACTCTGGCTTACGCCTCTTTCGGCTTCGACGTGTCGGTGCTAGATCTGTGGGTCCCACTGGCGGTCGGCGCCTCGGTGCAGCTCGCCGCCGAACCGGACCGCACCGACCCCGCACGCCTGCGGCGCTTCCTGATCGGCCACCGCGTCACCTTCGGATCGCTGCCGCCGATGCTGTTGCCGCTGCTCGATCCGTCCGACTACCCGGAACTCAGGACCCTGATGACCGGGGACGAGGCACCGCCCCCGGAGCAGCTGGGCCGCTGGAGCGCCGACGGCCGCAGGTTCTTCAACTGCTACGGCCCCACCGAGACGACAGTCCAGGTCACGGCGTTCGAGGGGGTCGGCGACCACCCGGGGCCGCTGCCGATCGGCCGTCCGCTGTCCGGCCACCGGGTGCACGTCGTCGACGAGGCGCTGGAACCCGTACCGCCCGGAACGCCGGGCGAGTTGCTGATCGGCGGCCCAGGGCTGGCGCGCGGTTACTTGAACGCCGCCGGGGTCACGGCGGACCGGTTCGTCCCCGATCCGTTCGGGTCCCGGCCCGGCGCCCGGCTCTACCGGACCGGCGACCGGGTGGTTCAGGACCCTGACGGCATGCTCACGCACCTGGGCCGGATCGACCGGCAGATCAAGATCCGCGGCCAGCGAGTCGAGCCGGGCGAGGTCGAGACGGTGCTGCGGGCGCATCCGGCGGTGGTTCAGGCTGCGGTCTTCGCCGTCCCGGCGGCCGGTGGGCACGAACTGCTTGCCGCCGTCACGCCAGCTGATGCTTCGACCGACGCGCTGTCGGCGGTCGACGTGCGGGCCTGGTGCGCCGACCGGCTGCCGACGGCGTTCGTGCCGTCGCGGGTCGTGTTGCTGGACCGACTGCCGGCGACGGCTTCGGGCAAGGTGGACGCCGCGCGGATCGCGGCGCTGGAGCGGGCCGTCACCGAGATCACTACGACGACCGTCACCGAGATCGCTACCGAGACTGCCACCGGCCCGGACCTCCGCGAGCCGGAGCTGCTCGACATCGTCCGCGACCTGTGGTGCCGGGCCCTCGACGTGCCCCGCGCCGCTCCCGACGACGACTTCTTCGACGCCGGCGGCCACTCGCTCACCGCGATGCGGCTGGTGGCGGCGATCCGCGACCGGCTCGGCCGGGAGGTGGCCGTCGAAGAGGTCTTCGACGCCCGGACCCCGGCGGGCCTGGCGATCGTCGTGGCCGAAGCGCCGGGCACGGTGATCGAGCAGATCAGCACCGGTCACCCGCCGGCGTTGTCGGCGGGGCAGCGCCGGGTTTGGTTCATCGACCAGTTCGCCCCGGACAGCGCCGCCTACAACATCACCATGTCCGAGCGGATCCGCGGTGCGCTCGACGTCCCCTCGCTGGGCCGCGCGCTGCGGGCCGTGACCGAACGCCACGAGCCCCTGCGCTGGCACTTCCCGATGCTCCAGGGACAGCCCTCGGTGAGCGTCGATCCGCCCACAGACGTGCGGCTGCTGGTGCAGGACCTGGCCGGATTGCCCGAGGCCGAGCAGCGCGCACAGATCGACAGTGCCCTGACCGGCGAGGCCCGGACCCGTTTCGACCTGGCGACCGGACCGCTGTGGCGGGCCCGGCTGCTGCGGGTCGCCGACGACGACCACTACCTCCTGATGACGGTGCACCACGCGGTCTTCGACGGCTGGTCCCAGGACCTCCTGTACCGGGACCTGGGCCGGATCTACGCCGGCGCCGAGCCGCCCGCGCTGCGCGCGAGCTTCGCCGACTATGTCGCCTGGCGCGAGCGCGGCCGCGGCGCCGCCGATCTCGCGTGGTGGCACGATCACCTGGCCGGCGCGCCGTCCCACCTGGACCTGCCGCGCGACCGGCCGCGTCCGGCGGAGCAGACCTGGCGCGGCGCCCGAGCGTCGGCCCGGCTCCCGATCGGCGTCCATCGCGGGGTCCGCGCACTGTCGGCCCGCCTGGGCACCACCCCGGCGACCATCCTGCTGACCGCGTTCGCCGAGCTGATGTCGCGGGTGGCGGACCGCCGCGACCTGGTGATCGGCACTCCGGTCTCCGACCGCCGGCACGCCGCGTTCGAGGACCTGATCGGCTTCTTCGTGGACATCGTCCCGCTCCGGATGCGCCTGGACGCCGACGCGGACTTCGCCACGGCGGTCCGGGACTGCCGCGGCGAACTCCAGGCCGCGCTGGCCCATCCGGGCGCCACCCTCGACGAGCTCGTCAGGGATCTGCGACTGCCCCGGGATCCGGCGCGCGGGCCGCTGATCCAGGTGCTGTTCAACGTCTTCAACTTCTCCCAGCCTCGGCTGGAGCTTGCCGGAACCCGCAGCGAGCCGGTCGTGCCGGCGCTGCCGGGTTCGCTGTTCGACCTCACCGTGTACCTGGTCGACGAGGACGACGGCTGCACGCTGACCTTCGTCTACAACCCGGACCTCTACGACGCCGACCGCATCAGCAGGCTGATCTCCGGCTACCAGCAGCTGCTCGCCACGTTCACGGACGATCCGTACGCCGCGCTCACCGCCGCGCCGCTGCCGGATGCGGACGCTCTCACCGCAGGCTTGTCCGATCCGCCCCGGATCATCGGCTCCGAACCGGCCCGGCCCGACGCGCGGCTGCGTACCGGGGCCGATCATGTTCCGGCCACCGCGACCGAAGGCGTGGTCGCGACGGTGTGGCGGGAGGTGCTGGGCCGCTCGGACGTCGGGCTGACCGAGAACTTCTTCGAGGCCGGAGGGGATTCGCTGGCCATCGTCGCGGTGCAGTCCCGGCTCGGCGCCGTCCTCGACCGCGAGATCCGGGTCGTGGACCTCTTCCACCTTCCGACGATCAGGTCGTACGCGGCCTTCCTGGACAACGGCTCGGACACCGGGGCGCAGGACCGGGCCGCGGAACGGGCCAGGATGCGGCGCGACGCCGGGCGCGGACGCAACGCCGCCCGCCGTGGCGCGCGACTCACCGAGAAGAAAGACGACTGATGGCCGATCAGACCACGTTCACCCCGACCGCGGATCCGGCGGATCTCGCAGCCAAACGCGCCACCGATCTCGCTGCCGATCGAGCCGCCAACCGCGCTGCCGATCGAGCCGCCAACCGCGCTGCCGATCGAGCCGGCAGCCGCGCCGCCGACCGCATCACCGGTCTTGCCGCCGATTTCGCCACCGATCCAGCCGCCGACCTCGCCGATGCCCTCATCGACGCCGGCTACTCGCCCTTCTTCGGCACCCCCTGCGGCGTCCTGGCCCCGCTGTACTCCGAGCTCTCCAGGCGCGCGGGCCTGATCACGGTCCCCCGCGAGGACAACGCGGTGGGACTGGCGGCCGGCGCGGAGCTGGCCGGCGCGCGTCCCGTGGTCCTCATGCAGAACTCGGGGCTCGGCCAGTCGGTGAACGCCCTGGCCTCGCTCGTCGTCCCGTACGGGATCCGGGTGCTGTTCGTGGTCAGCCTTCGAGGTCAGCATCCTGACATGACCCCCGAGAACACCGCCATGGGCAGGCTCACGCAGCCGGTGCTCGACGTCCTCGGCCTGGAGTCCAGGAGGTTCGAACCCTCGGTTCCGGCCCGCTCGCAGATCGCCGAGCTGGCGGAGCTCACCGCCGCGAAGCACTGCTCCGCGGTCCTGACCGTGGCCCCCGACGCCTTCGGGTGGGCGGCATGAACAAGACCACGGCGGTCGCGGCCGTCATCGAGGCCTTCCCCGAAGCGCCGATCGTCTTCACCACCGGCTACACCTGCCGCATAGCCCGGCACCTGCGCGACACCCCGAACCACTTCTACATGGTGGGCTCGATGGGCCTGGCCCCGTCGATCGCGATCGGCATCGCCTTGCAGACCGGGCAGCCCGCGGTGGTGGTGGACGGCGACGGCAGCCTCATGATGAACCCCGTCGGCCTGCTCGTCGCCGGACCGATCCGGGACCTCCCGCTGCTGCACGTCCTGCTCGACGACGGCGTCTACGACTCCACCGGCGGCCAGCCGACCCCGTCCGCCGGCGTGGACTTCGGCGCGTGGGCCCGCGGATCCGGCTTCGGTGAAACCCTCCGCGCCGACGACGAGGACACCCTGCGTATGGCGCTCGCGCGCCACACGAACGTCAGCACTCCGGTTTTCCTGCACTGCCGCGTGGACGCCGACGCGGGTGCGCCGCCCCCGCGGGTCGACGCCGATCTCGCGGATCACGCGGACCGGCTGCGGCGGCACGTGGCAGGGCTCGTCGAGTGAGCTCATGAAACCGTGGAGTAGCCTGCCCGCGTGAAGACTCATCGACGCCACATAGCCGGTATCGGCGCGTTCGCCGCGGTGGCGGGAATCCTGCTGTCGGGCTGCGCATCCTCCGGCACGATCGGCTCCGCTGCCGGGGCTGCCGCCGGGTCCTCGACGTCCAGCGAGAGCACCGCCTCGGGTACGGCGTCGACCTCCGCTTCGGCCTCGGACACCGCCTCCGCCCCCGACAGCGCCTCGACGTCGGCCCCCGCCGCGTCGGGCGGGTCCAAGAGCTGGCCCACCGAGCCGCCGATGACCATCGACAAGGCGAAGGCGTACACGATGACCCTGAACACGAGCGAGGGTGACATCGTCATCGCGCTCAACGCGGCCAAGGCGCCGCATACGGTCAACTCCTTCAACTTCCTGGCGGCCCAGAAGTTCTACAACGGCAGCCGCTGCCACCGCCTCACGACGCAGCAGATCTACGTCCTCCAGTGCGGCGACCCGACCGGCACCGGCACCGGCGGCCCCGGCTACCAGTTCCCGGACGAGAACCTGGCCGGCGCCACCTACCCGGCCGGCACCGCGGCGATGGCCAACGCCGGCCCGGGCACCAACGGCAGCCAGTTCTTCCTCGTCTACAAAGACACCACACTGCTCCCGAGCTACACCCCCTTCGGCACCATCACGTCCGGCCTGGACGTCGTGGCGAAGATCGCCGCCGGCGGCGAGGACGACTCCAACGGTGCCGGCGACGGACGTCCGAAGATCAATGTGGTGCTGAACAGCGTGACGGTCGCCGCGCACTGACCGGCCCTCCCCGCGGCCTCGGCCCGGATCGCTGTCGTGTGCTAGCAAGGGCTTCACGCTGACTTGGAGGCCAACGCGGCCAACGCAGGCGACCGGGTGTCGTGCAACCTGCCCAGATGCAACGCGGTGTGCTGGACGAATTCCAGCGCGGTGAAGTACTTCCGCAGGAACGTCGGCTGGTCGAGCACGATCTCGGTCACCGTCACGTTCCGGTTCTGCGGGATGTCGCGCTTCATCAGCCCGATCAGGCTGTCCATCTTGTTCCGCGCGTACGCGTCGTCGTCGGAGTCGCGGAACAGCAGGATGCTGTGTCGCCGATCGGGGCCGGTCTCGGTGCAGTGCATGTTCGCAAGCTTCGGCAGACTCATGGACCAGTTCGGTGAAGCCAGCAGGATGATGTTCGCGTCCTGCGAGCGGAGCGCGGTCTCCAGTGCCGCCTGTTCCAAGGCCGGGGTGAAGTCGGTGGCCAGGTCATCAGCCAGAGCGGCGACCTCGGCCCGATGGCCCTGGCTGATCAGCCCCAGCCGGTGGAACATGTCCAGCAGGATCCCGACGTGCCGGCCGACGTGGAGGAGCGGGTAATCCGGGTGCGGCTCGCTCAGCTCCCAGCATGCCACCGAGACACCGGCCCGTCGGCCCAGCTCCGCCAGCTGACCGCCCGGGGTGAGCAGTAGCGTGCGGTGGTACCGACCCGCCAGGGCGCGGAAGGCCCTGACCGACTCCTCCGACTCCTCCGACTCCTCCGCGTGGCCGCCGTCGGAGTTGATGACGAACAGCGTCCCCTCATCGTCCGCCACGGAGCGAGGGACCGTGGACGGGAAGTCACAGCCGTCGACGACGAGCACCTCCACCTCGGCCCCCGAGGCGTTGAGGAACATCCCGACCACATCGGAGACGACGGCGGGGCAGCCCGTCCCTGAGATGACGATGCGGCGGAACCGGCCGCTCGAGATACGTGTTCTCAACTCCGGGGTGACTTCGGCGATGGAGTACTCGTCGGACTTGCGGAAATCGGCCCGGTACCTCTTCTCGAGGAACTCGGCGTACCGATCGAGGCGTGCGGACATAAAGGGTTCTTCTCTCTGCTGCGGGATCTCGGCCAGATGCCGCGCCTGCGACGATCCTTCACGGGCTCGGCATCCGAGTCCCGTAGTCGGTCCAAGTCCGTACACCCGGTCGGTCCGGTTCAGCGAGGCCGCCACGGCACGACCGCCGACGTCCGCCGCTGGTAGTCCGCGTACTCCGGGTAGCGCGAGAGGCTGATGTTCTCGGTGAAGCGGGTCGAGCCGATGAACAGCGAGGTCAGCAGGATCGCGCCGACGATCGTCCAGGGCACCGCGTGGGCCGCGGCCACGCCGAATCCTGCGATCGCCCACCACTGCGCCTGCTCGAAGAAGAAGTTGGGGTGCCGCGAGTAGCGGAACAGGCCGGTCGTGACGAAGCGTGCCGAGGGCTCGCGGCCGGCGTCGAGGTCGGCGCGCTTCGCCTGCTGGAACCGCCACTGCTGCTGGTCCGCCACCGTCTCGCCGACCAGGAATCCGGCGAACAGCACGGTCAGGGCGCCGTCCGCGACGTTGAACGAGGTCCGGTGCTTCAGGGCGGTGTCGGCGGGGAGGGCGATCAGCAGCAGGATCGCGTTCTGGTACAGCGTGATGAAGAAGGCGTTGAAGAGCTGGAACTGCCATGGCGCCATCCGGCCACGCAGCACCCCCCACCGGTAGTCCTCGCCGCCGCGCGTGTAGCCACCCTTGCGCGCGAAGTTGAAGGTGAGCCGCGCGCCCCACAACGTGACCAGGACGAACATGACGTTCAGGCGCGCGTCGTGGAAGCCTGCCGCGCCGGCGAAGATTCCGGTGTAAGCGAGGGGGACGAGCGACCAGATGCGGTCGACCCACGAGTACTCCCTCGTGAGGACCGACATCAGCCAGGTCGCGAGGCAAACGCCCGCGTATACGTACAAGCAGATCCTGATCACGTCCATGGGCTGACTGTAAGGTGCCGCAGCCTGGAAGGGCAGTACCGCTCAGTCTTACGATCAGGTATGGCCGACGCGGTGAACCTCCCCTTTAGGGAGCGCAAGATCGACGTCTTCTTCGCGGTCGTGTTCTCGGCGTTCGTGGTGACGTCCTGCATCAGCGACCTGCTGCCCACCGTCGGTGTCGACTTCTCGCACCCCGGCGGCAACTTCTTCGTCCGCTCCAACTACTGGTACGCCCACGACGCCGACCCGCTGTTCATGCACCCGCCGGCCTGGATGCGGATCGTGACGGGCCTGTCGGCCTTCGTCTACATGCCGTTCTACATCCTGCTCGTCATGGCCCTGACGACCGGCCGGAACTGGATCCAGCTGCCCTCGGTGATCTACGCGACGATGATCGTCACCCTGACCGGCATCGTCGTCTTCGGCGTGGAGTTCTTCGGCGAACAGGCGACGCGGACCGGGAATCCGGCCAAGTTCTTGGCTTTCAACCTGCCGTACGTGCTCGTTCCGCTGCTGCTTCTGGTGCGGATGCGCAAGCCCTCGCCGTTCACGCGGAGGTTCTGAAACGGGATGGCGCCGCCACCCGGTGGGGTGGCGGCGGGCTGACGGGACTCAGTGCGTCACACGTAGTGCACGTACAGGTCGTAGTCTCCCGGCCCGTCCCAGCTCGCCGGGTAGACCGTGTCGCAGTAGTAGTAGTCCCACTGCCCGGCCTGCTGACCGGCGTAGCCCGAGGAGGCGCAGGCATCTCCGTGCGTGTAGCTCTTGTAGAGCACGTAGCCCGGTGCGCCGCCGGCTTCGGCAGTGCCGGCGGTGAGGGTGATGAGGGGGTCGCGGCGAGCGCGGCGACCCCGAGCATGGTGGCGATGCGTCTCATGGTCTATACCTTTCCCGCGCCGTCGCGACTCAACGCGGTGCCGGACACTCGAGACCGTTTCGTTATCAGGGGTCTGATATCGAGTCGCGTGCCACGGTCGTGTCGCACCGTGTTGTTTTTCGTTAGTAAAAGTTCTTAACAAGAGTCTCGACAGGCGCCGGAGCCGGAATTACGGTGTGCAGGCAGCGGTCACATGAATGAACCATGTTCACACTCATGAACTGCTTCGGCAGATCGACGCCACCGGTCCGCCGACCCCCTTCGTCGATGAGAGGGCACCATGAGACGCATCTCCCCTTTGCGCGGATCACGCCATCTACTCCCGGCGGGCATGGCGCTCGCGCTCGCCGCCGCCGCGGCGTTGGTGACGATCGGCTCGTCCGCGAGCGCCAGCCCGAGCGCCACCGATCTGGCCTGCGGCCGGCCGGCGAGCGCGTCCTCGAACTCCGGCACCGCCGGCAACGCCGACGACTGCGCCTCGGGCACCGTCTGGCAGAGCGGCACCAGCAAGCCGCAGCAGTGGCAGGTCGATCTGGGCGCCGCCACGAGCGTCGACCATGTGACCGTGACGTGGGGCGCCGGGTACGGCACCAACTACAAGATCCGCACGTCCCCGGACGGGTCCAGCTGGCACACGGTCGTCGCCACGACGAGCGGCCACGGCGGTACCGAGACCCTCGCGCTCCCGGCGGGCACCAGCACGCGGTGGATCCAGCTGTACCTGAGCCAGTACGCGGGTACCGCGGGCTTCACGATCGACGAGGTGGCCGTCTACGGCACGCCGGGCGGGTCCACGTCGTCGAGTTCGAGTTCGCTGCCGAGCACGCCTTCGACGACGCCCACCACAACGCCCAGCACAACACCCTCGACCACGCCTTCGACGACGCCGTCCACGACACCCTCGACCACGCCTTCGACCACGCCGTCCACGACGCCCGGCGGCCACACCTGGAACGTCTCCACCGCGGCCGAGCTCACCACCGCTCTGGCCGGCGTGGCGCCCGGCGACACCATCGTGCTGGCGGCCGGGAGCTACGACGGCGCGTTCTACGCGACGACGTCGGGCACGTCGAGCAAGCCCATCACGATCACCGGTCCCCGCACCGCCAAGCTCTCCAACAGCGCGTCGGGCTGCGACCCGAACGTGCCGCCGCCGATCGCCAACGATGTCTCCTACTGCGGCTACGGGCTGCACCTGAACCGCGTCTCCTACTGGCACCTGAACGGGTTCGCGGTCGACAACTCGGCCAAGGGCATCGTGCTCGACGGGTCCAGCGACAACGTCCTGAACGGCGTCGAGGTCTCGGGCATCGGTGACGAGGGCGTGCACTTCCGGGCCGACAGCTCGGACAACCTGATCGAGAACTCCTTCATCCACGACACCGGCAAGGTCCAGCCCGGCTACGGCGAGGGCCTGTACTTCGGTTCGGCGGAGAGCAACTGGGACAAGTACGGCGACAGCTCCGGCCAGGACCGCAGCATGGACAACCAGGCCGTCGGCAACTCGTTCGGCCCCAACATCGGCGCCGAGCACATCGACATCAAGGAAGGCACGACCGGCGGTCTGGTCCAGGGCAACACGTTCACCGGCGGCGTCTCGGGCGAGAACAGCGCCGACTCGTGGCTGGACGTCAAGGGCAGCGGCTACACGATCATCGGCAACCACGGCGGCTACGGCAGCGGCGGGGTCCTGGCCGACGGGTACCAGGTGCACCGGATCGTGGCGCCGTTCGGCTGCGGCAACGTCTGGAAGAACAACGACTCTGACCTCGGCGGGGTCGGCGACTACGCCGTCAACGTCACCGACCAGTCCGACTGCGCCGGGAACCCGAACGTGGTCTACAGCAGCAACACGGTGACCCGCGCCGTGAAGGGCCTGACCAACATCACCGTCACGGCCGGGGGCTGACCGCCTCGCCGGTCGGGGTGCCGCCGGTCGGGGTGCTGCGAGTCGGGGTGCTGCGAGTCGAGGTGCTGCGAGTCGAGGTGCTGCGAGTCGAGGTGCTGCGGGTCGGGGTACTGCGATAGGACTGCACAGCGATGCGCAGCAACCGGCCCTCGGTGTCGGTGAGCGGCCGGCTGGTGGACCAGACCGCACGCAGGCGACGGCGCAGATCCATTCCCGTCACCGGGACGTCCACGAGCCGGCCGCCTTCCAGGTCGCCGCGCACGGTCAGCATGCTCATCACGGCCGGACCGGCGCCGTCCGCGACCGCGGCGCGCATGGCGGCGTTCGCGTCCAGGACCATCAGGGGCTTGGCCGGAGCGGCCTGCGCGTCGGACAGGACACGTTCCAGCGTCTCCCGGGTGCCCGAACCGCTTTCCCGCACCAGCAGGCGCGTGCCGGCCAGCTCCGCCGGGCCGACCGGCTCGGGCCGGCGGGCCCACGGGTGATCGGGGCCCACCACGACGACGAGCCGGTCGGTGCCGACCACGCGGGAGGACAGGCCGCGGGGCACGCTCGGCGCCTCGACGAACCCGAGCCCGACCTCCCCGGCGGCGGCCAGCTCGGCGACCTGCTTCGAGTTGGTCATCCGCAGGCTGACGACCACGTCGGGCAGCTGCCGCCGCAGCGCGCCGATCCACCGGGGGACGAACTGCTCGGCGAGCGTCATGCTGGAGGCCACGCGCAGATCGTTGTCCAGGTCGGCGCGCAGGGCCGCCGCGCCGACCAACAGGGCGTCGAAGCTCGCCACGACCTTCTCGGCCCACTGGCACACCGCCTTGCCCTCGGCGGTCAGCGCCGACCCCCGGCTGTTGCGGTCCAGCAGGCGCAGGCCCAGGCGCCGCTCCAGTTGGTCCATCCGCTTGCTCGCCGCGGGCTGGCTGATGCCCAGCTTCTCGGCGGCCCGGCCGATACTGCCGAGCTCGCCGACCATGGTGAGCAGTTGCAGGTGGCTGAGCTCGGGGGAGGTCATAGCGGGCAGACTATCTTCCGCGCTGCTCAGGCTTCCTGCTCAGGCTTCCTGCTCAGGCTTCTTGTTCAGCTCAGGCGAGGAACCTGAGCAGCTGCTCGTTGACCTCCTCGGCGTGGGTCCAGCACAGGCCGTGGTCGGCGCCCTCGATGGGGACGTACTCGCTGCCCTTGATCTGCTCGTGGGTGCGCGGGCCGGTCGCCTCGACGGGCAGGATCCGGTCGGCGGTGCCGTGCAGGACGAGCACCGGGATGTCGATCTTGGGCAGGTCGGCCCGGAAGTCGGTGGTCCAGGTGGCCACGCACGCGATGGTGCCGGTGGGGGAGGCGGACACCGCGGTGTTCCACGAGTCCTGCACGGCCTCGGCGCTGATCCGCTTGCCGAGGTTCTCGTCCAGGTTGAAGAAGTTCTTGTTCCACTCGGTGAAGTACGCGAACCGGTCGGCGGTCAGGGCCGCGGCGATCTCGTCGAACACCTCCTGCGGCGCGCCGTTCGGCGTCTCCGGGGTCTTGAGCAGGTACGGCGGCACGCCGGAGATGATCACCGCCTTCCGGATCCGTGCCGAGCCGTAGGTCCCGAGGTAGCGCGCGATCTCCCCGCCGCCCATCGAGTGCCCGGCCAGGTCGACTTCGGCGAGGTCGAGGGCGGCGAGGAGCTTGTCCAGGTCGGCGGCGAACGTGTCGTAGTCGTAACCGCCGGTCGGCTGGCTGGAGCGGCCGAACCCGCGCCGGTCGTAGGTGACGACCCGGTGGCCGGCGGCCAGCAGCGCGCGCTCCTGGCGCTCCCAGGCCCGGCCGGAGAGCGGGAATCCGTGGATGAGGACCACGGGGCGTCCCTCGCCGTGGTCCTCGTAGTAGATCTCGATGGGTGCGGAGTTCTCTTCGCCGACGGTCACGTAGGGCATGGCGTTCTCTCCTTCTGGGGCGGTGCTCGCGCGCCTGATGTCGCGCTCCCGCGGCCAATCCTGGCCCGCGGGCATCTGGGCCGGTACCGGCCAATCGGGAATGCGGCGATAACACGGGGTTATGGCCGGACACGCTGGAGCAGCCCGAGTCAAGACACTGAGTCAAGACTAGGTAAAGGGTCCTTGACGGCTTGTGTTGGAAGTTGTTCGCTGACGTTCTGTACAACGTTGTAAAGGCGAACAGATCACGACAGCATCGTCGCCCGATCGTCTCCGCACCCGCTGGCTGTCCTGGCTCGGAAGGAGAAGCCTGATGCCCGTCCACCGCCATCGGCCGCCCCGTACGCCATCCCGTCGACCCCTGCGTTTGTCGGCCGTGTTCATGGCCCTCGCCGTCGTGTTCGGTCTGTGCCTGCCGGCTTTCGCCGCGGCAAGCGCAGGCGCGACAACGGAATACCCGGGCCTCGAAGCCCAGTACGGCCCCGCCACGGGCACCGCCGGAGGCAGCGACTGGACCCTGGGGCCGGTGAAGAACACCATCGTCGACCCGAACATCGACTTCTCGAACCTCCTGCCGCGCCTGCAGCAGTTCGCCGGCGGGCCCACCGACGCCGGGATCCAGTGGAGCGGCGTCATCCACGTGCCGACGACCGGCAGCTACACCTTCCAGTGGTACGGGGACAACGGCTTCCGGATGACGATCGACGGCAACTCCGTCATCGACCACTGGGTCGACGACTGGAACGTCCCGATCACCGCCACCGTGAACCTCACCGCGGGCGAGCACGCCTTGCAGGCGCAGTACTTCCAGGACTTCGGCGGCGCGTCCGCGCAGCTGTCCTGGGCTCCGCCCGGCCAGTCGATGACGCCCGTCCCGGCCTCGGCCTTCACGCTGCCGCCCGGCTACGTCCCGACCCTGACCGACGCCTCGCTCTCGACCGACGGCACGCAGGTCCGGATGACGTTCAGCAAGCCGCTGGCCGCTTGGCCGTCGGCGGCGACCAGCCATCTGAGCGTCGGCGGCTTCCCGATCTCCTCGGCGGCGCTGGACCCGGCCGATCCCGCGACGCTCGTCGTCGCCCTCGGCGGCCCGCTCTACAAGACCTGGACCGATCTCACGATCGGCTATGACGGCACCGGCGGTGCCGCCTACGCCGACGGCTCGGCTGTGCCTTTGTTTTACAGCGGTCTGGCCAACACCTCAACGGCCAACATGACCACGCCGTGGGCCTCGCAGGTCAACCCGGACAACCCGCTGCCGGACTACCCCCGCCCGCAGATGACGCGGCAGCGGTGGCAGTCCCTCAACGGCAAGTGGGGCTTCGAGGGCTTGCCCGCGAGCACCGGCGCGACCGACGTCCAGAAGCCGCCGGCGAGCACCGTGCACCTCACCGGCTCGATCGTCGTGCCCTATCCGATGGAGTCGGAACTGTCCGGTGTCCAGCAGCACTACGACTACTCCTTCTACCGGCGCACGTTCACCGTCCCCGCCTCGTGGCGCGCCGACGGTCAGCGGGTCGTGCTCAACTTCGGCGCCGTCAACTACCAGACGACGGTCTGGGTGAACAACGTCCAGGTGGCCACCCACACCGGCGGCTATCTGCCCTTCAGCGCCGACATCACCGCGGCTCTCAAGGGCTTCGGCCCGCAGCAGATCACCGTGGGCGTCACCAACACCGATGCGCCCAACCAGCCCCAGGGCAAGCAGCAGATCGACCCGTCAGGGATCTTCTATACCGCGTCGAGCGGCATCTGGCAGACGGTGTGGCTGGAGCCGACCCCGGCGAAGCGGCTCGACCAGGTCGTGTTCACCCCGAACCTGCCGAACGCGCCGAGCACCGCGAACGCCTCGGTCACCGTGGACGCCGTCAGCAGCACTTCGGCCGGCGGCTGTGTTCACGTGACCATCACCGACGGCCGGCGGACCGTGGCCGAGGGCACCGGGACGGCGAACACTCCGTTCACCATCCCGCTGGCTAATCCGCGGCTGTGGTCGCCGTCCGATCCGTTCCTGTATCGCGCGACGGTGACGCTGACCGACGGGTGGTCGTGGGACCGGGTCGGCTCGTACTTCGGCGAACGCACGGTGAGCACCGGAAAGGTGAACGGGGTCAGCAAGATCCTGCTGAACGGCACGCCGACCTTCGTCGACGCCACGCTCGACCAGGGGTTCTGGCCGGACGGCATCTACACCGCGCCGACCGACGCCGCCCTGAAGTGGGACGTCACCGAGACCAAGGCGATGGGCTTCAACGCGATCCGCAAGCACATCAAGGTCGAGCCGGCGCGCTGGTACTACGACGCGGACACCACCGGGATGCTCGTGCTCCAGGACATGCCGTCGATGAGCGCCGGCTACACCCCGACCCCGGCGGACGACGCCGCGTTCCGGTCCCAGCTGCACCAGATGGTCCAGGACCTGCGCGGGGAGACGTCGATCATCTCGTTCGAGCCCTACAACGAGGGCTGGGGCCTGGACCGCAACACTGTCTCCAACGCGGTCAGCGAGGTCAAGCTCGCCGCCGCGCAGGTGCACGCCGACGACCCGAGCCGGCTCGTGGACGCCGAGTCGGGCTTCAACTGCTGCGGCAGCGTGAACACGGACACCGGCGCCGGCGACGTCATCGACTGGCACACCTACACCGGCCCGGCCGACCCGCAGCCCGACACCGCGGACAACCGCGCCGCCATCGACGGCGAGCACGGCGGCTGGGGGCTCGCGATCCCGGCCCACGACTGGGATCAGGGCTTCATCAACTACGCCGGCGCCGCCGACAGCACGCAGCTGACCCAGAAGTTCGTGCAGACGGCCGACGCGGTCCGGGTGGAGGCCCAGTGCCAGCTTTCCGGAAGCGTCTACACCCAGCTGACCGACGTGGAGGGCGAGGTCAACGGCCTGTGGACCTATGACCGTCGGGAACCGAAGATGGACGTGTCCCAGCTCGCGGCCGCCAACGCCAAGGTGATCGCGGCCGGGAGCAGTGCCGGTGACTGCGGCCAGAACGTCGTCAGCAAGGCGGGCCGCTGGCCGCTGGCCGACGGATCCGGAAGCGTCGCCAAGGACACGTCCGGCAACGGCGACGACGCGACGCTGCCGAACGGCGGCGCCTGGGCCACCTCCGGGCCGAACGGCGGCGGGCTGCAACTGAACGGGACCGACCAGTACGCGCAGACGCAGGGGCCGCTGCTCAATAGCGGCGGCAGCTACACCGTCGCGGCGTGGGTCAATCTGTCCAAGAAGGGCGCGTTTGCCACCGCAGTCAGCGAGGACGGCACGGTGAACAGCGTGTTCTTCCTGCAGTACGACGCCGCCGACGACCGGTTCGCGTTCAGCAACGCGAACGCCCGCGCGGTCGGCAACAGCGGCCCGGGCGGCGGGCCCCCGGCGACGGGGACCTGGTACCACCTCGTCGGGGTCCGGGACGCCACGGCGAACACCATGTCGATCTACATCAACGGCACGCTCTCCGGCACGACGACCGTTTCGCCGGCGGACATGGCGACCGGCGGGCTCGCCATCGGGCGCGCGAAGTTCGGTGCGCAGCAAGTGGACTTCTGGCCGGGGAGTCTGGACGACGTGCAGATCTTCCCGACGGCGCTGACGGCGGGTCAGGTCTCTGCGTTGGGCTGACGGAGCCGTAGTCAAGTCACGGTCGTGACGCGTCGGCCAGACCGGTCGGCGCGTCACGACCGTTCAGCGGTGAGCGGCCTCGGTGGCCTCCGCGGACTCTTCGGTTCAGGGGCCGGTGTGGGTGTAGGGCGCCCACAGGCTCGGGCTGGTCGGATGCTTGGCACGTACGGTGCGTACCGCGTGGTGCAGGGCTTCGGCGGCACGCTTCGAGTTCAGCGTGGTGCCGTCCTCCGCGAGTCGGGTGTAGACATCGACGGCCAGGTCGGCGGCGATGAGGTCGTCGACCGGCCAGAGGCTGCCGATGACGTGGCGGTAGCCGAGAAGATGGAACGCGCCGGTCAGGTGCAGCGCCTCGTCGGCGAGTTGGGTCGCGGTGACGCTGGTGTTGCAGGCGGACAGATAGGCGAGGTCTGCACTGAATTCGAGCTGGACCAGGTCGGCCACGGTCAGGGGCGCGGTCTCGTGGTCGGCCAGGAGTAGCCGGCTCTGTCTCGGGCGCGTGCGGTCCGCGTGGCCGTGGCACGCGAAGTGCGCGATCCGGTGCTTCGGCAACGCGTCGAGGGCTTCGGTGCGTGTGGGGTTGAACAGCACGTGCGCATCGGGGAGCAGGGATATGAGAGCACCGGCTTCGTGCTCGGCTCCTTTCAACTGCGATACTCCGGGGGCGTTGGGAACGGCGATGATCAGGGGCGTGCCGGCGGGTGCATCGCCGGGCTGACCGGTCGGTCCGGCGGCAGCATTGGCGGCGGCGCGCAGTGCGAGCAGCGTCGGAGTGTAGGAGGAGACGACGCGGTCGAGGACGGTACGTCGGCCCCCGGGACGGTCGGCGGGGTCGTCGTGGTGACCCGCAGCGTGCAACGGCAATCCCGCGGCCACACCGACGGGGCACCACCAGATCCTCGGCCACTCTGCGGTGTCATCCGTGTTGTCGCCCGGGGTGGCTCGATATCCGAGCGCGGCCAGCACCGGCTCGACGATCGCGTCCCACTGCCAGGCCAGGACCTGCAGGATCTCCTGCTCGGCATCAAAGTGCTGCGACGGGCTCAGATCCCGACTGGTCGCCATCTGCCTGGCGTTCCAGAGCTCCACGCTGTGCTCGACGGCTGCGGCGTGGTCCATGCCGGGCAAGGGAACGTGCCGGACGGTCTCGACCGCGTCGCCGGTGACGATCAGCGCGTCGCAGCGTTCGGGCGTGCAGGTCACCAGGACGACCGGGCCCGCCTGAGCGCACGCGGCCAACTCGGTCAGCCCGGGGCGCAGAAAGCCCTCAAAGGTTGGCAGAGCTCGAATTTGCCCGAGTATGTCCTCGATCTTCGAACGAATCTCATCACGCTGCTGCGCCACGTGCTGCTTGGCAGCCGCCGACGCGAGCACCTGCACCTCGGTGACCGACGTGGCGTCGGGACCCTGAGCAAGTGCGGCGAGTGTGCCGCGCGCCGAATCAAGGCTCTGAGCCAGCTCGGGGTGCGCCGCGCGCAGCCGGGCCGACTCGCCGCCGCGCAGGGCCAGAGCTTCGGCGACCAGTACCCCGCGGGTGCGTTCGAGCAGCTCCACCGCACGCTCGGGCCGTCCGGCGGCGAGCGCGGCGGCGGCAGCCTGCGCGGGCAACCCGTCAAGACGTGCCATCCGGGATTCCCGGTCCGAGCGGACGAGAGTGGCCGGTGCGAGGTGCTCGATCAACTCCACCACGCGTTCGATCGCCTCCAGCGCCGCATCGGCCGCGCCCGCAGCGAGATCGAGACGGGCTTGCTCGCGTCCGGCTTGGATCCGTACGAGCGTGGAGGCGGAGGCGAGGTCGGTAGCCTCGCGGAAACGGCTTCGCGCCTCCTCAAGGAGGTCTGTGTTCGTGTCCTGCTCCGCTGCGACGGCCTGCAACGCGAGACCAAGATTGCACAGCCGGGAGGCACGAAGCGGGTCGTTTTCCGGCGTCTTGAGAGCCACCATCCGCAGCGCCGCGACAGCGACCTCTCCGATATCCGGCCGCTTGTCGGACTTGAAGATGGCCAGTGCCGTGGCTGCGAGGTTGCTCAGGATCAGCAGACGATCGGGGTGGTCGGGAGGAACGAGGGCTTCTGCTTGTGCGAGGTAGGTATACGCGAGGGAGAAGCCTTCCCGCATACCGGTGTGCTCGGCCAACAGCATCGCGGTGTGAGCGAGGTCGTTGAGTCTCCCGACGCGGTCCGGGTGCCCTTCCGGGGTCGCCTCTAGCGCCTTGAGCAGTACGCGGCCTGACTCGCCCAGCGCCGTCTCCAGACCAGTACTCTGATATGCCGTCCGCAACACGTTGCCCAGTGTGACCAGCACGGCGCCACGGTTGGCCAGGTCCTCGGGCATCGCCTCCACCGCCATCCGCGCGTGGGCGACGGCCTCCAGTATCGCGTCCGAGCGCCCCGTGGTCTCGAACTGCCGTTGCAGGGACGTCACGAGATTCGTGGCCCGAACGACATACGCCGGGTGGCCCGAAGGCGTCGCCTCGACCGATTCCCGTCCCACCTTGACCGCCTCAGCGAGCAATTCCTGGTCCCCGGTGCGTTCGAACGCTTCCCGCGACGCGATGCCCAGATTGCTGAGATGATCCGGCCGCATCGTGTCGCCGCCCGGCGTCGCGGCCACGGCGGCCCGCCCGGCAGACACCGCTTCGGCGAGCACTCCGGTCTGCCCGGTGTACTTGTAGAGCAGGCGCGCCATGGCACCGAAGTCGCTGAGCATCGAGGCGCGGCGAGGATGGTCCGCCGGGATAGCCGCTACGCCGGCTCGGCTCAGATCCACCGCCTCAGCCAGCACCTCCACATCTCCCGTGCACTCGGCCAACCGATACAGCGCAGTTGCCAGGGTGCTCAGCCGGGTACCCCGTTCCGGGTGGTCCTCGGATGTGGCAGCCACGGCCGCCCGGCCGGCTTCGATCGCCTCATGCAGCACTGCCTTGTCCCCGGTCCGATCAAAGAGGTTCCGGAGCACATTCACAAGATTGGTCTGCCGCTGCGCCCGATCCGGATGCTCCGCCGGCATAACGGCAACGGCGTTCCGACTCGCGCTGACTGCTTCGTGCAGTACTGACAACTCCCCGGTGCGTTTGAACAGTCGCTGCAGCGCTTCCCCGAGATTCGTCAGTCCTGCTGCACGATCCACGGGGTCCTTGGTGGGGACGCCGTCGGAGCGCCGGTACATCGCCAGCGCTTCATCAAGCGCTTCTACTCGGCCGGTGCAGTCATATCGAGCCAACGACACGTTCCCGAGCAGAGTCAATTGCGCTGCATAGAAGGTGTCGTCGGGGCCCGTGCGAGCCAAGGCTTCGCGGCCGAGTTGTTCCGCCTCGTCGAGCAGCTCGACCCGACCGGTGCGATCGAACAGTTGCTTGATGCACATCCCGGCAGCGGTCAGCACGATGGCGCGCTGCGCGTAGTCGTGGGGCAACATGGCCACCGATTCGCGGAAGCATTCCGCCGCCCGTTCGACGAACTCAGTTCGACCGCTTACTCGATACTTCTCCTCCAGCCGGACGGCCTCCTGGGCGAGTGCGATCGGGTCGGTCGGCGGGTCCTGATCCGTTGCCATGCACACTCCTGACGGACCCGCGCCGAACGAACCCCGTGGGCACAGGCCGGTAGCTTGTCGCTCCGATGATGCCGCTTGTCAGGCGAATACGACCAGGGAGTGCTGGTCGACTGGTCCCTGCCGCCGCTGGCGTTCGACACCGTCCAGCTGGTTCGGGAGGGCGGCACGCCGACCACGCTCGCCGAACTCGCGCGAGGTGGCGGCGCCGTGGTCCTGATCGACTGCGCCGAAAAACCGGTGCATGAGCTGCCCGAGCGTGTCGTGACCGAGCTGGCAGAGCTTCCGGACCTGCTGGTACTCGGCATCCACCCAGACACTGCCGGCTCCGGCCGCATCGGCGAACGTACCGTGGAAATCCTGGCCGACCCGACCGCCGGCCTGGCCCGCGCCTACGGCCTCACCCCGGACAAGCTGCACGCCGTCACCTACCTCAACACCGAGGGCGGCTTCCGCGGCGCCGCCCGCCGGGACTACGCGAAGTTCAGACATCTGCTGGCCGACGAAGAGTGATGAGTTGGCATGTGCCCGAATTATCCCCATGAGCGCCCTGAAACATCGGCGTCACGCTCTGGACAGCGGCTCTGCGGCGCACTATACATACCCAACACAAGGGAACGCTCGATCACATAACTCATCAACTTTCTTCACAATCGCGCGACGCGCTTCTTGGGCGGGAATGACGCATGAGACTTCGGGTGAACAGTCCGTCGCGCCTTCGGCGCACTGGCCGCACGCTGGCCGCAGCCGGCACTGTCATGGCTCTGATATTCGGATCCGTCGGTGGCGCGCACGCCGCCCCGACACAGAACACTGATGCCACACCGGCGGTGACCGCGGCGAACTCGGCGACCACAACCCCCGCCGGGACTCCGCACACCGTCACCTACGACGGCTACTCCTTCCTCGTCGACGGCACGCGCACCGCCCTGTGGTCGGGCGAGTTCCACTACTTCCGCCTCCCCAGCCCCAGCCTCTGGCTGGACATCTTCCAGAAGATGAAGGCGGCCGGCTTCAACGCCACCTCCCTGTACTTCGACTGGGGATACCACTCGCCGGCGCCGGGGGCCTACGACTTCACCGGCGTGCGGAACGTCGACGAGCTGCTGGACATGGCGCAGCAGGCCGGCCTGTACGTGATCGCGCGGCCCGCCCCCTACATCAACGCCGAGGTCGACGGCGGCGGCCTGCCGGCCTGGCTGGGCACGAAGAACGTGCACAACCGCACCGACGACCCGGCGTTCCTGTCCTACGCCGACCAGTGGCTCACCCAGATCGACGCGATCCTGGCCCGGCACCAGCTCACCAACGGCACCGGCACGGTCATCGCCTACCAGGTCGAGAACGAGTACTACAACGGTTCGGCGACCGGCCAGTCCTACATGCAGCACCTGGAGGACAAGGCGCGCGCCGACGGCATCACCGTGCCGCTGACCGGCAACAACAACGGCACGTTCACCAGCGGCGCCGGCGCCCTGGACGTCGACGGCCCCGACTCCTACCCGCAGGGCTTCGACTGCTCGAACCCGAGCTCGTGGAACGGCGTTCCGGACATCAGCTACGACCACCCGGCCGGCAAGCCGCTGTATTCACCGGAGTTCCAGGGTGGCGCCTTCGACCCCTGGGGCGGCCCGGGCTACGACAAATGCGCCCAGCTGATCAACGATCAGTTCGCTGACGTCTTCTACAAGAACAACATCGCCAACGGTGCGACCGCGCAGAGCTTCTACATGACCTACGGCGGCACCAACTGGGGCTGGCTCGGCGAGCCCGAGAACTACACCTCCTACGACTACGGCGCGGCGATCCGGGAGACCCGGCAGCTCGACCCGAAGTACTACGAGGACAAGCTGATCGGCTACCTGCTCGCCGCGATGCCGGACCTGACCAAGACCGACCGCATCGAGACCGTCGCGCCGAGCGACAGCACCATCATCGACACCGCGCGGCGCAACCCCGACAGCAGTGCCCAGTTCCACGTGCTGCGGCACTCGGACTCGACCTCGACCGCGGTGGACAACACGCACATCGCCATCGACTTCAACGCGCGGCTGGCCGGCCAGTACACCTACGACGACACCGATCCGACCCTGCAGTACGCCGGTTCCTGGTCGCACGTCGCCAACCAGAGCTACACCGGCAGCGACTACAAGAACACTGAGTCGTTCTCCAACGCCGCCGGCGACACGCTGACGATTCCGTTCACCGGCACCGCGATCCGCTGGATCGGCTCGAAGACCAACAACCACGGCTACGCAGACGTCTACCTCGACGGCGTCAAGCAGACCACCGTCGACTGCTCCGGCGGCCAGAGCCAGGCCGTGCTCTACCAGGCCAGCGGCCTGAGCGCGGGGTCGCACACGCTCAAGATCGTCGTGGACGGCAACCACGCCTCCGGCTCGACCGACAACTTCGTGTCCGTGGACGCCATCGACCTGCCGCCGGACGCGAGCAGTCCGACGTACCCGAGCGTCCCCCAGGAGCCCGGGACCGCGATCACCCTCAACGGCCGCGAGTCGGATCTGCTGGTCGCGGACACCAAGCTCGGCGACTCGCGGTTGCAGTACTCGACCTCGCAGCTGATGAGTTCGATGACTTTGCAGATAATACAGACGCTCGGCGGCCGTGACGTCGCGGTGCTCTACGGGGATCAGGGTACTGACGGCGAGACCGTGCTGCGGTACACCAGCCAGCCGACCGTCCAGAGCAGCGGCGGGCCGGTCAAGGTGACCTGGGACGCCGCCAGCGGCGACCTGCGGCTGAACTACAAGCACGACGGCCTGACCCGGGTGACCGTCAGCGGCGGCGGCTCGCGGCCACTGCTGCTCCTGCTCGCCGACAAGCCGACCGCTGAGACCTTCTGGACTCAGAACACTGCCACGGGTCCGGTCCTCGTGCGCGGCACGCACCTGCTGCGCACCGCGACCAGCCTCGATGGCGGCCGCGTCCTCAGCCTGACCGGCGACAACGGCACCGACCCCGGCATCGAGGTGTTCACCTCGGCCGCGTCGGTGGTCTGGAACGGCCACGCCGTCCACGCCAAGGCCTCCTCCACGGGCAGCCTCGTCGGCACGGTCGCCACGGCCGCAGCCGTCACCCTGCCGGCGCTCACCGACTGGAAGGTCCAGGCCGAGTCGCCGGAGGCGCAGCCCGGCTTCGACGACTCGACCTGGCAGGTCGCGGACAAGACCACCACCAACAGCGCCACCGGCATCGGCTCGCTGCCGGTTCTGTACGCCGACGACTACGGGTTCCACACCGGCAGCACCTGGTACCGCGGCAGGTTCACCTACTCCGCGGCCGCCACCGGCATCCATCTGGTCTCTGATTCGGGAGGCGGCGCGCAGGCCTTCTCGGTCTGGCTCAACGGGACCTTCCTCGGCAGCTCCACCAACGGCAGCGGCGACTTCACCTTCCCCGCCGGGTCTTTGAAGCAGAGCGGCGACAACATCGTCTCGGTGCTCACCGTGAACATGGGCCACGAGGAGGACTACAACTCCAGCAACAACAACACCTCCGCGCGCGGCCTGACCGGCGCCTCGCTCATCGGCTCCGCGCTGACGTCGGTGACGTGGCGGCTGCAGGGCGTCCGCGGCGGCGAGCAGGAGATCGACCCCGTGCGCGGTCCGCTGTCGGCCGGCGGCCTGTACGGCGAGCGTGCCGGCTGGCAGCTGCCCGGCTTCGACGACGCGTCGTGGAAGCCGGTGAGCCTGCCCGCGAAGGACACCACCCCGGGCGTCGCCTGGTACCGGACGAACGTGAACCTCGAACTGCCGAAGGGCCAGGACACGTCGGTCGGTCTCACCATCACCGACGATCCGTCGCGGAAGTACCGCGCGGAGCTGTACGTCAACGGCTGGATGGTCGGCAACTACGTCAACTACCTCGGTCCGCAGCACAGCTTCCCGATCCCCAACGGGATCCTGAAGACCGACGGCACCAACACGATCGCGGTCGCGGTGTGGAACCTGGACGGCAGCACCGGCGGGCTCGGCAAGATCTCGCTCACCGACTACGGCAGCTACGCGTCCTCGCTGAAGGTGAGCACGGTCGACAGCCCCCGCTACAACAGGGCCACCTACGCGATGCCCGAGGCGCCCGGCGTGACCGCGAGCCTCCAGGTCCCCGACACCGCGCAGCCCGCGACCGCCTTCACCGCCACCGAGACCGTCTCGGTCCCGGCCGGACGGTCCCGCGCGACCGGCCTCACCCCGTCGCTGAACCTGCCGACCGGCTGGACGGCCAGTGCGCCGAGCCCGACGTCGATCAGTGCCCTGAAACCCGGTCAGTCGGCGACGTTCATCTGGACGGTGACGCCGTCGGCGGGCAGTCAGGCTTCAGCCTCCGCGCTCACCGCGACGGTCGGCTACACGCAGAGGGGCAAGGCCGGCGCGGCGAAGGACGAACGCATCATCGGCTACTACGTGCCGCCCTCGGCGGGCCGGGACTATGTCAGCGACTTGCCGTTCATCGGCGCCACCAACGGCTGGGGACCGGTCGAGCGCGACATGAGCAACGGCGAGCAGGCGGCGGGAGACGGGCACACCATCACCATCAACGGCGCGACCTTCGCCAAGGGCCTCGGCACGAACGCGGTCAGCGACGTGAAGGTCTACCTCGGCGGCCACTGCACCGCCTTCACCGCGTCGGTGGGCGTGGACGACGAGACCGCCGGCGCCGGCACCGTCACCTTCAGCGTGCTGGCCGACGGCGCGACCCGGACCACCACACCGGTCATCCGCGGACACCAGGCGGCGACGGCCTTGTCGGTCGACGTGACCGGTGTTCAGGTTCTCGACCTGGTGGTCGGGGACGGCGGCGACGGCAACGCGCACGACCACGGGGACTGGGGAGGGGCGCAGGTCACGTGTAGTTGAGACAGTCGTTCAGGACGTTCAGGACGTTCAGGACGTGGCGCGGACGCCTTCGCCGGCTCGCGCCGCGTCCAGGACGACTGACTCCAGCGCGAGCACGAAGGACTCCACCATCGGGGCGGTCATCGCGTGCGTGTCGACCTCGACGAGGAGCTCGATCGCGTCCGGGGCCTCGTCGACGGTCACCATCAGCCGCTCGTTGAACAGCGGCAGCGGCTCGCCCCAGACCGGGGTGCCCGGCGCCGACGAGGGCTCGATGGCGTCCTGATCGGGCTCCGAGCCGAGTCGGCGGTCGTTGAGCACGCAGCCGATGTCGACGACGACGCCGCGCTCCCGGTCGACGCGCTGCTTCAGCGCCTCCCACTGGACCGGGTCGTAGTAGGCGTGCTTGGAGCCGAGGACCGACGCGCGGGCGGCGCGCTCGACGGCGACGTCGAAGGGCACCTCGGCGACGTCGAGCTGGAGCAGGCCGTTCTGGCTGACCGGGTGGATCGCGGCGGCCAGGCCGGGGCGGAACCGGTTGCTGACGATGGTCTGGGTGAGCACGGGGTGCACGCCGGTCGTCCGGGCCAGGGCGACGGCGTAGGCGGCGAGCAGCACCGGCGCCGTACCGCCGCCGGTGCGGGCCGCGACGGTGCGCGCTGCTGCGAGCAGCGCGGGGGACCGGAACGTCAGTTGGCGGTAGCGGGGACCGTCGTCGGCGTCGGGGACCACCGGCCCGAAGCGCTCGGGCTCGGCCGCGCGCAGCAGCCGCTCCCAGTATCGCAGGGCACTGTCGCTCTGTCGCTGCCCGCCCGGCGAGTCCTGCCAGTCGGCCAGGCCCGTCGCCGGAACCCCGGCCGGCGGCTTGGCCTGCACGTCGGCGGTCCGGTCCCAGGCGCTGAGGTCTTCCATCATCACCGCGACACCGCCGGCGTCGGCGGCCAGGTGGTTCAGGACGACCACGACGTGCGTCACCGTCCCGCCGTGCCGGACCGCGGCCAGCCGCATCGGCCACTCGTTCTCGTAGTCGAACTTCGTGCCCTCCCACCGGTCGGCCAACTCCTCGGCGGCGCGCGCCGGATCGTCGGCGTCCGGCACGTCGAGCACGAACAGCTCGGCCTGTCCGGACCCTGCGACCACCTGCGTCGGCCGGCCCTGCTCGTCGAACACCAGCCGGCTGCGCATCGACGAGTAGCGGCTGAGGAAGAAGCGGAGCTCGCCGGCCAGATCGTCGACGGTTTTGGCGCCGTCCAGGGGCACGACGGCGCGCAGGCTCTGCGAGGTGTCGGTGGCCACCATCGCGTCCCAGATCTGCCGCTGCCCCCAGGTCAGACCCCCGGTTCCGGAGCCCGGTCCGGCGAAGGGGACGACTATGCGGTCGTTCACAGGAGCAGCGTTGTGTACGGGTGCTGTGTGCGTCAACTCGGGCCGAGGCGCGGACAAGCCTTTGGATTTGCGGTGCTTGTGACTTGTGCATGGGTATCGGGG
>NZ_JAACYW010000799.1 GCF_015356825.1 Catenulispora rubra | reverse complement strand
CATTAAGGTTGCGTGGCGAGTGTGGCCTGCCGCGCACTGCGGAGTCAACCTGCGACCGCCCGATGGGGTGATCCTTGCCGTCTACCTGCGTCTTCCGTTTGCGAATCAGCTATCTACGTAGGGTGGGTAGCCGCCGCTACGGTGGCGCCTTCTCCAGACGTCGAGGGCGCTACGCTAGCCCTCGCCCTCCTCCGAAGACACCCCCTCCGCTCTTGAAGCGCGTGGTCACCGGAACAGGCCGACATCTCAGGTCCTGCACGTGGTTGTCTGTGGTCCGGTCCGGGGTGGTCCGAGATTTTAGCCACCTCCGTGCACGGGGACCCCACCTGAAGCACTTCGAGGGGGCCTGAGAGTGCCACCTGCGGGCAGGTCCACGAACCTGCCCTCTCTGCTAAGCC
>NZ_JAACYW010000798.1 GCF_015356825.1 Catenulispora rubra | reverse complement strand
AACCCCCACCGGCTATCGGTGTGGTCGGTGAGCTCCGCGACCCCGAGCATCACCACGACCGTCGCCGCCAGCCCGCCGCCGTTCGCCAACCCGAACGCCCGCCCCACATGCGCCTCGTCCACGCTCGTCAGCACCAACGACCGCGAAGCGATCCGCGCCGTCCCGAACGTGAACGCCCCGATCGCCACCCCCAGCGCGAGGAACCCCGGCCCGAACTGCGGCTCCAGCACGAACACCGTGTTGCACGCCAGGAATCCGACCACCGCGATCGGCAGATCCCCGAACCGCCGCCCCACGGCCTTGTAGAACACCGTCGCCGCCAGAAACCCCAGACTCCCGACGGCATCGACGAGCCCGAACAACCCGGCCCCGCGCCCCCACTCCCCCATGACCAGCTT
>NZ_JAACYW010000797.1 GCF_015356825.1 Catenulispora rubra | reverse complement strand
CGGAAATGTGGATAAGAGACAGCGCGAAGTCGGTCCTCGCGAAGTCAGTCCCCGCGAAGTCAGTCCCCGCGAAGTCGGTCCTCGCGATGTCAGTCCTCGCGACGGCGCCACAGCAGGTAGCGGACCGCGTCGTAGACGAGGAAGGCGCCGCTGAACCAGGCGACTGACAAAGCACCGGCCACGAGCAGTGGCCGGTGCTGCTTTTGCAGCGCGTCCAGTGCCGCTCCGGCGGCGCCCCAGAAGGCGATCCAGACCACGCCGTAGCCCAGGAACCGGGGGATGGGGCGGTCCCAGAGCCAGCCTCGTGGTTTGAAGGGTTCCACGGGGTCAGCATCCTGAGAAGGGTGGTGGGCGTCAATGGGGTGTGGGGGTCGATGTGTTGGTGTTGGTGCGGTGCGGTGC
>NZ_JAACYW010000796.1 GCF_015356825.1 Catenulispora rubra | reverse complement strand
CGCTTACAAGGAGCTGGAAGGCGCGGGCGTGGTGGTCACCCGGCGCCGAACCGGCACGCACATCGCAGACTCGGCCCGACCGACCTCCGCGGCCGATCGCGCCGCCGCGCTCGACCAGGCGGCGCAGGCGTACGTCGCAGCTGTTCGGGCTCTGGGGGCCACCGACGAGGACGGCGTGGCGGCGGTGTCGCGGGCGATGGCACCGGCCATGGCGCCGGAGGATCCGGGCCGGTGATGACCACCAAGGCGCTGACATGGGCGCTAGCATGGCGCGGACAGGCCAGCCCCAGCGGAAGCGACGAGGATCTGTTGTATGCCCGTTGAACCGACCGAGCCGCGCCGGCGGCGTGTCGACGCCGAGCGCAACCGGCGGCGGATCCTCACCGGCGCGCGCGAGGTGTTC
>NZ_JAACYW010000795.1 GCF_015356825.1 Catenulispora rubra | reverse complement strand
ATCATAGACTGGCTCGCCACACTCACCACCCTCGCCGACTGACCAGCGACGACGAGAGCGCCTGCGGCGGCGGTGCCTGCGACAGCGACCGCCCCACCGCCGGCAAGTGCTCACAGCTGCGAAGCGCCGCCATCCACCACGAGCTCAGCACCGGTCGTGTACGTGGCGTCGAAGGCCAGGAAAGCGAAGGCCTTCGCGATCTCCATGGGCTCACCGAAGCGCAGCATCGGGTTGTTCACCCGCATCTGCTCCTCCACCTCCGCCCGAGCCGCCTCCGGCAGCACCTTGCCCAGGATGCCGGTGGCGATCGGCCCGGGACTGATGGCGTTGACCCGGATCCCCCGCGGCAGCAGCTCACGGGCCATGCTGCGGGTCAGGGAACGCACCGCGGCCTTGGTGGCGG
>NZ_JAACYW010000794.1 GCF_015356825.1 Catenulispora rubra | reverse complement strand
CCCCGGCGTCCTCGATCGCCTTGCACAGCCGGGCGTTCCCGTCGGTGTCGATGGTGTCGAAGACGACGTCCACGCCCTTGTTCTTCATGTCCAGCGCCGCGGAATCGAAGTCGGCCAACGCAATGTCCAGCTGCTCCGGGACGACCGTGAAGCCCTCCTTGCGCAACGCCTCGGCTTCGTAGGAGGCGTACCGCGCCGAGTCGGCCTGGTTGTACGACACGAGCCCGGCGACGTGCGCGCCCAACACGGTCTTCGCATAGTGCTCGGCCTCAGTGGACGAATACAGCTTCCCCTGCCAGCCGATGCTCTTGCCGTCGCGCGGATAGTCGCTGCCGTATATCGAGTACAGGTGTGGGTACTGGTCGTACGCGTTGCTGATGGGCTCGCCGCCGATGTCCGGCAC
>NZ_JAACYW010000793.1 GCF_015356825.1 Catenulispora rubra | reverse complement strand
GCGCTGCGGCATGAGGTCGAGATTCTGCGTCGTCAGGTCGGGAAGCCGAAACCGTCCTGGTCCGATCGGGCGGTGCTGGCCGCTCTGGCCAGGCTTCTGCCGCGTGAGCTGCGCGCGCATCGGATCGTGACGCCGGCGACGTTGCTGGCTTGGCACCGGCGCCTGGTGAAACGCAGGTGGACCCAGCCCCGCTCGCCGGGTCGGCCGCCACTGTCCCAGGAGTTACGCGATCTGATCGTCACGTTAGCCCGCGACAATCCGGGCTGGGGCCACCGAAGAATCCAGGGTGAACTACGCCGGCTCGGTCACCGCGTGGGGGAAGGCACGATCCGCAGGGTCCTGAAGCAACGCAGGATCCCGCCCGCGCCGAGGCGTACGGACACCGCGTGGCGGACGTTCCTCAA
>NZ_JAACYW010000792.1 GCF_015356825.1 Catenulispora rubra | reverse complement strand
CGTGGGCAGCGGCGTGGGCAGCGGCGTGGGCAGCGGCGTGGTGGTGTGGGGCGTTCACGTTGTGCGCGGCGTTCTGGTTGCCCACGAAGGGGAAGCGCACGGAGGCAGGCCGAGGTGGCTGTCGGAGCTGCCAGGCGAGGGTGCTGCGGGCGGTTCGCGGGCCGTGGGTGATGACGTGCTCGATCACTGCCGGGGGGAGTCGCGGGCCGAGTCGTGCGATGCCGGCGGAGAGTTCGGCGGAGGTCAGGGCGTTGATGATCAGCGGCACATCCGCAGGCCTCGCGACCTGCGTGAACTTCAGGACCCGCGCTGCCGCATCCGGAACCGTCGGCGGTGCGGCGGCGCCCTCGGCCGCGATGCTCATCGCCCCCGCCCTGCCTCCCGCCTGCCCACACGTGTGTGAC
>NZ_JAACYW010000791.1 GCF_015356825.1 Catenulispora rubra | reverse complement strand
CGCCGCAGGCGGAAGCCGACCCGGGACCGGCCGACCTCGGAGCAGATCGTCGAAGTGGCAGACCGATTCGCTGGCTGGTGCCGACAGCACGGCCGAGGTCCCCTGCCGGACCAGGACTCGGTGTACTCCCTCGTCGACCAGTGGATCTCCGGCAACCCCGCGGCATGGCGGTACGCCTGTTCCCCGCACCGTATCCGCACCGTGGCCGTGCTCCTCACCGACGAGTTCATCCCGGAGTACACCCGGGAGATGCTCGCTCTGCTTCCGCACTGGGTCACCTGGTGCGCCGAGAAGACCGGCCTGGACCTGGAACGCACCACGCTCGCCGTCGACGCCGCGAACCAGGTTGGCACGCTCGAAGCCGTTCACGCACTGGCTCGGCCCGAAGCCACCGCAGTGCGCATC
>NZ_JAACYW010000790.1 GCF_015356825.1 Catenulispora rubra | reverse complement strand
CCCCGAGACCGCGCCGGCAGGGCGCCCAGCGACAGAACAACCCGCCGCCAAGCAGACCGAGATCGGGATCCTGTTCGACATCGACGCACTCGGCGGCGGGTTCTACGGCCCGAAGGCGTACCAGGTCCTCTTCCAGACCCTGGACCCACAGCGCCTGAAGCGCTGCTCCTTCCACGACGGCGACACCAACGCGACGATCTTCCAGGGCGCGCGCCTCTACTGCATCGCCATCCGCTCCCCCGCCCCAAACACCATCGACTACGTTCGCGAACTGATCGGCGCCCGCACCGACCCGGGCCTACTGGCCCCGAGCGAGCGCTTCGTCGACGGCGACGTCACGGAGTGGGAACCGCTCGTACCCGCCGGTTTCGTCAACGAGGCGGCGCAGCTGGTCGTCAAGGAGAAC
>NZ_JAACYW010000079.1 GCF_015356825.1 Catenulispora rubra | reverse complement strand
GTGCCACCCACCGCCCCGCCGACCGCGCCAGCCACCGCAGCGGCGAACTCGTGGCCGCGCCCCGACCCGCCGCGCGGATTGGCCAGGAACACTGCGTATCCGGCGCTCGCCAGCCACTGGCCGCAGTCGACCACCGTGAGCGTGAACTCGTCGGCGTGCCGGAAGTACGGGCCGCCGTGGACCAAGGTGACGAGCGGGAACGGTCCCTCGGCCCGCGTTCGGCCGGTCGGCAGGATCAGCAGGCCGTCCAGCTGGAGCCCATCAGAGGCCTGGTAGCTGAGCCGTTCCTGCGCACCCCAACGGATCCCGCGCAGTTCGGGGCCGGTGTCGCTGAGCCGAAGTAGCGGCCCGCCGACGGGACCGGCGTGGACGTTCTTGGGCTCGAGCCCAGTGCTCATCAGCACAGCGAGGCTCTGCCCGGATCGGCTTGCAGAGAGCCCGGCGAGCATGCCAGGCGTGCTGGACAACCGGCGGAACCGCAGCGAGGACGGATCGAGCCGATAGAGCGCAGTGTCGAGCCCGTCGGCGAACAGCGCCAGTGGTGGCCCGCCTCCGACCTGCACTAGCTCGGTAGGGCAGATGGACATGCCAGCCGTGAGATTGCGCTGTTCGACAGTCCGACTGCTCGCGAGCGGAACCGTGTCGAGCACAGCGACCCCGCCGACCAGGTGCCCGGGGGTCACCGCCAAATGGGCCAGATGCCATACGCCGTCGTGCATCCACCAGACCGGGGACCGGGCCTCGAATCCGACGGGGCCGAGATCCTCGACGGCGCCCGTCTCCGGAGCGACCAGATGCAGCCGCGCCGTCATGACACCGGGGTCGAGCTCAGCGGTGGCCCAGCTCAGCACGGCCAACGGCCCGCCATCCGGACGCTGAGTCAGCTCCACGACATGCCGGTCCCCGAGCCCGTCCACGGTGCGAACCACGCCAGTCGCCAAGTCCAGCAGGCGCAGTCGAGTGACAGGAAGGTGCCGGCCCCAGACCTTCACGTCATCGCCCTCGGCCGCAAGACGTTCGTCTTCCGCGAGCAGTGCGACGGTGCGGCCGTCGGCGAGCGGATAGTAGTCGGAGATACCGCCGCGCCACGTGGTCAGGGACTCTGCTTCGGCAATGTCCTCGGTGCCATCCAGAGGGATCTGGTGGAGCTGAGCAACGCCCGGCTCCTCGCGATCGGAGACGAAGAACAGCGAAGCCGAATCCACCGCCCACTTCGGCGAAGCATCGTGGGTCGTACCCGAGCCATCAGTCAACCTACGCGGAGCAGCGCTGCCATCAGCGGCGGCGACCCAAACAGAGCTGTGCGGATACCCCCGCTCCCCACTGTTCGCGACCACCCCGTACGCGACCAGCCGACCGTCCGGCGACATGGTCGGCGCCACAGGCACGGCCATGTCCACCACCACTTCCGCAGTGAGCACGCGGACATCCTGTCCCACCGCCAACGCAATGTCAGTCGAGTTTCGCAACCACGATCGGCAACTCGGCCCCATCCCGCAGGAACAACGGAATCCGCTCCAGCGGCGCATCCACCGTCACAGTCCGCCCGCCCTCGTACTCCTCACCGCTTCAAGCATCCCGCCACGAAGCCCCCGCCGGCAGGTACACCTCCCACACCCGCGCGTCCGCCTCCAACACCGGCGCCACCAGCAAATCCCTCCCGAACAGATACGCGCTGTCCACCTCCCACGCCTGCGCGTCGTCCGGGAACTCCAGGAAGCACGGTCGCATCGGGGGCAGGCCGCCGTCATGCGCCTCGCGCATCGTGTCCAGGACGTACGGCTTCAGCCGTTCGCGCAGCCTGATGTAGTCCGCCATGATCCCCTCGGCCTCCTCGCCGTAGGACCAGACCTCGTTCGGCGCACCGGTCATCGACGGCCCGAACGGCTCGGAGGGGCGGCGGAGGCCGTGGAGGCGGAAGATGGGGCTGAATGTGCCGAACTGGAACCAGCGCACCATCAGTTCGCGGTACTCGGGGGTGCGGGGGTCGCCGCCGTGGAAGCCGCCGATGTCGGTGTTCCACCAGGGGATGCCGCTCAGGGCGGTGTTCAGGCCGGCTGGGATTTGGCGGCGGAGGGTGGCGAAGTCCGTGTTGATGTCGCCGGACCACAGGATTGCGCCATAGCGCTGCGATCCCGCCCAGGCCGACCGGTTCAGCGTCACCACGTCCGCACGGCCCTCGGCCCGCATGCCCTCGTAGAACATGCGCGAGTTCTCCCGCGGGTACATGTTGCCGATTTCCAGACCGGTCCCGGCGTAGTAGCGCAGGTTGGCCGGGTAGCCCGGTTTGAGCTCCGGCTCGCAGGCGTCTGCCCAGAAGACCTCGATGCCGATCGCCAGGTACGAGTCGCGGACCTTCTCCCACACGAAGGCGCGCGCATCCGGATTGGTCGCGTCGTAGAAGGCGACCTGCACGGTCTTGTCGATCCCCTTGTCCGGCCAGTCCGCATGCGCGACCGGCCCGAACTCCGTCCCGATCAGCAGCCCACGCCGCTCCATTTCCGCGTGGTACTCCGACAGGGGGCTGACAGAGGGCCACACCGAGACCATCAGCCGCGTGCCGTAGCCGGCCAGCTCCTTGACGGCTGCGGCCGGGTCCGGCCACTCCTCGGGGTCGAAGCGCCACTCACCCAAGTGCGTCCAATGGAAGAAGTCGGCGACGATCACGTCCAACGGCAGCCCCCGTCGGTGGTACTCCCGCGCGACCGCCAGCAACTCCTCCTGCGAGCGGTAGCGCAGCTTGCACTGCCAGAAGCCGGCGGCCCACTCCGGCAGCATCGGTACGTGCCCGGTGGCGTCGGCGTACCGCCGCTGCACGTCGGCAACCGACCCGGCACTGATCCAGTAGTCGAGCTGCCGCGCACTGTCGGCGACCCACCGCGTGCCGTTCGCGGCCAACTCCACGCGCCCGATCGCGGGGTTGTTCCACAGGAACCCGTACCCGCGCGACGAAACCAGCAACGGGACCGAGACCTCGGAATTACGCTGGACGAGCTCGATCACCGCGCCCTTCTGGTCGAGCATCCCATGCTGGTGCTGCCCGAGACCGAACAGCTTCTCGTCCGGGTACGCCGCGAAACGCTGCTCCAGCCGCGCGTAGCCGTTGCCGTGCGCAGTGCGCAGCCGCGGCCCGGGCCACCAGAAGTGCGCGTCCTGCTCGGCCAGAAGCTCGAAGCCGTCCGCGGTCCTGATGAAGCGGATCCGGCCGCTCAGGGAGACCGTGGCGGTGATGGCGCCGTTGACGACGCTCGCCTCGGTGACGCCGATGGAGACCTCAACGGAGATCTCAGGGTTCGAAGCCGCGTCGTGCACCGGCTCATCGAGCAAAGCTCCGGGCAAGCCGTCCTTTCAAGGCACGGGGAACGTCAGAAAGCTCAAAGCACGCCAGCGTCAGGAAACCGGAGCAGCCGCACTGGACTCACGCACAGTGAGCACAGGCGGAAGCAGCATCAGCGACGACCGCCGATCCCCCTCCAACTGCGTCATCGCCTGGCGCACCGCGTACCGCCCCATCTCCTGCGCCGGGATCGAAACGCTCGTCAACCGCGGCGAGGACTGCAACGCCACCTGATCAGGACAGATCGCCACGACGCTCGCGTCCTCCGGCACCAGCCGCCGAGAAAGCCGCAGCAGGCTCAACAACGGCGCGATCGCCGCCTCGTTCTGCACCACGAACCCGGTCGTGCTCGGCCGCTCCTCCAGAATCCGCGCCAGCACCCCGGCGGTGGACTCGTACGTCCCCTCACACGGCCGGTGCACCGCCCGGATCCCGCGCTCGGCGACCCGGCGCTGGAACCCGGCCAGCGTTCGCGCGGCGAAACCGGTGTGCCGCCGGTACACGGCCTCGCTCTCGCCGATCAGCGCGACGTCGCGGTGCCCGAGGTCGGCCAGATGATCCACGCACGCCGCCCCGGTGGCGTCGAAGTCCAGGTCGACGCAGGTCAGGCCGGCGGCGTCGGCGGGCAGCCCGATCAGCACCGCCGGGGTGTCGGTCTCGCGCAGCACCGGGATCCGGTCGTCGTCGAGTTCGACGTCCATCAGGATCATCGCGTCGGCCACCCCGCTCCCGGAGACCCGGCGCACGCCGCCGGTGCCCTCGTCCTTGGTGAGCAGCAGCACGTCCTGCCCGAACTCGCGGGCCTCGGTGGTCACGGCCATCGCGATCTCCATGATCACCGGCACGTACATGTCGCTGCGCAGCGGCACCATCAGGGCCAGGGTGTTGGAGCGGTTCGAGGCCAGGGCGCGGGCGCCGGCGTGCGGGTGGTAGCCCAGCTCGGCGATCGCCGCCTCCACCTTGCGCCGGGTGTCCTCGGAGATGGAGCGTTTTCGCGACAGCACATACGAGACTGTCGACGACGAGACGCCCGCTTGGCGGGCGACCTCGGCGATGGTCACCATGGTCCTCCTCCGGCCGCGCCCGGACGGTGTCGGCGGACGCGGGCCTTGTGGATAAGGGAACTGCCGCACCCGGCGGCGGATCGGCGCGGTGGTGCGCGGTGGTGCGCGGTCTCGGCACCCGGTGAAGGCGGGTGTCGGTGAAGCGCTTCGACGTCAGGTCTGACCACAGCGTCGGAACCGCGCGCTAGAAGCGTATCCTCGGCGGCTGTAGCCTGTCCAGGACGATATCGAAGCGCTTCGACAGAATTCTCGCGCCGGACGTTGACCGACGGTTAGGCACCCGGCTAGCGTGCCTGAGAAATTATCGGCGCACAATCCTGGAAACTTTCCAAGGCGCTTCCTAGAGACCCTCCGGCGAAAGGCTGCTGCCACCGTGGGCGACACCGCACCGCACCCCGTCCTGCCCGGGTTCCATCCCGATCCGAGCGTCTGCCGGGTCGGGGAGGACTACTACCTGGCGTGTTCCAGCTTCGAGTACTTCCCCGGGGTCCCGGTCTTCCACAGCCGCGACCTGGTGCACTGGCGGCAGATCGGCAACGCGCTGGACCGGCCGAGCCAGCTGCGGCTGACGCAGGCCTGGTCCTCCGGCGGGATCTACGCCCCGACCCTGCGCCACCACGACGGCCGCTTCTGGCTCGTCACGACCAACGCCAGCGGCGGGGGCGGCAACCTCCTGGTCACCGCGACCGACCCGGCCGGGCCGTGGTCCGAGCCGGTCATGCTGCCCGGGGTGCCCGGCATCGACCCGGACCTGGCCTGGGACGAGGACGGCACGTGCTGGTGCACCGTCGCGGGCGTCTCGCAGGTCCGCCTGGACCCGGACACCGGAACCGTCCTCGGCGAGCCGCACCGGATCTGGTCGGGAACGCGCGGCGCGAAGGCTCCCGAGGCGCCGCACCTGTACCGGATCGGCGAGTACTGGTACCTGATGATCGCCGAGGGCGGCACCGAGCGCGGGCACGCCGTGTCCATCGCGCGCGGACCGGCGCCGACCGGACCGTTCGAGCCGTGTCCGGCGAACCCGATCCTGACGCACCGCGGCCAGGAGCACCCGGTGCAGAACACCGGCCACGCCGACCTGGTGCAGGGCCCTGACGGCTCGTGGTGGATGGTCTTCCTCGGCGTGCGTCCGGGCGGCGGCACCCCCGGCTGGCACGTCCTGGGCCGGGAGACCTTCCTCGCGCCGGTGGAGTGGGTCGACGGCTGGCCGGTCGTCGGCGAGGTGGTCTCGGACCTGGCAGGGATCCCCTGGCCGTTGCAGGAGGACGTGGACGAGTCGGTGCTCGACGACTTCGACGACAGTGCCCTGCGACCGCAGTGGATCTCGCTGCGGGACCGGCCCGAGGAGTTCTGCACGACGACCGAGCGGCCCGGCTGGCTGACGCTGCGCGCCCGGGGGACCTCGTTGGACGCCTCCGACGTCGTCTTCGTCGGCCGCCGCCAGCAGCATCGGACCTGCCGGGCCGACGTCCTGATCGACGCCCCCGAGGGCCGCGGCGGGCTGGTCGTCCGGCTCGACGAGCACCACCACTACGAGATCGAGACCGGCGGCGGGGACGTGCGGGTCGTGGCCCGGATCGGGCCGCTGCGTACGGTCGTGGCCTCCCAGCCGGTTCCGGACGGGCCGCTCGTTCTCAGTGTCCGGATCGACGAGAAGCGGGCCGAGGACGCGCGGAGCGGCCCGGACACCGTGTCCTTCGCGGTGGCCGAGCCGGACGGCGAACAGACAACCCTGGCCGCGCTGGACGGCCGCTACCTCTCCACCGAAGTGGCCGGCGGCTTCACCGGCCGCGTCATCGGCATGTACGCCACGGCCGGGACCGTGCGCTTCGACTGGTTCGACTACGTCTCCGGAGGATTCTGATGACCACTGTGCCCGAGATACTGCGTGCCCTCGACCAGACCGTGGGGGAGGGCCCCTTCGGTGCCAGTTGGGAGTCGCTGGCCGGATACCGGGTGCCGGACTGGTACCGGGACGCCAAGTTCGGGATCTTCATCCACTGGGGTCCGTACAGCGTGCCGGCGTTCGGCAACGAGTGGTACCCGCGCAACATGTACGTGGAGGGTTCCCCGGAGTACGAACACCACCGCGAGGTGTTCGGTCCGCAGGACAAGGTCGGATACAAGGACCTGATCCCCAAGCTGACCGGCGAGAACTTCGACGCCGACGGCTGGGCCGCGCTGTTCCGCGAGGCGGGCGCCCAGTACGTCGTCCCGGTCGCCGAGCACCACGACGGCTTCGCCATGTACGACACGGCGCTGAACCCGTGGAACGCCGTGGCGATGGGCCCGCAGCGGGACGTGATCGGCGAGCTCGCCACCGCGGTGCGCGCGCAGTCGATGGTGTTCGGTGTGTCCACGCACCGCGCGGAGCACTGGTGGTTCATGAACGGCGGGATGGCCTTCGACTCCGACGTGCGCGCCGGCGGCCACGCCGACCTCTACGGACCGGCCCAGCCGCAGGAGCTGCCGCCGAGTCCGCAGTACCTGGAGGACTGGCTGGCCCGCACCGCGGAGCTGGTGGATCGCTACCAGCCGCAGATGCTGTACTTCGACTGGTGGATCCACCAGCCCGCGTTCAAGCCGTACCTGCCGCGGCTCGCCGCCTACTACTACAACAAGGCCGCGTCCTGGGATCGCGGACCGGTGCTGGCGTACAAGCACGACGCGTTCGCCCCCGGCACCGCGGTCTACGACGTCGAGCGCGGCGCGAGCGCCGAACTGCGGCCCGACCCGTGGCAGTCCGACACGGCCGTCTCGCGCACGTCCTGGGGCCACGTCGACGGCCACGACTACAAGAGCGGCACCGACCTGCTGGCCTTCCTCGTCGACGTGGTCAGCAAGAACGGCTGCCTGCTGCTGAACATCGGCCCGAAGGCCGACGGCAGCATCCCGGAGCACGAAGCCGGCCTGCTGCGCGAGATCGGCGCCTGGCTCGCGCGCAACGGCGAGGCGGTCTACGCCAGCCGTCCATGGCTCGTCTACGGCGAAGGGCCCTCGCGCGTGAAGGAAGGCCAGTTCACCGAGAACGACCAGCCCGCCTACAGCCCCGCCGACCTGCGCTTCACGACGCGGGACAAGCGCCTGTACGTGACGGCCCTCGGCGGCGCCAGCGAGGGCCGGATCCACATCCGGTCGCTGGGCCGGGACCTGACGCTCTACAACCAGGAGGTCGGATCCGTGCACCTGCTCGGCCACCCCGAACCCCTGGAGTTCGAACGCGGTCCGCAGGAGCTGATGGTGCGGCTGCCGGAGCGCGGCGCGGATCTGCCGATGCCGGTGCTGCGGGTGACGCCGGCAGCCCCCTGACACAGGTAGATTCCTACTGCTAGCCGACGGCGCCGGTGACGAAGACCCGCACGTCCCAAGGCCCAAGCTCGATCGCTTGGCCGGCGGCAACGGAGCCGGAGCCGGGGCCGGCGGCCAGGACATCGTCCACGTCAATCGGCGCCGTGACCCGCACTGGCTCCCAACTCCAGTTGTGAATCACCTGGACGCGGCGCCCGTCCGCCGCCGTCCCGGTCGTCGCCGTGACCGACTCTGGCAGGTCGTGCCATCCGCCGCGGGGCGTCGGGACCAGCCAGGTGGCCAGGGCGCGGGCCATTGACCGGCCCGGGACCGTGCCGACCGTGGTGACGCGGCCCGCGCCGTGGCGCCGGCTCGTCACTGCCGGCCAGCGTCCGAAGTGCGGGTGCTCATACTCGGCCAGTACCTCGGCGCCGGCGTCCGCGACGGTCAGCCCTTCGACCCACCGGGTCGCCGCCGCGTCGTCCGGCAGGTCGAGGCCGAGCGGACTCCCGGCGACGGCGCGCGTCGGCAGCTCGGCGTCCAGGTTGCTGAACTCGTCGTACCAGACCCCTGCGGCTTCCACGAGGCGCGCCGGGGCCGGTTCGTGCCGGGCCCGTGCCTCCTGATCGCCGTAGCCGGTGCGGGGGCCGAGGACGAGGTGGCCGCCGGCGTGGGCGTAGGCGGCCAGCCAGTCGAGGGTCGCGTCGTCGGCGAGGTACAGGCCGGCCGCGATCAGCACCGGGTGCCTGCCGGCCATCGCCTCGGGCGTCATCCCCGCCCGCTCGCCGCGCGGGTCGTGCAGCTGGCGCGCGTGGTAGATGCGCGCCTGCCGTCCGGCGTCGAACACGCCCCGATAGAAGGAGTCGAAGATGCGGTGGTACGAGGCGGCGTCCGGGCCGCCGTCCGGCGTGGCCAGCGGCGGATACTTCTGCATGAGCCACTTGCTCGGCACCGAGTAGACCAGCGCGACGTCGGCGTCGGGCTCGATCCCGGCGACCAGCGGACCGGCGGCCTCGAACTCCGCACCCAGGCGCGCCAGCTCCGCGTACACCCGCCCCGGGCGGCCGCTGTGCGGCAGGACCCCGCCCCAGTACGTCTCCGCGCCGAAGTGCAGCGTGTGCCAGTGCCAGTACTCGATCATCCGCGCGCCGCGAGCGACGAACGCCCACGCCGCCTGCCGCCACTGTCCGTCGAAGCCCGGCCGGTTGTCCCACGGCGAGCCGATCGCCTGCGCGTTGGTCTCGGTGACCAGATACGGCTCCTGCCGGGAGGAGAACATGCGATCCGCGCTCTGATACAGCGCCCACACGCCGGTGGTCTGCCAAATCTGCTCATGGTCGTCCGGCGTCGGGTCGGGCAGCGCCAGGCCGTCCTGCATCGCGTAGTACGGGTTACCCGCGGTGACGTCCAGGGCGTCGGTCAGCTCGTCGTCCTCCAGGGCGACGTGCGCATACGACAGGCACGTGGTGACAAACTGGTCGGGCCGGGCATACTCGCGCGCGATCGAAGCCTGCCAGGCCACGAACTCAGTGGTCTGCCGGGCCAAGAACGCCCGCCACGCCGCGTCGTACTGCGGCTGCGCATTGCCGTCCGGCCGCCACAGGTCGGACCAGTTCGTCAGCCGATGCGACCAGTAGACCAGTCCCCACCCGCGATTAAGGGTCTCCACGTCCCCGTACTCGGCGCGCAGATGGTCGACGAAGCGCTGGAAGACGCCCTCGTTGTGCGGCAGCCGCAGGCCCGGTTCGTTGTCCACCTGGAAGCCGATGACCGCCGGATGCGACCCGTAGCGCGCCAGGATCGCCCGGGAGACCCGCTCGGCGTGGAACCGGAACGCGGCATGGGAGAAATCCGCCTCCTGACGTGCGCCCCAGCCGACCCGCGTGCCGGTCGCCGATTCGGTGGCGATCTCCGGGTAGCGCCGCGCCAGCCACGGCGGCACGGCGTAGGTCGGCGTGCCGAGGACGACCGATATCCCGCGCTCGTGCGCGCCGTCCAGGACCGGCCGCAACCAGTCCAGCTCGAACCGGCCGTCCTCCGGCTCCCAGGTCGACCAGACGGACTCGCCGACCCGGATGACGCTGAAGTTCGCCTCGGCCATCAGGTCCAGGTCGGTCTTGAGCCGATCGTGGGGCTGGTACTCGTGGTAGTAGGCCGCGCCGAACAGGACGCGGTCGGGCAGAGAAGCCATGCCACGGTCTCCGGGTCGTTATTGGTTGTTATTGCTTGTTGTTAGTGGTGAGAGTGTCAGCCTGCTGTTGTCGCAGGCGGCGGCGCAGTGCTCTCCCGCACCGTCAGCGTGGTCGCCATCTCCACCCCCGTCTGCGCCGGCTCCTCCCCGCGCCCCAGGCTCAGCGCCAGCTCGGCGGCGGCCGCCGCCATCTCGGCCAGCGGCCGGTGCACGGTGGTCAGCGGCGGCTCGACCCACGCCCCGACCGGCAGGTCGTCGAACCCGACGACGCTCAGGTCCTCCGGGACGCGCAACCCCGCCTCCCGCGCGGCGCGATAGACACCGAGCGCCTGCAGGTCGCTTGAAGCGAAGATCGCGGTCGGCCGGTCGGCGCGCGCCAGCAGGCCGAGCGCGGCGGCGTGGCCACCCTCGCGGGTGAGCGGGGCGTCGACGACCAGTTCCGGCTCCACCGGAAGGCCGGCGGCCTGCATCGCGGAATGGAAACCGGCCAGGCGCGCGCGGCACGGCAGCAGGTCCGGCGCGCCGATCACGGCGATGCGCCGGTGGCCCAGCTTCACGAGGTGCCGGATCGCGGTCTGCCCGCCGCGCCAGTCCGTGGCGCCGACGAACGGCACGTCGTCCGGCAGCTCGGTGACCGGATCCAGGACCAGGAACGGGATGCCTCGGGTCTTGAGCAGGTCGCGCTCGGTCTCGGACAGCCGCGCCACCGCCAGTACGGCCCGCGGACGCCGCTCGACGAGGTCGTCCACGGCGGTGGCCGTCGCGGCGGCCGGCCCGGACTCGGAGATCACGACGCCGAACCGGTGCTTGCGCGCGACCTGCTCGACCCCGCGGATGACCTCCACCGCCTGCATCCCGGCCAGCTCGTGGAACACCAGCTCCAGGATGTCGTTGCCCTTGGCCGGCGGCTTGCGGTAGCCGTAGCGCTCGATCAGCTCCTCGACGCGCGCCCGGGTCTGCTCCGACACCCCGGACCGGCCGTTGAGGACCTTGGACACGGTCGGCACCGACACGCCCGCCGTCTCCGCGATGTGCGCGATGGTCACGGGCCCCCGCTCGCGCTGCCCTCCCGGCTCCGTCACTTGCGTCTCCTCGTCCGCCACGCCCTATTCATACACCACGGTTGTGGCATCCTTGCAAAGTTTCGCCGGTGCGGACAGAAAGTTGCCCGCACCGGCGCTCAGCGCGGCCGCGCCGTCAGCCGGGTGTCAGCCGGGCGTCAGTCGGGTGCCGGCCCGGTGTCCGTCGGCGTCAGCCGAGCGTCCATCGCTGGTTGCTCTGGCCGTTGCAGCCCCACAGCTGGACCAGGCTGCCGTCGGCGGTGCCGAGGTTGCTGACGTCCAGGCACAGTCCGGACTGGACGCCGGTGATGGAGCCGTCGGCGTTCAGCGTCCACTGCTGGTTCCGCTGGCCGTTGCAGGACCAGATGTCGACCTTGGTGCCGTTGGTGGTTCCGTTGCCGTAGGCGTCCAGGCACATCTGGCTGCTGCCGCTGTAGACGGTGAGCTGGTTCGACGCGGTGTGCGTCCAGATCTGGTTGGCGCTGCCGGAGCAGTCCCAGATCTGCATCTGCGTCCCCGGCGTCGTGACCGCGCCGTTGACGTCCAGGCACTTGCCGGCGCCGACCGCGTGCAGCTCGCCGGTCGAGGCCGGGGAGCCGCCGCTGCCCGGGTGCAGCTGGACGACGACGACCGAGTACGCCGGGACGGTCTGGCTGCCGGCGCCGCCGGTCGCGGCCGAGGTGATCGACGTGCTGTTCTTCAGGTACGAGTACACGGTCGGCGTGCCCGAACCCGGCGTGAAGCCGTTGTAGGACAGCGAGACCGAGGCGTCGTTGTTCGGGTCCTTGTTGATGAGCATGACGTCCACGTCGCCGTTGGCGCGCTTCACAGCGTGCGCGGACACCAGGGACGTCGACGAGCTCGCGGATACCAGGGTGTCGCCGGGCGAGCCGAGCTTGGAGATCATCTCGGTGCCGTAGTAGGCCGGGAACGGGGTGTTCTGCGCCGGCTCGCAGGAGGCTGAGGCGCCGCTGGAGAGCATGCCGTAGTCGTTGAAGTCGGTGGCGCCGTCGACCGTCGTGAGGTTGGTGCAGTCGGTGCCGTTGTGGATGTCCCACCAGTCGACGTTGAACGCGCCGTTCTCCATCAGGGTCAGGTATTGGTCGGGGGCGAACAGGCCGTTCGGCGCGGTGTCCCGGTAGGAGGTGGCGTTGGACTCGGTCACCGCGATGCCGACGTTCGGCGCGTTGGCGCCGGCGTACTGGTTGATGAGCGAGTGCAGGGTGCTCATCATGCTCGGGACGAGGGCCTGCGGCTTGCCCAGCAGATCGGCCTCGCTGGTGCTGCCCGGGTAGGTGTGCACGATCACGAAGTCGATCTTCGAGCCGGCGATCGACATGACCGTGTGGTTCCAGTCCTGGGTGTCGCCGGGGCCGACGATGCCGTCCGGCCAGGACGCCGGCGTGGTCAGCACGGCGCCGATCTTGATGCTCGGGTCGACCGCCTTCATCGCCGAGACGTACTGCAGCAGGTTGGTGGCGTACGTCGTGGCGCTGTGGCTGGAGTGGGTGTCGTTCTCCCACTTGGCGCCGTACTCGCCGTTGCCGTACATCTCGTTGCCGATCTCCCAGTACTTCACGCCGTAGCCCTTGGTGACGTTGGCGTACTGCACCCAGGCTGCGGCTTCCTGCGGGGTGCCGGAGCCGTAGTTCGCGGTGATGATCGCCTGGGCTCCCGCGCCGCGGACGGTGCCCATGTAGTGGTCGAAGTCCGTGTTCGGGGCGACGAAACCGCCGCCGTCGACGGTGTTGGTCTGCCAGTGGTAGCCGTCGGCGTAGCCTCCGCCCGGATAGCGCACGGCGTCCAGGCCCGCGGTGCTGAGTGCACTTTGGACGGCCGGGGTGGCGATGGTGCCGTCGTAGACGGCGAAGTTGACGCCGGTGCCGGTCGCCGGGAGCGTCGCCAGGGCTTGGTTGGCGTTCACCGCGACGGTGGCGGAGGTGCTGGCGGACGCCGGCGGTGCGACCGCGGCGAGCGTGCCACCTGCGGCAAGTGCGAGGGCTGCGCCGAGGCGGAGGAAACGGGTACGGACAGATCTGTGCATGGGGCCCCTCCAACATGGTGGCGGCGGCTACACTGAGGGCCGGCGCGAAAGTTTCGCGCCTATTGCGCGAATGTTTCTGCTGGGGAAAACTAACGACCAGTCAGGCAGCGGTCAAGAGCGACACAGAGACCTGGGGTGCCCGTGACAGACGAGTCAACCTTCTCCTGGGGTCATGCGGCGCTGCGCGTCGACTTCCTCATCGACGCACAGCGCCGCGCCCGGATCGTCGGGCTGGGCCCGGACAGTCCGGTCGTCGCCTCCGAGGGGCTGCCTCTGGTCGAAGTGCTCGTCGCCGGGCACGGACGCTGGGCGGCCACCGAGCGTGCCATCGGGACGGTGTTCGGCGAGCGGCTGGCGTATCAGGGCCATGAGGAGTCCCGCGACGGCGGATGGCTGTGCCTGCGCGTCGATCTGGTCGATCAGGACACCGGTTTGATTGCTCAGGTGCATCTGCGAACCCCTGACGGCGTCGGTGCGGTGCAGAGCTGGGTTCGGCTGGCTAACCAGGGTGAGCAGAGCCTGGTTGTGGAGTCGGTGACGTCGATGGTCCTTGGCGGCATCGCCGATGGCGGCGTGGTGGGACTCGACGTCTGGCACGCCGACAACGAGTGGCTGGCCGAAGGCCGTTGGCAGCGGCGCGCGCTGCGCGAGGTCCTCGTCGACATGAATTTCGGCCGGCACCGGCAGCAGGCGCGCAGCAGCTTCTCGCGCACCAGCCAGGGGACCTGGTCGACGGGACGTCACCTGCCGACCGGCGCGCTCACCGCCCGCGAGAGTGGACGGACCCTGATGTGGCAGGTGGAGAATCCCGGGGGCTGGCGCTGGGAGGTGGGGGAGTACTCGGGAATCGCGTATCTCGCGCTGCTGGGACCGACCGACCGCGACCACCAGTGGCGCCAGTCGCTTCATCCCGGCGGGGAGCTCACGACGGTTCCCGCCGCGATCGCCATCGGCGCTTCACCGGACGGCGGCGACGGTTTCGCCGAGGCGGCAGCCGCCATGACCGCCTACCGCAGGGCTCTGCGACGTCCGCACCAGGACCACACAGCCCTCCCGGTGATCTTCAACGACTTCATGAACACCCTGATGGGAGACCCGACCACCGAACGCCTGCTCCCGCTGATCGACGCCGCGGCTGAGGCCGGCGCGGAGTACTTCGTCATCGACGCCGGCTGGTACGCCGGCGAGGAGGGGTGGTGGGACACGGTCGGGGCGTGGGAGGAGTCGGCGACCCGCTTCCCCGGCGGCCTGATCGAGGTCGTGGAGCGGATCCGGGCCCGCGGCATGGTGCCCGGACTGTGGCTGGAACCCGAGGTGGTCGGCGTGCGCAGCCCGCTGGCCGAGGCGCTGCCGGAGGCCGCGTTCTTCCGGCGCGACGACGAGCGCGTCGTCGACAACGGCCGGTACCACCTGGACCTGCGTCACCCGGCCGTCGTCGCGCACCTCGACGGCGTCGTCGACCGGCTGGTGGCCGACTACGGCGTCGGATATCTCAAGCTCGACTACAACGTGAACCCCGGCCCGGGCACCGACCTGTACGGCGGCAGTCCCGGCGCGGGCCTGCTCGGCCACCAGCGCGCGCTGCTGGACTGGCTCGACGGGGTCCTCGACCGCCATCCGGGCCTGACACTGGAGAACTGCGCTTCCGGCGGCATGCGCAGCGACTACGCGATGCTGTCCCGCCTCCAACTCCAGTCCACCAGCGACCAGCAGGAGCACTACCGCTACCCGGCGATAGCCGCCGCGGCGCCGGCCGCCATCGCCCCTGAGCAGGCCGCGAGCTGGGCCTATCCGCAGCCCGAGTTCGGGGTCGAGGAGAACGCCTTCGTGCTGTGCAACGCGCTGCTCGGCCGCGTCCACCTCTCGGGGCACCTGGACCGGATGACGCCGGAGCAGCGCGCCTTGGTCTTCGACGCGATCGCCGTCTACAAGCGGATCCGCACGGACATCCCGGCCTCGTCGCCCTTCTGGCCGCTGGGCCTGCCGGGCTGGACGGATCCGTGGATCGCGCTGGGCCTGCGCGGCGCGGCGACGACGTACGTGACCGTGTGGCGCCGTCCTGGAGAGGAATCCGCTGCCGAGCAGACGCTGCTGATACCGCACCTCAGGGGGCGTGATGTGGAGGTCAGGGTTCTGTTTCCGCAGGACACGAAGAGCTCGATCGGGTGGAGCCCGGCGGCTGGTGAGCTGACTGTGCAGCTTCCTGTCCTCGGGACCGCCTGCCTGATTGCGATGGGGTGAGGGCTTCTCGGGCGGCGCTTCTGTTTTGTGGTGCTGGGTGGGTGCTGCTTAGGGGCAGTGGGCTGCTGGGTGCGGTTGTTTTGTGGGCTTTAAGAGCTTTTTACGGCTTCGCGCATGGTTGGATGACCTCGCAGGGGGACGCCGCTCGGTTGAGAGACTCATTTCGCGCTGGCAGCCTGGCCGCACCGGTGCGCGGGCGTGCACACCGATACCGCCGGCCGCCAGCGCAAACTGCAGTCGCGCTGCTCCCGCGATCACACCGCGACGATCGTCCACTCGTTGTTCGTGCTCGAATTCGGGCTCCACATGACCGTCGTCGACCCCGCCGTCGTGCTCCCCGCGCCGTCGAGTGCGGTGCCGGTGCCGCGGTTGATGATGTGGTAGCGGCCGTTGCCGGCGCCGGTCAGGCTCCACTGCTGGTTGTTGCCGCCGTTCCAGGTGGCCTGGCGGGCCGGGGCGCCGTTGGCGGTGTTGCCCCAGCTGTCGGCGACCATGCCGTTGGTGTTGTTGACGATCCGGTAGTAGCCGCCGCCGAGCGGCACCAGCTGCCACTGGAGGTTCGTGCTGCCGTCGTAGGTCCACTGCTTCAGGTTCGAGCCGGAGGCCACGCCGCCGCCGCTGTCCAGGACGAGGCCGGTGGTGGCGTTGACGATCTTCGCCCAGCCGGTCGGGAGGCTGCCTGCGCCCAGCGTGGGGATCTGGCCGGAGAACGTCAGCTTGACCGTGTAGGCCAGGGCGTTGAAGGGCGCGTTGGACGAGGGCATCGTGAAGTGCAGGCCGCTGGCGTCCTGAACCGGCGATGGCAGGTTGACGTACGTCCCCGCCGCGTTGTTCAGCAGCTGCGCGGAGGTCAGGGTGCTGAGATTGATCTGGTTGGAGTTCAGCGTGTTCACGGTCATCGTGCCGCCCTGCCAGCCCAAGGCCGTGGCATACAGGACCGTGTTGTCCTTGCTCCGGGTGAAGCGGACGTCCTGCGGGGTCCCCGCCTTCGGCCCGGAGAACGATCCGCCGCCCATCGCCGTGGGCCCCTCGCCGTACGAGCTCCACGCGCGAGTCGCGTAGACCGCCTCGCCGAAGCGGCCGAGCCAGTCGCCCATGCCGAGCAGGATGGTCTGCTGGCCGGAGGGGATCGTGCCGTCGGCTATCGGGGCGATGTTCAGCAGCATGTTGCCGCCCTTGGCGACCCGGTCGATCAGCGCGTGCAGCAGCGCCTGCGTCGTGTAGTACCCGATGCCGACGGTGTAGCACCAGCTGGAGGACGAGATCGAGTCGTCGGTGAGCCAGTACGGGGTGAGCAGGCCGCCGGGGCCGCCGCGCTCGAAGTCGAAGACCTCGCCGGAGGTGTCGAAGCCGTCCTTGTAGGTGGCCACGACGTCCTTGTTCCAGGACACGGCCTGGTTGTAGTAGTACGCCAGGAACGCCAGGCGCTCGGACTCCTGGACGTTGTTCAGGTCGAAGTCCTGCCAGATCATGTCCGGCTGGTAGCCGTTGATCACCTCGACCAGCTTGCTGAACCACAACTGGTTCTCGGCCGTGGAGCCCATCTGCCCGTACAGCTTCTGCAGCGTCGCGGTCGACTGCTGCGGAACGTACTGGTAGTAGCCGAGGAAGTGGTACGCGTGGTGCAGGGACGTCATGAACTTCAGCCCCTGCCCGCGGATCGCCTGCGCGTGCAGGCTCACCAGGTCCAGGTTCGGGCCGGTCTTCACCGAGTTCCACTCGTTGGCCTGGCTGTTCCACATCGAGTAGCCGTCGTGGTGCTCGGCCACGGGACCGGCGAACTTGGCGCCGGCGGCCTTGAACAGCTGGGCCCAGGCGTTCGGATCCCAGTTACCGCCGGCCGAGGTCAGCTTGGGCGCGAACTTCGTGTAGTTCCCCGCCTTGTCGTTCGCCCCGAGGATGAAGTTGTGGTACGGCCACACCGACGGGTCCCCGTAGGTGGCGATGTGGTGCTGGTTCTCGATCGAGCCCGCGTTGTACATGTTGCGCGGATACCACTCGCTGCTGAAAGCCGGGACGGAGAACACGCCCCAGTGGTAGTAGATCCCGAACTTGGCGTCCTGGAACCACTCCGGCGTCGGCGGGTGCTGATCCACGGAGGACCACGACGCCGTGTAGCTCTGCGGGCCGGTGGTCGCCGAGGCCGAGGGTGCGAAGCGCAGCAGGCCGAAGGCGGCGGCCGCGCCGGCGCTTCCGGCGGTGAGGAGAGTGCGACGGCTGACGGGGAAGCGGGAGGAAGACGAGGAGGACATGGGGGTCCCTTCGAGGGGCCGGGGCGGCGTTCCCTCAGCGCCGCCCCGGCGGTATGTGGGAGAAGGTCAGCCGAGCGTCCATTGCTGGTTGCTCTGGCCGTTGCAGGCCCAGAGTTGGACCAGGGCGCCGTTGGCGGTCGAAGCGCCGCCGACGTCCAGGCAGAGCCCTGACTGAACCCCGGTGATGGTGCCGTTGGAGTTCAGGTTCCACTGCTGATTGGTCTGGCCGTTGCACGTCCAGATGATGACCTTGGTGCCGTTGGTGGTGCCCTTGTTGTTGGCATCGAGGCAGTCGGTGGTGCCCGAGTCGGTGACCGTGAGCGCACCGCCCGAGGTGTGGGCGAACGTCTGGTTGCTCTGGCCGTTGCACGAATAGATCTGTAGCTGCGTGCCACCGGTCGTGCTCGCGTTCGGCACGTCCAGGCACTTGCCCGCGCCGACCGCGTGCAGCGCGCCGCCGGGCGGCGGGGCCGGCGCCGAGTAGCCGGCACTGGTGATGGTCGCCTGCACCGCGTTCTCGGTCGCGTCCGACGGGAAGCCGGTGGTGACGGCGCCCTCGAAGAACTCGCCCTGGCCGCCGTTGCTGTTGTCGCCGCCGGTGCCCAGCTCGACGTCGGGCTGGACCTTCATCGGCGAATAGTTGTTGGGCAACGGCCCCGAATACGTCGTCGTCAGGCCGCCGGTCGTCGAGTCACCGTTCTTCAGCGTGAAGTTCGACGTCCCGTTGTTCTTCTCCAGGGCGGTCACGAACGGATGGTTCACACCGGGGTTGTTCGCCGTGTTCGGGCCGGTGTTGGTGCTGTACATGCCGTTCTCCAGGTCGGCCTCCACCCACGGCCCCGGCCCGGTGCAGCCGCCGAACCAGCACGCGTTGCCCCACTCGATGGCGTTCATCGTCGCGTTGCCGTCGTCGCTGTGGTCGGTCTCGGCGCTGCCGAAGTCGAAGCAGCACTGCGAGTTGTAGTAGTTGGAGGAGGTGACCATGTACACCCCCTCCGGCTGCGAACCGGTGGGCACGCCATTGGTGTTGTCGATGCGGTAGCCGACGCCGGGATGGACCTTGACGCCGAACACCTGGTGGCCGTTCACGGTCTCCGGCAGGGCCATCGCGTCCGCGCCGACGTCCGAACCGTTCGGGCCCGGGCCGTGCCAGAACCCGCCCGAGGAGATCGGCATGTCGTTGTGGTGCGAGGTCTGGTCGTAGAGCTTGGTGATGGTGCAGCTGGTGTTGGCGCAGAACGAGACCTGCGCGGCGCCGTTGGCGTAGTCGCCGGCGGCGAGCAGGCCGACGTCCAGGTGGCTGCCGTCCGACGAGCGCTGGATCTGGTAGAGCGGCCCGTTGTACGAGCCGTAGAGCGCGCGCACGGTGCTGTACGCGGCGGCGCAGGGCGTCCCGCCGCTGGCGTAGACGTCGCAGGGCAGCGAGCTCGCGGCGCGCGCCGTCGTCGCCCCGACCTGCATCCCGGCCACGGCCAGGATGGCCGCGAACGCGAGCATCAGCACCGGGCGCAGGGGTCTGCGGACTCCTGTGAGGATGGATCTGAACACTGTTTCACCTCCGAGATGTGACGGTTCTCGAATCGATTCGACCTGGCATCGCCGAATCCGGGCTCAGCTGAGGGTCCATTGCTGGTTGCTCTGGCCGTTGCAGGTCCACAGCTGGACCAGGGTGCCGTTGGCGGTTCCGGCTCCGCTGACGTCAAGGCAGAGTCCTGATTGGACGCCGGTGATGGTGCCGTTGGAGTTGAGGGTCCACTGCTGGTTGGTCTGGCCGTTGCAGGTCCAGATGATGACCTTGGTGCCGTTGGTGGTGCCCTTGTTGTTGGCGTCCAGGCAGTCGGTGGTGCCGGAGTCGGTGACGGTGAGCGCACCGGCCGAGGTGTGGGTGAAGCTCTGGTTGCTCTGGCCGTTGCAGTCGTAGATCTGCAGCTGGGTGCCGCCGGTGGTGCTGGAGTTCGGCACGTCCAGGCACTTGCCCGCGCCGACGGCGTGCAGGGCGCCTCCGGTCGGCGGGGGAGGAGTGGTACCGCCGGAGACCCCCGAGTTGTTGATGACCTGCTGGGCCGCGCTCGGCCAGCTGCCGCTCACCTGGGTGTTCCCGGTCAGCACGTTGTTGTGCGGGGAGCCGGTCGCGACGTTCGTGGCGCCGGAGTTGTACCAGTTGTAGGAGAAGGTGCTGTCGTTCGTGTTGTTGTTCGAGTTGGCGTTGGTGAACGCCCACACCCCGGTGTCCTGCACGACGTTGTTCGTCAGCGTCAGGTAGCGGGAGCCTTCGTCCAGGTACAGCCCGACGGTGTTCTGGTTGTCGTAGATGTAGTTGTCGTCGATCACGCCGCCGGGGTTGGCGGACAGGTTGTAGATGCTGCCGCCGTCGTGGAAGACCTTCTTGGTCCCGTGCACCTTGTTGTAGCTGACGACGGTGTTCTTCAGCGTCGTCGGCGTGGTGTAGATCGGCTGGTAGTTGTACGTGCCGCGGTTGACGTAGTCCTGGCTGCCGCCGGGGTCGTTCATGCCCCAGCCCCAGCCGACGTCGATGCCGTCGTAGGCCAGGTTCGACACCTCGTTGTGCTCGATGTCGGTGTGCGTGGCGTACGTCGACAGGATGCCCGGCATGTCCTTGTAGTCCTCGGCGACGCCGGTCACCAGGTTGTTGGTGATCGTGACGTTCTGCACGGTCATCGCCGGGTTCGACGGGTGATGCGCGTCCGGCTCCACGCCGCCGACCACGATCCCGGCGCCGGAGTCGTCGGTGAAGGTGTTGTGGTCGACGGTGACCGAGGCGGCCCCGAGGCCCACGCCGGAGGCCACGGCGTCCGCGTCGTTGCCGATGCCGAGCCCGACCTGGCCGAGGTGGGTGAACGTGTCGCCGCTGAAGCTGATGTTCGCCGCGGCCGAGACCTGGACCGCCGCCGGCGCCTGGTTCCAGCTGTTCCGGGTGGCCTCGAACAGCTGGCAGCCGGACTGGCAGGAGGTCAGGAAGTCGGACGGCTGGCTGTACTGCTTGGCCAGGAACGTGCCGGTCTGCTGGTCCGCGTAGCCGATCGAGCTGCCCGGCCCGAGCCAGGTGGTGTGCTCGAAGGCCAGGCCCTGGAAGGCGATGTGCGAGACCGGGGTGCTGTAGCTGCCGCTCATCTGGATCAGCGAGGTCAGCCGCGGAAGCTCGACGTCGTGGCTGCCGGGCGACTGGCCGGCGGCGGCCTTGTAGTACAGCTGGCCGGCCTGCGGGTCGAGGTACCACTGCCCGGCGTTCTTCAGGAACGAGTACGAGTTCTCCAGGTATACCTGGCCGCCGGCGAAGGGCTTGGCCAGGGTGTCGTATCCCCAGTTGTTGTTGTTCCAGGCCGGCTGCTGCATCGTGATCGTGGTCCCGCTGATGCCCGACACCGGCGCGAAGCGGTCGGTGAACGAGTTCTGGCTCTCCAGCTCGATCCGGTTCTGCTCCGGCAGCGTGGCCAGGTAGTTCAGGGCCGAGTTCACGATGGTCATGCCGTTCGCGGTGATCTGGACGTCGCTGCGCGAGATCGGGATCGCGGCCCGCGGTGCGAGCGCGCCGTCCACGTAGAGCTGCCGGGAGTCGGTCCCGGTGGACACCGGCGCCGACCAGATGTTCGCGCCGGAGTCGTGCAGCGTCCAGCCGGTCACCTGCTGGCCGCCGGACAGCACCGGCGCCGCGCCGGACGCCGCCTGCCAGATGACGTTGTGCCCGTTGGTGCCGGAGTCGGAGGCGTTGAAGACCAGCGGCGCCGACAGCCGGTAGGTGCCGCCGGCGAGCTGCACGACGATGTCGCCGCTCATGTTCGTGTTCATCGACCGCACCGAGGACTGCGCCTGGGTGATCGAACACGGCGCGGCGGCCGAGCAGGCGGTTCCGCTGCCGGTGGGGGAGGCGTACAGGGTGGCGGCGGTGGCGGCGTGGGACACGGCCGGTATGCCGAAGGCGGCCGTGGCGAGTGTGACGGCGGCCGCCAGGATCGCAGGACGGGAGGAGCCGCCGCGTCGGCGGATGGTGGGGATCATGGTCCTTCCTCGCTGTGAGAACGTGAAGAAATGTGTCTGACTTTGATCTGTATCTGACTTTGAACCCTCATCAGAGTCCTAACAGCCTGCCTCGTCAAGAGAATGAGCATGCTTATCGTCAAGATTCTTTAACGCTGCCGTCTTCACCTGGTGGTGAGTGACCGGCGGATTTTATGAGTCATACACATCGCGTGGATGTTTCGATCGAGGTGTATGTTCTCCGGCATGGTGAGCCTGACTTCGCACGACGCGGACGGCGGTCCGGGCAGCGGTTCCTACCGGCCGGGTTATGAGCTCGCGGCCGAGCGGATCCTGGAGCTCATCGCCGAGTCCGGCCTGCGGCCGGGGGACCGGATGCCGACCGAGAACGAGCTGGCGGCGCAGCTGGGCACCAGCCGGACCGTGGTCCGGGAGGCGGTCAAGATCCTCTCCGCGCTCGGCCGGGTCAGCGCGCAGAAGGGCCGCGGCCTCTACGTCTCCGACGACGAGGGGATGCTCGGCTCGGCCGGCTGGGGCGGCTTCTTCCTGCCGACCGACCTGGACCACGTCTACATGCTCTTCGAGTTCCGCCGGATCCAGGAGACCGAGGCCGCCCGGCTGGCCGCGACCCGGGCCATCCCGGCCGATCTGCACGCCATCGAGGCCGCGGCCGACCTGTGCCGGGAGGGCCACGTGAGCGGCCGGACGGAGCTGTTCGACCGCGGCGACGACGACTTCCACCTCGGCGTCGCCGCCGCGTCGCACAACGCGTTCCTGGTCGCCTCGGTCCGCGAGGCCCGCCGGCTGCAACGGCAGTCCAGCATCATCGGGCTGCACGGCACGGTCGGCGGCCACGCGCCGGAGGCCGTCGCCGAGCACACCGCGATCTTCCACGCGATCCGGGACGGCGACCCCGACGCCGCGGCGCAGGCGGCCGCCGTCCACATCGACAACACGTTGGAGGACTACCGCCGCGAGATCCAGCGTCGCTTGTTCGGCTGAGCTCGCGGCGGTCGGCTGGTCCAGCTGGTCCAGCTGGTCCAGCCGATCCGGATCGTCCGGATCAGCTGAGGGTCCATTGCTGGTTGCTCTGGCCGTTGCAGGTCCACAGCTGGACCAGCGTGCCGTTGGCGGTTCCGGCGCCGCTCACGTCGAGGCAGAGTCCCGACTGAACCCCGGTGATGGTGCCGTTCGAGTTGAACGTCCACTGCTGGTTGGTCTGCCCGTTGCAGGGCCAGATGATCACCTTGGTGCCGTTGGCCGTGCCCTTGTTGTTGGCGTCGAGGCAGTCGGTGGTGCCGGAGTCGGTGACGGTGATCGTGCCGCCCGAGGTGTGGGTGAAGCTCTGGTTGCTCTGGCCGTTGCAGTCGTAGATCTGCACCTGGGTGCCGCCGGTCGTGGTCGCGTTCGGGACGTCCAGGCACCGGCCCGCGCCGACCGCGTGCAACGCCGTGCCGTTCGGCGGAGGAGTGGTGCCGCCGGTGGAGTATCCCGCCGCGACGATGTTGGCCTGGACCGAGTTCTCGGTGGCGTCCGACGGGTAGCCGGAGGTCATCACGCCTTCGTAGAAGGTGCCGTCCGAGCCCCGGCTGTTGTCGCCGCCGGTGCCCAGGATGATGGCGCCCTGCTTACGCATCGGGTTGTAGCCGGAGACGTTGGGCCGCGGGCCGGAGTAGAACGTGGACAGGCTTCCGGACTGCGCGTTGCCGCCGCGGATGGCCCACTGGTTCGCGCCGCCCTTGATGATCGCGGTGGTGAACCGGTCGGAGATGCTCGGGTCGTTGGCGTTGAAGCCGGCGTTCTGGCCGGAGTACAGGCCGTTCTCCATGTCGGCCATGATCCACGGGCCGTTTCCGGAGCCGTAGCCCCAGACCCGGATGTTCCCGAAGTAGATGGCTTCCATGGTGCCGTTGCCGTCGTCGTTGTTGTTGGTCTCGGCGTTGCCGTAGTCGAAGCAGCAGCCGCCGTTGTAGTGCGTGCCGTCGAAGATCGCGTACTCGCCCTCGGGGTTGTCACCGGTGGCGATACCGTTGGTCGAGTCGTCCCGATAGCCGGTACCGGCCGGGATGTAGACGCCGTACGCCTTGTGCCCGCTCAGCGAGACCGGGTCGGCGTTCGCGACCGCCAGGTTGTCCGCGCCGGGTGCCGCGCCGCCGCCGAGCGCCTGGGTGAGGTTGTTGCCCCGCCCGGACTGGTCGTAGATGACGGTGATCACGCACGTCGTGTTGGCGCAGAAGGAGTCCTGCGCGGCGGCGTTCGCGAAGCCTCCGGCGTTCAGCACGCCGATGTTCGTCGTGGCGTTGTCCGAGGAGCGCCGCACCTGGTACAGCGAGCCGTTGTAGGCGCCGTACAACGCACGGGTGGTGCTGTGCGCGGCCACGCAGGGGGTGCCGCCGGACGCGTAGATGTCGCAGGGGCCTGTGGTCGCCGCGCGGGCCGGGGTGGCGTTGGCCATCCCGGTCGCCACGACGCCGACCACGAGCAGGAACGCTGCCGCGAGGAATGTTAGCGCTCGCATTCGGTGACGGGCGGGCGGTCTACCGGACAGCAGTGCACTGTGTGTCATCTGAGCTCCTTGAACGCGACTCGTGGTGATGAAGGGCGCCACCCTCCGACGCCTTCGGCTGCCGGTCCGAAGCGGCGGAATGTTAGCGCTAACATTTCGGCCCGCGTTCATCGCTCGCCAGAGCGGATGTAGCGGGGATGTCTCGGCGGTAGACGGTGCTGCACGTTGCGTGTTCTGTCAAGAGCTCTCTGATGACCAGTCATGTTGTTTCGGCGGAGCTACGAAACTTTCTCCCACCCGTCGCCCACCACCACCCGTTATGGAGTCGCTTCGCGACGCTGGCTGATTGTTGTTGACACGGGCGCGTGTTGCGGGCTTTCGTGTGACTCGCAGCTTCGCCCACCACGGATGCCGGGCCGATCATCGCGAGCTGCTTCCCAGTCATGTCCGATCAGCGGAGTTCTCAATGATCCACAAACGAATCCCGGCACGTCGCAGTCTTGCCCGCAGTCTCGCCGTGGCGGCCGCGGCCGTCCTGGCGGTCCCCCTCGCGGCGGCCCTCACAACCCAGCCGGCCGCCGCGGCGACATCGCTGCGCAGCCTGGCCGAAGCGCAGAACCGGTACTTCGGCACCGCGCTGACCGACGGCGACCTGAACATCAGTGGCGAGATCACTATCGCCGGGGCCCAGTTCGACATGGTGACACCGGGCAACGAGATGAAGTGGGACACCACCGAGCCGTCGAACGGCTCCTACAACTTCGGGCCCGGCGACCAGATCGTCTCCTGGGCACAGAGCCACAACGCCCGCGTGCGCGGCCACAACCTCGTCTGGCACAGCCAGCTGCCCGGGTGGGTGTCGGGCCTGCCGTCGAACCAGGTCCAGGGCGTCATGGAAGCGCACGTCACGACCGAGGCGACGCACTACAAGGGCAAGGTCTACGCCTGGGACGTCGTCAACGAGCCCTTCAACGAGGACGGCAGCCTCCGTCAGGACGTCTTCTACAACGCCATGGGCACCGGCTACATCGCTGATGCGATCCGCACGGCGCACGCCGCCGACCCGAACGCCAAGCTCTACCTGAACGACTACAACATCGAGGGCGAGAACGCCAAGAGCGACGGCATGTACAACCTGGCGAAGTCGTTGCTGGCGCAGGGCGTGCCGCTGAACGGCATCGGCTTGGAGAGCCACTTCATCGTCGGGCAGGTGCCGTCCAGCATGCAGGCGAACATGCAGCGCTTCGCGGCGCTCGGCCTGGACGTCGCGGTCACCGAGCTCGATGACCGCATCCAGCTCCCGGCCGGCTCGTCGAGCCTGCAACAGCAGGCCAACGACTACTCGACCGTGGTCAAGGACTGCCTCGCCGTCAGCCGCTGCGTCGGCGTCTCGCAGTGGGGCGTGGACGACGCGCACTCCTGGATCCCGGGCGCCTTCCCCGGCTACGGTGCGGCCACCATGTACGACCAGAACGACCAGCCCAAGCCCGCTTACAGCGCCACGGCGACCGCCCTGGGCGGCGGCACCACTCCTCCGCCGCCGAACGGCTCCGCGCTGCACGCGGTGGGTGCAGGCAAATGTCTGGACGACCCGAACTCGACCACCACGCTGGGCACCCAGCAGCAGATCTACAGCTGCAACGGCCAGGCCAACCAGACCTGGACGCACAACTCCTCGAACGAGCTGACCATCACGGTCGGTGGCAGCACCCTGTGCCTGGACGCCAACAACAAGGGCACCACCAACGGCACCAAGGCGATCGTGTGGTCCTGCAACGGCCAGACGAACCAGCAGTGGACCCTCAACTCCAACGGCACCATCACCGGCGTGCAGTCAGGACTCTGCCTTGATGTGAGCGGAGCCGGAACCGCCAACGGCACCCTGGTCCAGCTCTGGACCTGCAACGGCCAGAGCAACCAGCAATGGACCCTCGGCTAGGACCTTTCGCCAGATCTGCGTGAGCGCGCCCGGCCCTTTCGTGGCCGGGCGCGCGAATCGATTCGACCAGGGAGTGTCGGATGAGAGTTCGATCAAGCATGAGGCGGATCGCGATGGCGGCCGCCGTGGTGTTGGCGTTGGCGGTCCCGTCGTTCTCCGCGGCGCGCGGGCAGGCCGCGGCGGACCCGGCGCTGAGCGTGAACCTCGCGGCTCCGACCGGCCCGGCCACCGGCGTGGGGGAGGGCTTCCTCTACGGCCTGACCGTCGACGGCACCCAACCGGCCGACCAGTACCTGCAGCCGCTCGGCGTCACGGCGCACCGGGGCGGCGGCTGGTATTCGGGCGGCTGGATCAAGGACGGCTACAAGTACGGCTCCGCCAGCCAGGCCGACGTCGCCTCGATCATCGCGCAGGCGCGCCGGCTCACCCAACCCCCGTACCACGCGCAGTACCAGGTGCTGGTCACGGACATGTACGGGCTGAACGGCGGCCAGCCCTCGAACACGACCTACCCGTGCGACAACGGCGACTGCTCGAACTGGGTCTCGTTCATCGACTCGACGGTCGGGGCGTTGCAGGCCTCCGGTGTGAAATTCGCCTACGACATCGACAACGAGCCGGACATCTCGGTCTTCTGGACGCGCGGTGTGAACAGCGCGCAGTACTTCCAGATGTGGGACACCGCGTATCGGGAGATCCGGCGGATCGCGCCCAGCGCGCAGATCGTCGGGCCGTCGTTCGCCTACACGCCGCAGAGCCGGTCGGCCCAGTGGCAGACGTGGCTGGCGCACGTGAAGGCCGCCGGGACCGTGCCGGACATGATCACCAACCACGACGAGGGGGACGTGGACGATCCGGTCACGGTCTCCCAGTCCCTCAACGGCGCGATCTCATCGGCCGGGCTCAACCCGATCCCGTTGTCAGCCAACGAATATCAGCCTTCTGACCGGCAGACCGCCGGAGTGACGGCTTGGTATCTGGCGCGGTTCGCGCAGTCCGGATACACCAACGCGATGCGCGGCAACTGGCAGTGCTGCATCTCGCCGAACCTGACCGGGGTCATCGATCCGAACGCGAGCGGCGGCGCCGCGTACACCGGCAACTGGTGGACCATGAGGGCCTACGCCGACATGACCGGTTCCCTGGTCTCCACCTCCGGCCAGGTCGGATCCACGGCGATCTCAGCGTCGGAGGACAGTGCCCGTCGGCGCGCGGTGGCCGTCGTCGGGGATTCGAACGGCTACACCGGTTCTGCGTCGGTGACGTTCAACGGGTTGTCGTCGGTGCCCTGGCTGGCGAACAACGGCACGGTCGAAGCCGTCGTCTACCGGATCCCGGACCAGGCCGCGCTCACCGCGCCGCAGGTGGTGTCGGATCAGGTCGTCAGCGTTTCCGGCGGGTCGGTGACGTTGCCCTTCAGCTTCCAGGCCTCGCACGACGCGTTCGCGGTCTACCTGCTGCCCGGTTTCGCGCAGGGGTTCAGCAGCAGCGTGGTGAACCAGGGCGACAACCTGTGCATGGAGAACCCCGCTTTCACCACCGTGGCTTCCGCGCAGTTCGATCAGGGCTCGTGCCGGACGGGGGCCGATCAGCAGTTCCAGTTCGTCCCGACGTCGGCGGGCAGCAGCACGTACTACATCCGTCCGATGACGCCCGGCGACTGCGTGGCGGCGGGGACGACGGTGACTCAGAGCCCGTGTACCTACGGCACCGACGAACAGTTCGCGCTCCATGCGGTGGGGACCGGCGTCTACCAGGTGGTGGCACAGAATTCGGGGCAGTGTGTAGCTCCGAACGGAGGCAGTACCGCCGGCGGCGTGGGGATCGTCCAGACCGCCTGCACCACCGCAGGCTCCGACGAGTGGAAGATCGGGCAGGGCCAGACGACCGGGTTCCCGACCGGCTATCACCACCTGGTCATCGGAAACGACAGCCTCTGCCTGGACGTCTACGGCGCCACCGGGGCGGCCGGAGCCGCGATCGACCAGTGGACCTGCAACGGCCAGACCAACCAGCAGTTCCAGTTCGTGCCGGTGTCCGGCGGCTACGGCGAGCTTCAGGCCCAGAACTCCGGCGACGACGTGACGGTGTCCGGCGGCTCCACGACCGCTGGTCAGCCCGACATCGTGCAGCAGGTGCCGAACCGCGCGGCGAGCAGCTTGTGGCTCCCCGTCCAGCAGTCCGACGGCGGCTACTCGTTCCGGAACCAGGCCAGCGGTCTGTGCCTGGACGTCTACGGTGCCGGCAACAACCTGGGCCAGCAACTCGACCAGTGGCAGTGCAAGAACACCTCCGGAGGCAACCAGGACTTCACGGCCCGTTGAGATCCTTGTGGCGGCCGTAGACTTCGGACCAGTGATCGGTTCGAGGTGTGTCGACCGCGGAGGACCATGAACATCGGAGAGATAGCGCGCCGCTCGGGGGTGGCGCGCAGCACGGTGTCGTACGCGCTCAGCGGCAAGCGGCCGGTCTCGGAGGAGACCCGGCGGCGCATCCAGGCGGTCATCGACGAGCTCGACTACCGCCCCAGCGCCACGGCCCGCGCGCTGAAGGAGGGACGGACCCGCACGGTGGGTCTGGTGATCCCGCCGGCCGGCGCCCGGCTGACGTCGATGCAGCTGGGCTTCGTCGCCAGCGTCGTGGAGGCCGCGGCGCTGGTCGACCTCGACGTGCTGCTCTCGCCGTCCGGCGGCGACCACGACGGCTCGTTCGAGCGGCTGGTCGGCGGGCGGCGCGTGGACGGCGTGATCCTGATGGAGATCCGGCTGGAGGATCCGCGCGTCGACCGCCTCGCGCAGACCGGGATGCCGTTCGTGACCATCGGCCGAATCGCCGAACCGGACGGGACGTGGTGGGTCGACGAGGACTACGCGAGCCTGGTCGGCGAGTGCGTCGACCACCTCGTCGACCTCGGCCACCGGCACCTCGCGCTGGTCAACCGGCCGGCCGGCATGGTGGCGGCCGGCTACGGTCCCGGGCGGCGGGCGCAGGAGGGGTTCGCCGCGGCGGTCGACCGGCGCGAGGTTAGCGGATCAGAGTTCTGCTGCGAGGACGATGTCGCGGGGGGCGAGCGCTGCGTGGCGGAGATCCTGGCCGCGCGGCCCGGGACGACCGCGATCGTCACCGTCAACGAGGCGGCGCTGCCGGGCGTCCAGCGCGGGCTGGAGCGGGCCGGCCACGAGATCCCGAGGACGTTCTCCATCGCCGGGGTCGCGGCGGATCAGTGGGCTGAGGAGTTCCACCCGGCGCTGACCGCGGCCGATGTGCCGTCGATGGAGATGGGCGCCGTCGCGATGGATCTGCTCACCGAGCGCATCGCCGACCCGGACGCCCCCGCGCGGCACCGGCTGTTCGTGCCGCCGATCTCGCTGCGGGGGAGTACGGGCCCTGCCCCGCGGCCGTCGGCGCGGCCGGCGTTCCTGCGGCCGACCGCGCCGAGCCGGGTCAGGAGAACAGGCGGGGATTGAAGGTCAGCGCCGGCACCGCGTTCTCGGCGAGGGTGAGCGCCTGCGCGGGCCACCAGGCGCCGGCCGCCGGGTCGACCGTGCCGCCGTATTCGGGGTCGCCGGGTCCTGCGGTGCCGCGGGTGCAGCTGCCGTCGGACTCGCCGATGGTCTTGATGTAGAGGTAGGCGTCGACGAGCGCGACGCCGGTGGCGGCGGTGGGTTCGGCGCCGATGCCGCGGCCCGGCGGGTTGCACCAGACCTGCGGGTCGCCGGTGTACTTGCCCGGCGTCGGGGTCCAGGCGCCCCGGCCGTTGCGGCTGGTGTCCGCGACGAAGTGGGTCAGCTGCGCGGGCGGGGGCGTGCCGACGTTCTGGGTGAACCAGGCGTCGGTCCAGTGCCAGGTGCTCGGGTCGGTCGGGGACACCGCGTCGCCGGGCTTGCCGTCGTTCGGCGCGGCTGAGGAGTAGTACTGGCTGGCGCAGTAGTCGGTGTGTCCGGCCGCCCAGGCCGGGCCGTCGGTGGCGAACCACAGGCACTGGGAGATCCACGTGCCGTAGTGGTCGGTCTGGTCGGTCGGCTGGTAGTTGGAGACGTTCAGGAAGAAGCCCTGGGCCTGGCCGACGCCGGCCTGGATCAGGCGGTGCGCCATGTCCCCGACGGAGTGCCACTGGCTGTTCCCGGCGTCGAGGTAGACGACGGTCTGCGGCTTGGCTTCGAGCGCTGATACGGCGTAGTTGATGTCGGCGATGCGCCCGGCGGTCAGGGTCCCGGTCGGGTCGATGGTGGCGCTGCAGTCCGAGGGCAGGTTCGCCAGCGCGTCGGGCTCGACGACCACCACGGCCCGGCTGGAGCCGACGCCTTGTGCGAACGCTGATATCCACTGCTGGTAGGCGGCGTCGGACGCCGCGCCGCCGGAGGAGTACTGGCTACAGTCGCGCAGCGGGATGTCGTAGGCGACCAGCACCGGGACGGCCCGCTCGGCCGCGGCGGTCCGGACGGCCGCCCGGACCTGGCTGCGCACCTGGTCCGGGGTGCCGCCGGTGAACCAGGTCGCCTCCGGCCAGCTGGCCAGCTTCGCCATGGCCGCGGCGTCGGTGAAGTCCCCCTGGCGCAGGTCGGTCAGTGCCTGGCGCTCGGCCTCGTTGTCGGGCGTGACCGCGAAGCGGGTGCCCGGCCGCAGCGTGTGGCCGGTGCTCGCGGCGGGCGCTGCCGCCGCGGCCGGGCTCGCCGCGACCGAGGCGGTGGCAGCCGGGCCCAGGGCGACGGCCGATACGGTGAGACCTGCGGCGAGCAGGAGTTTCCCGGTTCTGGACAGCATGATTCCTCATTGGTGGAAGGGTCGGTGTCCGCAATCTCCTGTGCGCTTCGGGCGGAGTCAACGGGTCAGCGGGGTCTCTGGCGTGGCTCGCAGGTCTTGAGCATGCTGTTTCTCGGGCTTCGATGAAAGTTTCAGCGGTGCGGCGGCTACAGAACGTAGGGGGCTGAAGCGGACGTGGACGAATGGAAAACCCCGGGGCTGACTCCGGAGGTCATGAAGCGGATGGCGGATCAGGTGCCGTTGTCGCAGGCTGCGGATCGGATCCACGCGCTGGCCGATAAGGATCCTGACTCGGGTTTCGCCGCAGTCTCTTTGGACACGCCGAATCGGGCGATCATCGTGCGGTGGAAGGGCTCGGTTCCTGCGGAGGTCGAGGCCGAGTTGGAGCGTGTCAGGGCCCTGGGGATCGGTGTGACGGTCGTTGAGGCGCGGTATTCCGTGAAGGAGTCGCTGGCCGAGATGAAGCGTTTGGGCGGTGCGGTGATCGGCGTCAAGGCGGCCAATGGCGATGTGATCACGATGATCGGACCGAACAAGGACTTCTCCGGCCTGTTCGCCACGCTCGCCCCCGTCGCCGAGGAGAAAGAGGCTGTCCTCGCGCTGAGCCCCGAGGCGCTGACGGCGCGAGCGCGCGCTGGATTCCCCGCCCTGACCTCGGACATGCCGAGCACGATGAATGTCGGCAGTCCCACGAACTGGTCCGTCGTTCTGCCTGACTAGGGTCGCTCGATCCGGTGGGCGCTCCAGGCGGGAAGACATGGGATGTCTCTGTTACGCTGCCGCTCATGTCCCTGTCCGACAAAGCGATCACCCGCATCCGGGAGCTCATCGTGTCCGGCGAGCTGCCGCCCGGATCGCGGCTTCCTCCGGAGCAGCAGCTCGCCTCGGAGCTGGGGCTGTCCCGGAACCTGACGCGCGAGGCGGTCAAGGCGCTGGTGGTCGCACGGGTGCTGGAGATCCGGCGCGGTGATGGGACGTATGTGACCAGCCTGGAGCCGGCGGTCCTGCTCGAAGGGCTCGGCGCGGCCTTCGAGCTGCTGCAGGGCGACACCCAGCTGGAGCTGGCCGAGGTGCGCAGGCTCTTCGAGCCGGTCGCCACCGGCGTGGCCGCCGGGCGGATCACCGCCGCGGAGCTCGGCGAGGTGGCGGGCCATCTGGCGGCGATGCGCGCGGCCAAGGACGACGTGGAACTGCTCAACCGGCACGACGCCGCGTTCCACCGCGCCGTGTGCGCCGCGACCGGCAACCAGACCCTCACCTCCCTGCTGGAGGGCATCTCCAGCCGCACCGTGCAGGCCCGGGTCTGGCGCGGCATGGTCGACGACGCCGTCGCCGACCGCACCATCGCCGAACACCAGGCCATCTACGACGCCCTCGCCGCCGGCGACGCGGCGCTGGCCCAGGCCGCCGCGCTCATGCACATCAGCGCGACGGAGAAGTGGTTCCACGACCACCTCTTCGACCACCAGGACGAGGACGAGGCGTGAGGCTCGACGCATCCGGGGCCCGCGCGCGGTCGCCGAGGCGGGCCCGGTCTGCGACCTGCTCGCCGTGCCGCATCAGCTCCCTGTCACAATCGATACCGTGCGCGTACAACCGGAGCTGACTTTCGTGCTCAACCACCTGTCCACATCATCTTTAGCCGTGGCTGTGCCTGAGGTGTCGGCATGAAAGTCCGCCTCGCGTACGGCGAATCAGGCCTCGACATCGACGTCGATCCGGCGGTCACCACCGTCGTCGAACCCGTCCACCACCAGGCGGCGGCCGACCAGACGGCAGTTCTCACAGACGCGCTGCGTAACCCGGTCGCCGGACCGCCCCTGCGCGAGCGCGTGCGTCGCGGCCAGACCGTCGCCATCTCCGCCTGCGACGGCACCCGCCCGCAGCCTCGCCACCTGATGATCCCCGCGATCCTCGCCGAACTGGACGGTGTGGTCCGGCTCGAAGACGTGGTGATCCTGGTCGCCACCGGCACCCACCGCGGCAACAGCGAGGCCGAGCTGCGGCGGATGTTCGGGGACGAGGTCGTGGACAGCGTCCGGATCGTCAACCACGACGCCCGCGATCCGGGGCAGCTGGCCTGGACGGGCACCTTCGGCGCCGGCGTCCCGGTGTGGCTGAACCGGGAATGGACCGAAGCGGACGTCCGGATCACCACCGGCTTCGTCGAGCCGCACTTCTTCGCCGGGTTCTCCGGCGGGCCCAAGCTGGTCGCCCCGGGGCTGGCCGCGCTGGAGACCGTCCTGGTCCTGCACGACGCCTCGCGCATCGGCGACCCCCGCGCCACCTGGGGCGTCGTCCAGGGCAATCCGGTCCACGACGACGTGCGCGCCATCGCCGAGGCCACCGGCGTGACCTTCGCCTTCGACGTGGTCCTCAACCGCGAGCAGGACATCGTCGCGGCCTTCGGCGGCGACCTGCTGCCGATGCACGCCGCGGCCACCGCGCTCGCACGCCGGACCGCGATGCGGGCGGTCGAGGCGCCGTTCGACGTCGTGGTCACCACCAACTCTGGCTTCCCGCTGGACCAGAACCTCTACCAGGCCGTGAAGGGCATGTCCGCGGCGTATCAGGTGGTCAAGCCGGGCGGGATGATCGTCTGCGCCGCCGAGTGCCGCGACGGCTTCCCCGACCACGGCTCCTACCGCGAGGTCCTGGCCTCGGCGGCGTCGCCGCGCGCGCTGCTCGACGCCATCAGCGCCCGGCCCGAGACGGTGCCCGACCAGTGGCAGGTGCAGATCCAGGCGCGCATCCAGTCGGGGAGCCGCGTCGTGATGCACACCTCCCATCTCAGCGACGCCGATCTCGCGACCGCGCACCTGGAACAGACCGCTGATATATCCGCCACGGTCGCCGAAGCGCTGGCGCGCGCCGGAGCGGGTGCGCGGCTGTGCGTGCTGCCGGAAGGTCCGCAGACCATTCCCTACCTCGCGGGCACGTCGTCGTGAGATCCGTGGAGGACCGCCGGTGATCTGCTGGATCAACCCGTTCACCGGCCTGGCCGGCGACATGCTGCTCGCCGCGCTGCTCGACGCCGGCGCCCCGATCGAGCCGGTCCGGGCCGCCATCGCGGCCACCGGGCTGACCGGCTGGGACCTGGCCGCCGAGCGCGTCACCGACCACGGCCTGGCCGCCACCCGCGTCCACGTCCGGGTCACCGACCACGCGAGCGAGCGCCGCGCCGCCGAGCTCATCGCGCTGGCCTCGGCGGCCGTGCCGCAGCCGGTCGCGGCGCGCGCCGTCGCCGCGTTGCAGGCGATCGCAGAGGTCGAAGCGCGCATCCACGACGCCGATCCGGCCTCCGTGCACCTGCACGAACTCGGCGGGCACGACACGGTCGTGGACGTCGTCGGCGTCGCGGCGGCGATGCACGCGCTCGGCGTCGACGACGTCGTGTGCGCGCCGCTCCCGCTGGGCACGGGCCGCGTGCGGAGCGCGCACGGCCTGATCCCGGCGCCTGCTCCGGCGACGCTGGCTCTGCTCACCGGGGCCGCGGTCATCGGGACCGACATCCCCGGCGAGACCGTGACCCCGACCGGCGCGGCGCTGCTGCGTGCGCTCAACGCGCGCTTCGATCCGGTTCCGGCGATGACGGTGCGCGCCACCGGATACGGCGCGGGCACGCGCAGCCTCGCCGACCGGCCGAACGTCGTCGCGGTGACCCTCGGCGAGCGGCGCGGTGGTGGTGGCGACGGTGAGATCGTGACCGTGTTGGAGACCAACCTGGACGACGTCAACGGCGAGGTCCTCGGCCACGTCATCGCGCGCTCGCTGGAAGCCGGGGCGCTTGACGCGTGGGCGACTCCGGCGGTTATGAGGAAGGGCCGGCTCGGCCACGTCCTGCACCTGCTGGTCCGGCCACAGGACTGCGACGCGCTGCAGAAGTTGCTGTTCGTCGAGACAGGTGCTCTTGGCCTCCGCCGCAGCAGCGGTGATCGCATGGTGCTGCGGCGGTGGTCGGAGACCGTTCAGATCGGGAGTGCCGCGTGACTGCTGCAGAAATACTGCTCGACATCGTCCGCGGCTACGGCCGCCTCGCGGTCGCCTACTCCGGCGGCGCCGACTCAGCCCTCGTACTCGCCGCTGCTGCGCGGGCGCTGGGGCCCGGTGACGTTCTGGCTGTCACCGCGGTCTCGGAGAGTCTCGCGTCCGGGGAGCTCGATCCGGCGCGCGCGTTCGCCGCATCGCAGGGTGTTGAGCACTTGACACCGCGGACCCACGAGCTGCGCAGCGCCGGCTACCGCGCCAACGGCCAGGACCGTTGCTACTTCTGCAAGTCCGAGGTCCTGGACACCATCGTCGCCCTCGCCGCCGAGCACGGCTTCGACCGGGTCGCCACCGGCACCAACGCCGACGACGCCGCAGACCCGTTCCGCCCGGGGATCGCCGCCGGCCGCGAGCGCGGGATCCGCACGCCGCTGTTGGAGGCCGGGCTCACCAAGGCCGAGGTGCGCGAGATCAGCCGCGCCTGGTCGCTGCCCACGTGGGACAAATCCGCCACCCCGTGCCTGGCCAGCCGCATCCGCCACGGCATCGAGGTCACGCCGCACCGCTTGGCGCGCGTCGACCGCGCGGAGACCGCACTGCGCGCCGTGCTGGCGCAGGCCCACATCCCGGTCACCGACCTGCGGGTGCGCGACCTCGGCACGGCGGCGCGCGTCGAGGTGCCCGCCGCCGACGTCCAGGCCGTCGCGGCGCTGGCCGGAGTGCGGGAGGCCGTTGAGGCGGCGGGGTTCGCGGCCGGCGGGTTCGAGGTCAGCGCGTTCCGCTCGGGGCGGCTCAACGATGGCTGAGGTCTTCGTCGTCACCGGCATCCAGGCATCGGGCAAGTCGACGATCGCGCAGGCCCTCGCCGAGCGCTTGGAGCCCTCGGCCCACGTGCGCGGCGACGTGTTCCGCCGCATGGTGGTCAACGGCCGCGCGGAGATGGGCCCCGCCGATCCGCCGCCCGAGGCGGTCCGCCAGCTCCGGCTGCGCCACGCCCTCGCCGCGTCGACCACCGACGCGTACGCCGACGCCGGGTTCACGGTCGTCCTCCAGGACATCATCCTCGGCATCCACCTGCCCGAGACGGTCGCCGCGATCCGTACCCGGCCCTGCCACGTGGTGGTCCTAGCCCCGCGACCCGATGCGGTTCGAAGACGAGACCAGGCCAGGCAAACAGCCCGCGGCAAGGTCGCCTACCGCCCGGGCGACCTGGACATCGCGGCCCTGGACGACCAGCTCCGCCGCCACACCCCACACATCGGCCTGTGGCTGGACACCTCCGAGCAGACCGTGGTCGAGACCGTGGCCGAAATCCTCGCTCGGCGCTCGGAAGCAGCTGTCTGACCAGTCGTCGCAATGTTCGAAGCCGAATGAGTATCTGCACTACCGGATCGTGGACGTCACCTCGGTGGGCGAGCTGGCGCGCCGCTGGTACCCGCGGGCCCGCGCCAACTCCCCGAAGCGGACCGGCAATCACCGGGCCCTGGGCGATATCCGCGACTCGATCGCAGAGCTGCGCTACTAGCGTGACGCGATCTTCGTCCCGCAGCCGGGCCCGCAGCCGGGCCCGGATTCGGAGGCGGCGCGGAGCCTGGCGGCGCGCATCGAAGCCGGGTTGTCGCCGACGTTGTAGTCGAAGCGCTTCGACCACTTTCGTCGAACGCGTGGTTGCTGTTCGATGACTGATTCTTTACCGGCGCATCCTTCATGAGTGTCTTGACTCATGGATGTAACAGCCTGATTATTCGAAGCGCTTCGACTTTCATCCGCACCACTTTCCGGACCGGAGGCTTCGCCATGGCAAAACTCCTCCCCACGTTCAAGCGCCGGAGCGTGCTCGTCCTCACCGCGGTGCCCGCCGCGGTGGCGGCCGTCGCGCTGGCGGCCGGGCCCGCGCAGGCCGCCACGTGGTCCTCCTCGGACAAGTTCGCGTCGTGGAACACCAACGGCTACACGCTCTACAACGACGTGTGGGGCGGCGGCGCGGGGCCGCAGACGATCTGGGCGAACTCCGCCGGCAACTGGGGCGTGTGGTCGAACCAGCCGAACACCGGCGGCATCAAGTCCTACCCCAACGTCAGCAAGTGGGTCGGCACGCCGATCAACTCGCTGCACTCCGTCACGTCCGGGTACTCCGTCTCGGTGCCGTCCTCCGGCGCCTTCGAGAGCGCGTACGACATCTGGGACTCGTCGAACGCGGACGAGATCATGGTGTGGCTCAACAAGACCGGCGCGATCGGTCCGATCGGCTCCTACGTCACCAACGTCTCGGTCGGCGGCTACAACTTCAACGTCTACAAGGGCTGGAACGGCTCCAACAACGTCTACTCCTTCCTGAACACCGGCTACTCCACCTCCGGCACGGTCGACATCCTCGCCGTCCTGAAGTGGCTGGAGAACTCCGAGCACTGGATCGGCAACGTCACGCTCGGCAACGTGCAGTTCGGCTGGGAGATCACCTCTTCGAGCGGCGGCATGAACTTCCAGGTGAACAACTACTGGGTGTCCGCCTCCTGACGGATCGGCGGTCGGCCGGGCTGCTGCCAGCCCGGCCGACCGCCGGTGAACGTCACAGGCTCAGCTGAGCGTCCACTGCTGGTTGCTCTGGCCGTTGCACGTCCACAGCTGCACGAGCGTCCCGGCGGCGGTGCCGGCCCCCGCGACGTCCAGGCACAGCCCGGACTGCACCCCGGTGATGGTGCCGTTGCCGTTGACGAGCCACTGCTGGTTCGTCTGTCCGTTGCAGGACCAGATGATCACCTTGGTGCCCGGACTGGTGCCCTGGTTGTTGGCGTCCAGGCACATCTGGCCGCTGCCGGAGTAGACCGCCAGCTGGTTGCCGGCGGTGTGCGTGAAGACCTGGTTCGCGGCGCCGGAGCAGGCGTTGATGTCCAGCTGCGTGCCGCCGGTGGTGGAGCTGTTCGGCACGTTCAGGCACTTGCCGGCGCCGACGGCATGCACCTCACCGGCGCCCGATCCGCCGCCTCCGCCGCTGGTGCCGCCGGCGACCCGGAGCATGACGGTTCCGTGTCCGGGGACCGAGGCGCTGATCGCGCCGGTGGTCGTCGACGTCGCGCCGCTCCACAGGTCGGTCAGCGTGTAGCTGCTCGCGCCGGTCTTGCCGATCGCCGCGACCGAGGTGGAGATGGTGGCGGTGCCGCTGTTCTCGTTGAACAGCGTGACGGAGACGTCGCCGTTGGCCAGCGGCTTGGCCAGCACGTCCAGGCCGCCGGAGGAGGAGACCTCAGTGCCCTGCTTCCCGAGGGAGTCCTGGTCGACCGCGATCACGCGGGAGTTGGTCAGGGTGCTCAGCGTCGTGGAGCTGGCGTTGGCGACGTTGGTGCCGGAGATCAGGGGAGCGGCCATCTCCGACCACAGGCTGAATTCGCTGCGGTCCTCGGTGGCGGACATGCCGTTGCCGATCTCCAGCATGTCCGGGTCGTTCCAGGCGCCGGGGCCGGCGTAGGAGGCCAGGCCCACGTTGCTGTGGAAGATCGAGAGCATGCTGCCGAAGCTGGCGTTGATGTCGCCGGTGGTGCGCCAGGAGTTCCCGACGCCGGCGCCCCAGGTCCACGGGTTCTGGAAGCCCCAGTCGCACAGGCTGAACAGGATCGGCCGGCCGGTGGCGGCCAGCGCGTCGCGCATCGTGGTGTAGCGGCTCTGGGCGCTGGGCCCGCCGTTGCTGGTCTGGTTGACGCCGTCGGAGTAGCAGTTGTCGTACTTGAGGTAGTCCACGCCCCAGGCGGCGAAGGAGTTCGCGTCGGTCTGTTCGTGGCCGAGGCTGCCCGGGAAGCCGGCGCAGGTCATGGTGCCGGCATCCTCGTAGATGCCTAGCTTCAGGCCCAGGGAGTGGACGTAGGCGGCGGTGCCGGAGATCCCGTCGGGAAACTTGGCGGGGTCCGGGACGAGGTGTCCGGAGGAGTCGCGGTTGTGGGTGAGCCAGCAGTCGTCGATGTTGACGTACTGGTAGCCGGCCGCCTGCATGCCGTCGGTGTGCATGGCCTGCGCCGTGGACTTGATCAGGGACTCGGAGACGTTGCAGCCGTAGGCGTTCCAGTCGTTGAACCCCATCTGCGGCGTCAGCGCCAGGTTGTTGCCGAGCGCCTGGGCGTGCGGCGCCGCGACGGAGAACACCATCAGCGGGCCGGCGGCCAGGCTCAGGGCTACGGCCAGGACGCCGCGCCACAGGCGTTGCGCCGTGGTCGGGCGGCTGTTCGGGGACATCCGGGGCCTCCTTGGTTGTCAGGCTAATGATCTCCGGGTACTGCGATTCTCCGCGAGGTGGCGACGGGATGCAATAGATACGAAACTTTCACGAGCGCGGAGCGCCCGATCTCGGCGGCGGCGTTGGATAAGGCAGGTCAGATCACCGTCTTGAATGCGAGGCGATGAGAAGAGTACGAAACATCGATTGACCCTTGTTTATCAGGGTCATACCATCCCCCTCGAACTCCCGCCACGAATCGGTTCGATGGAGTGTGAGAAATGAAGAAGCGCAGAGCCCTCTTCGGGCCCGCCGGGCTAGCGGTGCTGGTGGTGGCCCTCATCAGTGCCCTGGTGACCTACGGAAGCCTCAGTACCGCCGCGGCGTCGCCGAACGCCGTCGCGGCCGGGGCGTCCTCCGGGTGCGGCAAGGCCCCGACGCTGGCCAGTGGTACGCACACGATACAAAGCAGTGGTCAGACCCGCAGTTACATCCTGCGGCTGCCCAGCGGCTACGACAGTGGCCATCCCTACCGGTTGGTCTTCGGGCTGCACTGGGTCGGCGGGACGATGAACGATGTCGACTCCGGGGGGACCGACGGCTACAACTGGTCATACTACGGTCTGCGGAAGCTGGCCGACGCCGCCGGGAACGGCACGATCTTCGTCGCACCGCAGGGCAACAACAACGGCTGGGCCAACCCGGGCGGTCAGGACGTGACGTTCGTCGACGACATGCTCATCCAGTTCGAGTCAGGGCTCTGCATCGACACCGGACAGGTCTTCTCCTCCGGCTTCAGCTACGGCGGCTCGATGACGTACGCGCTGGCGTGTGCGCGGCCGGCCGTCTTCCGCGCGGTCGCGGTGTACTCCGGCGCGAACCTGAGCGGGTGCAGCGGCGGTACGCAGCCGGTGGCCTACATCGGGTTGCACGGCATCCGGGACAACGTGCTGCCGATCGCGAACGGTCGGGCGTTGCGTGACACGTTCGTGCGGAACAACCAGTGCACACCGCAGAATCCGCCGGAGCCGGCGTACGGCAGCCTGACGCACATCGTCACCGCGTACAGCGGATGCCTGTCGGGGTATCCGGTCGTCTGGGCCGCGTTCGACGGTGCCGGGCACGATCCCGGACCCATCGACGGCAGTACCGGCGACGGCTGGCATACCTGGACATCGGGAGTGGTCTGGAACTTCTTCTCCCAGTTCCAGAGCGGTCCGCCCCCGACCTCGTCGAGCAGCACGCCCAGCACCACCCCGAGCACCACCCCGAGCAC
>NZ_JAACYW010000789.1 GCF_015356825.1 Catenulispora rubra | reverse complement strand
GCGCGTGACAGATCCGCCGGCGGGAAAGCCGGCTTGGCCGGTGAAGGTGGCGACCGCCCCGGTCAACTTCGGGATCTACTCGGCCCGGGAGCCGTTCATCAGCGCGGCGGAGTACGCGCGGATCGCGGTGGACTGCGGGTATGCGGGCACTGATCTGGGCCCGCGCGGGTATCTGGAGGAGGTGTCGGCCGACTCCTGTCCGGCGCTGGCCGGCGGCTGGCACGACTTGCGGTTCGGGCAGCAGGAGGGCTTCGCTGAGGACTTGTCAGCCCTCGAAGACACCGCGTGGCTGCTGCACAGCCGCAACCGCTACCCGGACATGAGCAGCTTCGCGCCGAAGCCGACGCTGGCGTGCCGGCCGTCGGGGCCGTTGGACGCGGCCGGGTGGGGCCTGCTGGTCCGGCAG
>NZ_JAACYW010000788.1 GCF_015356825.1 Catenulispora rubra | reverse complement strand
GCCCACCGGTCGGTTCTGTGCCGGTGGGAACTGCGCAACCTGGTGCTGTGGCTTGCCTGAGGCCGGGTCGTACCGCCAGATGCCCTCGGAGTCGTACTGCGACGTGTACAGCACCCCGTCCAGGACCACGGCGTGCTTCGCCTCGCCGGGGAACTGGAGGTCGACGACCGTGCCGTCCTTCAGCGAGTGGCGCGCGATGCTGCCGGTGCCGCCGATGTAGGCGTAACCGCCGCCGGCGGCGACTCCCATGCACAGCTGCGGGTCCGTCGGCGCTCCCGCGCTCCCGAGGTCGGTGACGGTGGCGGCGCCGGTCTGCGGGGCGATCTCGGCGACGAACCCGTACGCGGAGGTGACCTCGACTTTGCCCGCGTAGGCGTCGACGCCCCAGATCTCGCCGAGGTCCAGGC
>NZ_JAACYW010000787.1 GCF_015356825.1 Catenulispora rubra | reverse complement strand
AATAACAATAATGACCGCCGATCCCATCCTGACCCTGTTCCTCCCCATCGCCCTGGGCATCATCATGCTCGGTCTCGGACTGTCCCTGACCCCGGCCGACTTCCTCCGCGTGGTGCGCTACCCGAAGCCGGTGCTGGTCGGCCTGGTGTGCCAGATCGTCCTGCTGCCCATGGCCTGTTTCCTGATCGTCCAGGGCTTCGCCCTCGAGGCGGCCCTGGCGGTCGGCATGATGTTGCTGGCGGCCTCGCCCGGCGGCACCACCGCCAACCTCTACAGCCACCTGGCGCATGGCGACGTGGCACTGAACATCACCCTGACCGCGGTGAACTCGGTGATCGCCATCCTCACCATGCCGCTGATCGTCAATCTGTCGCTGCAATACTTCATGGGCGACGGGCAGGCGATTCC
>NZ_JAACYW010000786.1 GCF_015356825.1 Catenulispora rubra | reverse complement strand
CCCTTCGGCCGTCCCCCACGGCCAAAATTTCCCAGTAGCCGGCTTTCCCGGCTATTCCCACCCCAGGCCCGACCTCCTCCGATTGACCCGTCCACGGCGGATCAAACGTTTGTGCCGGACGCGGTTCGGGTGGCGGGAGTATCGAGGCGGACCTATTCGAGGCGGACCTATTCGAAGCGGCCCTATTCGAAGCGGACGGCCAGTACGCAGACGTCGTCGTCGGTGTCCGACCGCGCGCCCTCCAGCAGCCGGTCGGCGTACCGGTCCAGGTCGGCGTCCGGGTTCCGGGTCTGCTCCAGCAGGTGCGCGGTGGTCTCGTCGTCGCCGACCCGGCGCCGCTCCACCAGGCCGTCGGTGTAGAGCAGCAGTACGTCGCCGCTGGCCACCACGGCTTCACTGTCCTCGTACAC
>NZ_JAACYW010000785.1 GCF_015356825.1 Catenulispora rubra | reverse complement strand
GCGTTGCGCGAAGGCGGCCGGCGACGTCCCCGGCATCAACCACGCCAAGTCCGCATCGCTGAGCTTGACCACGTCGGCCAGCTCCATCAGTGTGCTGATCCGGCCGCGCACGTCCCGGACAGCCGCCATGTGCTCGGGGCGCACGTTCGGGTCATAGCTGATCGTCGCGGTGCGGCGGACCCGCCGTACCAGAGCGGCGATCTCATGCGCGCCCGGTGGCAGTACCGCCGCGAGCGAGCCGACGTGGAGCGCTGCGAGAGAGCTGGGTTCGAGCTGCTCCAGCTCAGCCTCGGTCCATTGCCAGTCGGCGGTCCCATGCAGCCGCAAGTCGTAGTGCGGACCGTCAGCTCCATGAGACACCAGCGCCACCGACGACGCCTCCCCCGCCGCCACGACCCCGCGCATATCGAC
>NZ_JAACYW010000784.1 GCF_015356825.1 Catenulispora rubra | reverse complement strand
AGATCCAACTGCATCGGAGCACTGCGCCGCTTCGCCGGCGTCGTCTTCGCACGCCCACCGAACAGCGCATCACTGGTCTGGAATCCCTCAGCCCAGAACGCCGCCGCGACCCGCCGAAGCTGAGCCATCCCCTCCCGCTGCGGCGCGTTCGCCGCGATGGCCAGATGGTCCCGCTCGCCGAGCACATCACCGATCACCGTCGCCAAAGCCCCGGTGCCGACCTGGACGAAGGCCCGAATCCCGGCCTCATACATGCCCTCAATCGTCTGCCGGAACCGAACGGTCTCCACCAAGTGCCGGACGAAGACCCGCCGCACCTCCTCGGCGTCCCCCGGGAACGGCGCGGCCAGCGTCGCCGACCACACCGGGACCGTCGGCGTCCGCACCTCGAAGTGTTCGAACGCCTCCAGGAT
>NZ_JAACYW010000783.1 GCF_015356825.1 Catenulispora rubra | reverse complement strand
GGGAATGGTGTGGCCCAGCAGCGAGGGCCCGAGTATGAGCCCCGCGCACAGCTCGCCGCACACCGCCGGCAGGCCGAAGCGCGCGGCCAGCCGGCCCAGCAGCACGGCCAGCAGAAGCAACGCGCCGGCGGTGACGATGAGGACGAGCAGGCTGTGGCCGCCCAGCGGGGCGGCGGGGATGGACGTGGACGGCATGGAGCCTCCCTGGTGACGAACCCGATGGACGGGGCCTCATGGTCTCCGCGGGCCCAGGGGCGTTCCTTCTTCCAGATTGCCGTCCCGGCGCCCGGACCTTCGCAGCCTTCTGCCTTGGGCACGGCTGGAGAAGCAACCGCTGCTCCGGCGGCCGAATACTTCCGAATCATCGACACATTCACGCCCATGGAGGGAGATCACGGTGTTGCCGAAAGAAC
>NZ_JAACYW010000782.1 GCF_015356825.1 Catenulispora rubra | reverse complement strand
AAATTGCGACGTGATGCGCGAATGCCGTGCTTCCATAGAAGGCGAGATCCCCGGGCCGAAGGCTATCCAACTCAATCTTTACACCTTCGACATATTGCGCAGTTGCCACTCTGGGGATATCGACTCCTGCCGAGCGGTAGGCAGCTTGTGTGAGCCCGGAACAATCATATCCCGGGTTGCCTGTTCCACCCCAAATGTAGGGTCGCCCAATCTGCTTGGCGGCGAACGCGATTGCGGTGGCGGCCTGCGGGGACGGTGCGTCGTGTTCTGCGGCGGCGATCAGGTGGACGTAGTCCTGTGCCGACCACAGGCTCTGAGTGCCTCGTGGATCGGCGTCCACGGCGTGCCACAGGTGAGAGAGCGGCGCAGCAATGGCTGCGGTTACTGCGCTTGCTGCCGCTGAGATGAAGACG
>NZ_JAACYW010000781.1 GCF_015356825.1 Catenulispora rubra | reverse complement strand
CCGGGGAACTGGTCTTCCAGGCGGTCTCCGGGCAGGGCGAGGACTTCCTGGTCGGCCGCAGGTTCCCGGCCGGACGCGGGATCGCGGGCTGGGTCGCCGGTTCCGGCGAGCCGATGGTGGTGGACGATCTGAACCGGGAGCAGGGGTTCGCCCGCGATCTGGCCGAGTCCACCCAGTACGTTCCCAATGCCCTGATGGCGGCGCCGTTGCTGGACGCGTCCGGGGTGCTCGGCGTCCTGGAGGTGCTGGACCCCTCCCCGCAGGCGCGTTCCGACCTGGCCGAGCTCGACCTGCTCGCGCTGTTCGCGCGGCAGTCGGCCGGCGCGCTGCGGTTGGTGACGCAGCGGCAGGCGCAAGGGCGTCCCGGCGCGGTTGGGGTGCGCGCCGGGGTGCGGGCGGTCGAGGGGCTGGACG
>NZ_JAACYW010000780.1 GCF_015356825.1 Catenulispora rubra | reverse complement strand
GGACAGTTCCGGCCACTCGGTTGCGAAGTACAGGTGCGAACGCCAGGCACGAGGGAGCAGCCGGGTCGCCAGCGCCAAACCTTCGCCGGGGATCGCCTGGCGGTCTTCCCCGATGGTGTCCGACCAGTAGGAACGAAGGGCCCGCCAGTCACCCGCGGTGGTGAAGGCCCCGAACATGTAGCGCACCGTGCCCAGCAGCTCATCTGCTCCGCTTCCCCCTATAGCCACGGTAGCGCCGTGGTCGGCGGCTTTCTCCAGCAGGCTTCGTTTGACCGAGGGAAGCGCGGCGAGGTTGGGGCCTTCGGGATGCCAGTCGGGTTCGCTGGTCGGGGTTTCCCTTGCTGCGGTGATGTGGAGTTCGATGTTGCCCAGGCCGGAGGCCGCGAGAATGTGGCGAACTACGGAGACGTTGGA
>NZ_JAACYW010000078.1 GCF_015356825.1 Catenulispora rubra | reverse complement strand
GATACATCTGGACTGCGCGTTCCCGCAACTCCGGCGGGTACTTCCTCGGCGGTGCCATCGGATCGGTTCCTCTCACGGGATCAATCACCACATGATCTTGAACCTCCGGCAACTCGGGGGACACTCAGAACAACGACCGGCCCACCGGACAAGACGAGTCCTGCATGACCGATCAGGTTCGCGATGAACCGGCGGGATGCGTCCTGGACTTGGCGAGCGACCAGGCTCATCGCTCTGCGTGCCAGGTTAGCCCGGGGCCGTCACACCGAGACCGACGTGCTGACGTATCAGAGCGGCGCCGGTGCGGCACGGACGGATCGCGTCCGCGAGATGAGCATGAAACCAGTGTTCTGATGTCACTCATTTCCAGCTCGCGCCAGCTGAAGGTCGTGCTCAGGGTACAGCTGAAAAATAGCCTGCCGCCACGCGCCTGTTCGGAGGTCGGGAGCCATCCACTGAAATATCTGTAACCACTATGACTATTACCCATGGGCCGCTACTGTGAGTTGGAAAACGAAACCCACTGGGAGGCGGACGTGGTACACACCTCTGATCAAAGCGGTCAGCCCAGGCGACGGACGCTGCCGTCGAAGTTGGCCGAGCACCCCTCGGTCCAGGCCGTTCTCGCGCGACGTGACGCTGAGGAAGCCGCGTCGAATCCGCCGGCCGTCATCGACGCAGCTTGGCTGCGCGAGCTGTGCCTGCGTGCCGGTGCCGACGACGCCGCCGCGGTGAGCCTGGACCACCCGGATCTCGCGGGAGAGCGGGCATACGCGATCGAGGCCATGCCGGGCAGCCGAACCCTGATCTCGCTCGTCGTGCGGATGAACCGGGAGAGCTATCGCTCCACGGCGCGCAGTGTGGCCAACCACGAGTTCCATCTGGCCGACGACGAGGTCAATCACGCCGCACGGATGATAGCTCAAGGTCTTGAGGACGCCGGGTACCGCGCCTTGAACCCGGCTGCGGGCTTTCCACAGGAGATGGACCGCTTTCCCGGCCGCATCTGGGTAGTCGCGCACAAGACGGTAGCGGTGGCGGCAGGCCTGGGCGTGATGGGCATCAATCGCAACGTGATCCATCCGAAGTACGGCAACTTCATACTGCTCGCGACCGTACTAGTCGACGCCGAGGTCTCCGACTACGCCGAGCCGCTGGACTACAGCCCTTGCGTGGACTGCAAACTGTGCGTAGCCGCGTGCCCGGTCGGCGCGATCGGCAAGGAGGGGGATTTCGACTTCTTCGCCTGCATGACGCACAACTACCGCGAGTTCATGAGCGGCTTCACTGAGTGGGCGCAGACGGTCGCCGATGCCGAGGACGCCAGCGATTTCAGGGCACAGGTCACGGATTCGGAGAACGCTTCGATGTGGCAGAGCCTGGCGTTCCGTCCCAGTTACAAGTCAGGTTACTGCCTGGCGGTGTGCCCGGCGGGAGAGGATGTCCTCGGGCCGTACCTGGAGGATCGCAAGCAGTATATGGATACTGTGCTCCGCCCCCTACAGGACAAGCAGGAGACGCTTTACGTCCTTCCCGGCTCACACGCCCAGGAGTACGCTCAGCGCCGCTACCCGCACAAGCCGGTGAAGGAAGTGTCAGGGGGCTGGCAGCCTCCCGTCCCGAAGCGCGAAGGCGACAGCTGAGGACTCTTGCAACGTCTGTGGATGCCTCGTGCGCGGCGAGCGAGCCTGGGTCGCTCGCGCCACCGCGGTACCCGCAGGCGGGCTCCGCGGCTCGCGAGTGACCGCACTCGTGATGGAGCATGGCGGCAGGCCCGTCGACGGCCCACTTCGCGCCCGCCCATCAGGCAGATCATCCGGGAACAGTTCGCGCCCCGCCTGGCGAGGTGCTACTCCGGGCGTGGCAGGCGCTGCCAGTAAAGATGTCGTTCGACGACCCGGGCCGCCTTCGGTATATGGAGCCCGCTGGCGAAGACCGTCCGGAGCGCCGCCGCCATCGGGCAGCACTTCCAGCAGCGAAGCGCTCAACTGCACGCGTGGCCGGCGCGCCTCGACGCTCGTATCGAGATCACCGCCTTGTCCTGTGCCTGCAGACGAAGAGCAGACCCGGTCGGTCGAGCTCACGCATCGGCCCGCGGCGGATCGATGAGTACTGAGATGCTCGCGCCGATCGACAGCAGTGCCCGGTCCTCCCGCAGGGACAGCGAGATGACGAATGCGCCCTGGATCATGGCGAGCAGAGCGTCCGCGAGTTCCTCGGCGGAGCGATCCCGCCGGACGTCGCCGCGCTCCTGCCCCTCTTCGAGCACGTCGCGAAGCCGGAGGTGCCAGTCGTGCAGATTGGTGGCGAGTTGTTCGCGAAAGCTCTCGATTTCCACCGACAGCTCGGTCGAGAACTTCCCCGCAAGGCACGCGAGCCTGTAGCCCGACCTTATGAACGTCTGGACCATCTCGTCGTAATACCCGGTGAGCTTCTCACTCGTGGACAGATCCTCCTTGGCCGTCCACGCGCCGAGCAGGTTGACCTGGAACTCTATGTACCGCGCCAACACCGCCTTGCCGAAGGCCTCTTTGGACCCGAAGTGGTAGTAGAACGATCCCTTCGGCACGCCCGACGCCTCCAGGATCGCGTCAACCGTCGTGCCGTGATAGCCGTGCGCATAGAAGAGCTTCATACCCTGCCTGAGCAGGCGTTCCTTATGAGGAATGGGCCCCGTCCGCTGCTCGCTCACCGCTGCTCCTGCCGATCTCGGGGCGCGTCGCACGTTTTTCCCGAAGGCCGAGTCTAACCGCGGACCCCGGGACGGGACGGCCGTTGAAGTTACTTGACGGTACGGTCTAGACGATTTAGTCTACCGTGCACCGGGGTTTACCTCCAGTCAATGAGGACCTAGGGAGAAGCGCGTGAGTGAGATCAAATACGCGGCATCGGGCGATGTCGTAGTGCTGTCCCTCGATAATCCGCCGACGAACCTGTTCGACGACGGGATCGTCGCGGGGCTGCGATCGGGACTTCACCGAGCCCGTGAGGAAGGCGCACGGGCGGTCGTGATTCAGGCCGAGGGGCAGCTGTTCTCGGGTGGTGCGGACATCCACCTGTTCGCCGACCGCTCGACCGTGTCGGCGCGGGAGATGTTCGAAGGCGCCATGAAGGTGATCGCGGACATCGAGGACGCGCCGTTCCCGGTGATCGCCGCGGTGCACGGCCTGTGCCTGGCCGCAGGTCTGGAGATCGCGCTCGCGTCGGATCTGATCATCGCGGCGGAGGGCACGGAGTTCGCCCAGGTCGAAGCCCGCATCGGGGCGACCACGTTCCTGGGCGGCGCCTATCGGCTGGCGGAGCGCTGCGGCTCGGCTCGCGCCCTTGAGATCGTCTTCGGCGGCGAGCAGTACACCGCCGAGACCTTCGAGCGCTGGAACATCATCAACCGCATCGTGCCCGCGGAGAATCTGCGCGAGGAGGCCCTGGCCTGGGCGCAGCGCCTCGCGGCCGGCCCGACCCGGGCGCACGCCGCCAGCAAGCGGATGGTGCAGCACTCGCTCGCGCACGGCCCGCGTGAAGCGGACCGTTTCGTGCTCGATGCCGCCACCCCGCTCTTCGAGTCGCACGACATGCAGTACGCGGTGAAACTCCTGCTGGAGAAGGGCACTCGAAGGTTCTTCGCGGAGTATGACAACGTCGTCTTCGAAGGCAAGTGAGTCTGCCATGTCTTCGAACGGTGCATTTCAGTTCGGGGCGATTCCCGACACTCTGCCGCAGCTGTTCGCGCAGCAGTCAGCTGCCAAGCCGTCTGCCCCGGCGATTTCGTGGAAGCGGTCTGACGGCGCTCAGGCCACGCTGAACTGGGCGGATTACCGAGAGCTCGTCCTCAACGTGGCTGCCGGATTCCTTCGCCTGGGGCTCGAAGCCGGCGACACCGTCGCCATACTCGCTGGGAACCGGGTCGAGCATCTCGCGGCCGACCTTGCGGCGTCGCACTGTGCGGCCGCGTCCGTCAGCGTCTATCAGACTCTCGCGCCGGACCAGCTCAACCACGTCATCGGAGACGCCGCACCACGCATCATCGTCGTGGAACCGGACGCCGTCGGTCGTATCGCAGGACTTGAGTGGGTCATCGAGAACAAGCCGGCGTTGATCACGCTCGGTACCGAGCAGAGCGTGCTGCCCACGGACGAGTCGGGCATCGGCGTTCCGACGTCGTGGGCCGAACTACTGGCCGAGGGCGCAGCGCATTTCGCGCTCCTGCGCGACGAGATCGACAAGCGCATCAGCACGCTGAGACCCGACGATCCGATCACGTACATCTACACCTCGGGCACAACCGGCCCTTCGAAGGGCGTCATCCTTACCCACCGCAATGTGTTGTGGGATGCCATGGCGATGGCGCGTGCAGCCGCGTTCACCTACGAATACCGGGTTGTCGCGGCGCTCCCCATGGCTCACGTGGCCGAGCGTTTGTGGAGTGTCTACGTCGGGATCTGGGTCGGCGGCCACGTCTACTGCTGTCCGGACTCTCGTGAGCTGGTCGACGCTGTCCAGCGGCATCGCCCGAGCTTCTTCATGTCGGTACCCAGGGTTTGGGAGAAGCTGGCCGACGGCGCGCGGATGTTGATGGGCTCACCTGCGTTCGCCGACCGGGCCGAGGAGCTGGCTGAAGATCGGAAGATTCTCGCTGAGGAATGGCGACTGCGTATCGACGACGCGCAGGTGCCGGCGAAAGTGCGCACCTCTGCGGAGCTCGCCCGCGAAGGGATCGTCCGTGAGGTCGGGGCGATGCTCGGGCTCGATCGGGTGCAGCTGGCCTGCGTCGGTGCGGCCCCTATGCGCGAGGACGTCGACGAGTTCCTCGCCTCGATCGGCATCTACATCCACCACGGGTACGGCCTGACCGAAACCGGGGGCGTAGCCGTCTCCGACCGGCTCGGCGGCCAGCGTCGCGGTTCGGTGGGGTTGCCGGCCTACGGCTTCGAGGTGCGTATCGCCGATGACGGCGAGATCCAGCTCAAGGGCCCGTCGAACAGCTCCGGCTACCGCAACCTGGAGCAGGCGACGGCGGAGCTGTACACACCGGACGGCTGGCTGCGCACCGGAGACGTCGGGCATCTCGACGAGGCGGGCCGGTTGTACATCACGGACCGGAAGAAGGAGATCATGGTCAGCGCGGCGGGCAAGAACATCGCCCCGACCGCGGTCGAGTCGCTGGTCTCCGGCCGGGAATTCCTCGACCAGGCGATGATCGTCGGCGAGGGCCGTTCGTACGTCGTCGCCCTTCTCACCATCGATCCCGTTGCGCTCCAGGCGTTCAGTGCTGCCAACGGTATCGAGGAGACCTCGACCGAGGAACTGGTGAGGCACCCCGTGGTGCTGGCTCGCGTGCAATCCATCGTGGATGCGGCGAACGCACGCCTGTCCCGGCCCGAACAGATCAAACACTTCGCCCTGCTCTCGGCGCCCTGGCGCGTCGAGTCGGGCGAGCTCACCCCGACACTCAAGCTGCGCCGCAAGGTGATCACCGAGCTTTGCGCGCAGAAGATCGAGGCCTTATACGCGCGCCCGGCGGCGGCGCGAAGCCAGATAGGAGACGACGACTGATGTTCCCCGACCTCTTTTCCGTCCAGGGCAAGACCGCCTTGGTCACCGGCGGCAGCAGCGGCATCGGCTATATGATCGCCGAAGGACTGGTCCGTGCTGGCGCTCACGTGTACATCTCTTCGCGCAAGGCCGAGGCCTGCGCGGCCGCCGAGAAGGAACTGTCACAGTACGGCGAGGTCACCGCGCTGCCGGCCGATGTGAGCGCCCAGGAGAACGGCCGCGCGCTGATCCGGGAGATCGCCGACCGGGAGTCCGGCAGGCTGCACATCCTGGTCAACAACGCCGGAGCCACCTGGGGCGCGCCGTTCGACGAGTTCCCGGCCAAGGGCTGGGACAAGGTGCTCGACCTGAACGTCAAGGCGCCGTTCTTCCTCGCCCAAGCCGCCCGGCCGCTGCTGGAGGCTGCGTCCGTCGAGGACGACCCTTCCCGGATCATCAACATCGGTTCTGTCGACGGCATCGTCGTACCGGGATTCGGCAACTTCTCCTACGCCGCGTCAAAGGCCGCGATTCACCACGTCACCAGGCACCTCGCGGCAGAACTCTCGCCGAAGATCCTGGTCAACGCGATCGCCCCGGGACCCTTCCCCACCAAGATGATGGAAGCGCCGCTGCAGGAGATCGGAGACAAGCTCATCGCCAAGAGCCCGGTCAAGCGGCTCGGGCGGCCCGAGGACGCTGCCGGCGCGGTCGTCTTCCTCTCGTCGCGTGCGTCGAACTACATCACCGGTGCCGTCCTGCCCCTCGACGGCGGGCTGAGCACAACGATCGCCATCGACCTCGAGGGTGTGTAGCCATGTCCGATTACAAGGCTCCCATCGGGGAGTACGACTTCCTGCTGCGTCACCTGGTCGACGCTGAGCACGTTCTGTCCGTGACCACCGGCGGAGAGGTCAGTGTCGACGACGTGCGCGAGCTGCTCGGGCACGCCGGAACGTTCGCCGCCGAGGTGCTCGACCCGCTCAATGCGATCGGCGATCGCGCAGGCAACCGGCTCCACGAAGGCGACGTCGTCACCGCCCCCGGTTTCGTCGACGCCTACAAGGCTTTCGCCAAGGGTGGGTGGGTAGGCCTCGGGCTGCCGAAAACGATTGGCGGCGAGGGTCTGCCGGCTGTTGCCACCAGTGCGTTCAACGAGATCTGGGGTGCGACGAACATGGCGTTCTCGCTCGGCCCCGGGCTTTCGGTAGGAGCTGCCTACGCGCTCTTCACCGCAGCCTCCGACGAGGTGAAGCAGACATATCTGCCGAAGCTCGTCTCGGGCGAGTGGACCGGCACGATGAACCTCACCGAACCCCAGTCCGGCACCGACCTGGCCGGAATCCGCACGATAGCGCGGCGACGTGAAGACGGCAGTTGGACGGTGAAGGGGCAGAAGATCTTCATCACCTGGGGCGATCACGACCTGACCGACAACATCGTTCATCTCGTCCTCGCTCGCACTGAGGGCGCGCCCGAAGGCTTGGGCGGCCTGTCGCTCTTCGTCGTTCCGAAGTACATCCCCAGTGCGGACGGGGAGTTGCGCGAGCGCAACGCGGTGAAGACCGTCTCGCTTGAACACAAGCTCGGCATCCACGCCAGCCCGACCTGTGTGCTCGAATACGAGGACGCGTCCGGATGGCTGGTCGGCGCCGAGCACCAGGGCCTGATGGCGATGTTCGTGATGATGAACGTCGCTCGGGTGGGTGTCTCGACCCAGGGGCTCGGCGTGGCCGATCGGGCCTTCCAACGCGCAGAGGCGTACGCGGCCGTACGCGTCCAGGGTAAGGTCGCCGGACGCGAGCCCGACGCCCCGATCGCCGAGCACCCCGACGTTCGCCGCCTGCTGATCTCGATGCGCAGCACGATCACCGCCATGCGTGCATTGCTCGTCCAGGTCAGCGCATGGCTCGACCTGGCCATCGCCGAACGTTCCGCGGCGGATCACGAGCTCGCCGAGTTCTTCGTGCCGATCCTGAAGGGTTGGCTGACCGAGAACTCCGTGCAGCTGACCTCGGATGCGATTCAGGTGCACGGCGGCATGGGCTTCATCGAGGAGGCCGGCGCCGCCCAGTACCTGCGGGACGTGCGAATCCTGCCGATCTACGAGGGCACCACCGCGATCCAGGCCAACGACCTGACGCGCCGCAAACTCGCACGCGACGGCGGCGCCGCGGCAATAGCCGCGTACGCGCTGGTCGAGGAATCCATCGCGCCGCTGCGCGGGCATGAGCACCCGGTCGCTCAGCGTACGGCTGACCGTCTTGAACGTGCTCTGGCGTCCGCGAGGTCTGCAACCGAGACGCTCATCCGGCAGGCCGAGGACAACCCTCGCGACATGCTCGCCGGTGGTGTCCCGTACCTGATGCAGTGGGGCATCCTCGCGGGCGGGTGGATGCATGCCCGCATCCTCGCCGCCGTGCTCGATGAACCGGACAACGCCGACACCGCACGCCGCATCATGGACGCCGACTTCTACGGCGCCCATCAGTTGAGCCGGATCCCGTCGCTGACCGAGGCAATCGAAGCCGGAGAGATCACATGAGTACGTTGAGCATCGACGTCTATACCAGCCCGCTGCGCGAGCTGCCGAACGGCGGGTTCTTCTCGCCGACGACATCCACCCTGTTCGTCGGTCCGACCGAGGCCGTGCTCGTGGACACCCAGTTCATGGCTGATGACGTGGCCGAGCTGATCCGGTCGATCGAGGCCTCCAGGAGCAGGCTGACGACGATCTACATCACGCACGCGCACGCCGACCACTACTTCGGCCTCGACCTGCTTCTCGAGCACTTCCCCGAGGCTCGCGCGGTCGCGCTGCCGTCGGTGGCGGCCGCGATCCGGGCCACGCATGAGGAGAACCGCAAGCAGTTTCGCGAGTTCTTCGGCGGCGCCGCACTGGACGACACCGCAGTCCCGGAAGCCCTCGACGGCGACACGATCCCGATCGACGGCGAGGAGCTCAAAGCGATCGAGGTGGGTCAGGCCGACATCTCCCCGACTGCGATCCTCTGGGCCCCCTCGATCGCCGCGGTCGTCGCCGGTGACGCGATCTACAACGGCGTGAACCCGTTCCTCGCGGTCTCCGGCCCCCGGGAATGGCTCAAGTGGATCGAGAGCGTCGAGAAGATCGCGGCGCTGAATCCGCGCATCGTCGTCGCCGGCCACAAGCGGCCGGAGGCTCCGGACAACGATCCGACTCTGACCATCGAGCACACGCACGCCTACATCAAGACGTTCATCGAGGAGCTCGAGGCGAGCAATGACTCCCGGGATCTGGTGGCGCGCATGCAGGCTCACTACCCCGACCACTTGAACCCCAGCGCTCTCGTCCTGTCTGCCGTGACCGCGTGGAAGCGAAAGAAGGCGAATCACCATGGCTGAAGCGGTCATCGTCTCCACCGCACGTTCCCCGATCGGCCGAGCCTACAAGGGCACGATGACCGAGGCGCGCATCGAGGACTTGTCTGTGCAGATGCTCAACGCTGCGCTGGACAAGGTACCCGACCTCGACCCGAAGACCATCGACGACCTGATCCTCGGCTGCGGACAACCGGCCGGCGAGGCGGGCAACAACCTCGCCCGCGTGGTCGCGGTCGCGGCAGGGCTCGACGAGGTGCCCGGCACCACCGTCAACCGCTACTGCTCCTCGAGCCTGCAGACCACTCGAATGGCCTTCCACGCCATCAAGGCGGGCGAGGGCGAGGTGTTCCTGTCGATGGGCGCGGAGACCGTCAGCCGCTTCGGCAACGGATACGCCGACGGCTGGCCGAACGTAGACGTCCGTAGCCCGCTGTTCAGCGAGGCGCTGGCCCGCACCGACCGGCGCGCCGAGAGCGGCGCGGAAGCGTGGCACGACCCTCGCAAGGACGGCCTGCTGCCCGACGTGTTCATTCAGATGGGCCAGACTGCTGAGAACGTCACCCAGCTGACCGGCATCAGCCGCCAGGAGCAGGACGAGTTCGGCGTCCGGTCGCAGAACCTCGCGGAGAAGGCCATCGCGAACGGCTTCTGGGAACGCGACATCACCCCGATCAAGCTGCCAGACGGCACCGTGATCAGCAAGGACGACGGCCCGCGCCCCGGAACCACCTACGAGAAGGTGGCCGCGCTCCCGCCGGTCTTCCGCCCGGACGGAGTGGTCACCGCAGGCAACTCCTGCCCGCTGAACGACGGCGCCGCCGCGCTCGTGATCATGTCCGACACCAAGGCGCGTGAACTCGCACTGACCCCGCTGGCCCGCATCGTGGCCACAGGCGTGACCGGCCTGTCTCCGGAGATCATGGGCCTCGGTCCGATCGGCGCGACTCAGCGCGCGCTGAAGAACGCCGGAATGTCGATCGGCGACATCGACCTCGTCGAGATCAACGAGGCCTTCGCCGTCCAGGTGATCGCGTCCTCCCGCGAGCTCGGCATCCCGATGGACAAGATCAACGTCAACGGCGGTGCCATCGCCGTCGGCCATCCCTTCGGCATGACCGGTGCCCGCATCACCAGCACCCTGATCAACTCTCTCCAGTTCCACGACAAGCAGTTCGGCCTGGAGACAATGTGCGTCGGCGGCGGTCAGGGCATGGCCCTGATCCTCGAGCGGCTGAGCTGAGGAGCACTGCGATGACTGAAGCACCTGTCCCGCGGACCGCGATCGTCACCGGCGCCGCGCGCGGTATCGGCGCCGGAGTCGCCGAGCGACTGGCCGCCGACGGATTCCAGGTCGCCGTGATCGACCTGGACGAGGCCGCCTGCAAGCCCGTCGTCGAGCGCATCGAGGCCGCCGGCGGGCGCGCCCTCGCCATCGGCGCCGACGTCTCCGACGAGCAGGCTGTCGAGGCCGCCGTCGCGCGCATCGCCGAAGAACTCGGTGCGCCGACCGTGTTGGTCAACAACGCCGGCGTGCTCCGCGACAACCTGCTGTTCAAGATGAGTGTGTCCGACTGGGACACGGTGATGAACGTGCACCTGCGCGGCGCATTCCTGGTCAGCAAGGCTGCCCAGAAGTACATGACCGAGGCCGGCTGGGGCCGGATCGTGAACACCTCCAGTGAATCCGCCCTCGGCAACCGCGGCCAGGCCAACTACTCCGCCGCCAAGGCCGGTCTGCAGGGGTTCACCAAGACCCTCGCCATCGAACTCGGCAAGTTCGGCGTCACGGTCAACGCGGTCGCTCCGGGCTTCATCGCCACGGACATGACCGCTGCGACCGCCGAACGCATGGGCATCGGTTTCGAGGAACTCAAGGACGGCGCGGCGCAGATGATCCCGGTGCGCCGGGTCGGCACGCCCGCCGACGTGGCCGCGGTCGTCTCGTTCTTCGTGCGCGAGGATGCCTCGTTCGTCAGCGGCCAGATCGTGTACGTTGCCGGCGGACCGAAGGGCTGAGAACCGTGAGCACCAAGACATACACAGGGCTGGACGAGATCGAGAAGGCCGTCGGCACCGTCATCGGCGTCAGCGGCTGGCATACGATCACGCAGGACCACATTGACCGGTTCGCCGATGTGACCGGCGACGACCAGTGGATCCACGTCGACGTCGAGCGCGCCAAGCAGGGCCCGTACGGCAACACCGTCGCACACGGATACCTCGTGCTCTCCCTGGTCCCGATGCTGATGTACGAGGCCGCACAATTCGAGGGCCTCCAGGCCGGGATCAACTACGGCAGCAACAAGGTCCGCTACCCGGCCCCGACGCCGGTCGACTCGAGGGTACGAGGCGAGATCTTCCTCGCCGACTTCAAGCGCACAGACCTTGGCGCTCAGGTCACGTTCCGCGTGACCATCACCCGCGAGGGCGGCGACAAGCCGGTCTGCGTGGCCGAGGCCGTCTCAATCTTGATCGGATGACGCGATGACCGAGTTCGAATACACAACGCTCAACGTCCGCCGAGAGGGCGCGGTCCTGGTCATCGGCCTGAACCGGCCCAACAAGCGCAACGCATTCGACCCGACGATGCTGAACGAACTCGCCGCCGCCTACGGCGCATTCGATCGAGACGAGTCGCTGCGTGCTGCGGTGCTCTACGGAGAAGGCAAGCAATTCACCTCGGGGCTCGACCTGCTGGCTGTCGCGCCGGCCCTGCAGCAGGGCACGTCGCTGGTGTCGGACAGCGGCATCAACCCCTGGCAGGTCGAAGGCACCCGCCTGTCGAAGCCGCTGGTCGCGGCGATCAACGGGTCGTGCCTGACCCTCGGGATCGAGCTCGCGCTCGCCGCCGACATCGTCGTCGCCGAGGAATCCGCCTCCTTCGCGCAACTCGAAGTCTCCCGCGCGATCTTCCCCTTCGGCGGCGCTACCCTGCGCTTCCCGAAGGCGGTCGGCTGGGGAAACGCGATGCGCTGGATGTTGACCGCGGAGCCGTTCGACGCGTCCGAGGCGCTGCGCATCGGCCTGGTTCAGGAGATCGTACCCGATGGGACACACGTCGAGCGCGCCATCCAGATCGCCCAGCTGATCGCGCGCCAGGCACCGCTCGGCATCCAGGCTACGCTGGCGAATGCGCGCCTGGCTGAGCGGGAAAGCGAGGCGGCTGCGGAAGCCGAGCTCATCCCGACCGTTCAGAAGCTGCTCGCCAGCGACGACGCACGGATCGGACTGGAAGCCTTCATCAACCGCACCAGCGCCGACTTCGTCGGCCACTGAGGCCGCGGCCGTCGTGGTCGCGTGCGCGCGCTCGACCGCGGTCGCGGCGAGGCCGCGCGCCTGGTCGCAGTGACCTCGTACTCGTCCGCGATCACAAGGGAGTGCGCGGCGAGGCCGAAGCAGCGCCCCTGATACCGGCACCGCCCGCACGCACTCCCTCTGCGGGGCACAGACCTAGGGTTGCCCAGCCAGCCCGACGCGCCCGAGCTCATCGAACTGCGAACACGCATCATCTTCCAGTGCCTTGTCGCCGACTACCGGGCGCTCAACGCGTTCGAGTTCGCCTACAACTCGGAACTCAGCGGCCTCGAACTGGCCCTGGGCGCCTGGGCCCAAAAGCCTCCGCGCGGGTCTGGATGGGCCGCTCCAACACCGCGATGCCAAGACAGGGACGGCCGGCCCTGATCCGGGCGGACCTATCGTCTCTTCTGCCCCGATCGGGTGCGCCGCTCAATCGCGGAGAGATGACTTGAGCAAGATCGGGGTCATGTCCGCGCCATCGATCGCCTTGCCACAGTGGGTGCAGGCGGTCTCGATTTCCAGCTCATGACCGCAGCTGTGCCGGACCTGCATCGCGGGCTGGTCGACTACGTATTTGTCTCCCCACGCACGCAATGTCGCCATGACCGGAAGCAGATCGCGGCCGGCCGCGGTCAGGTGGTATTCGAAGCGCGGCGGGTGCTCGTTGTACAGGCGCCGCTCGATCACTCCGGCCTCTTCGAGGTTGCGCAGCCGGCTGGTCAGGATGTCGCGTGACGCGCCGGTGTACGCCGCGATCTTGGCGAAGGTGTGGACGCCGTAGCCCATCTCGCGGATCGCCAGGAGCGACCAGCGCTCGCCCAAGATGTCGAGAGCGGCGGCCACCGAGCAGGGGCGCGGGCGCAGAGGCTGCTCGCGCATGAGGCTCATCGACGCGCTATCCGCGTCCAGGCGAGCCTGCGCCGACCCACTGGCCGCGGGTCGAGCGAAGGGTTCCCCCGTCGTGGCTGTTTCCCGCGTCGCTGTCGTGTTCGGCTCGCGTGCTGCCTCCATGCTCCGTCTCCTCGATCCGAGTCAGTTGGGTAACACTACCAACTAATGCTAGCATCCTGAAAGTGAGTAGGAAAAGACAACTCGCTCGACTGGGAGAAGCTTCATGACAATCCAGGACAGGTCTGTCGGCCGTCCGGAGCCGCAGCCCGCGATCGTGGCCGCCGCCGGCGCCGCCGAGGAGCAGCGCTTCCATCCGCATCCGACGCTCGTGCTGCTGCTGGGCAGCTTCGGTGTGTTCTTGGTGTTCCTAGACGGAACGATCGTGAACATCGCCTTCGAGACGATCAGCCACAGCTTCCACACCACCACCGGCCGCCTTTCCTGGGTGCTGAACGCTTACAGCCTGGTGTTCGCGGCGATGCTCATCCCGGCCGGACGGATCGCCGACCGGTATGGGCGCAAGCGCATGTTCATTACCGGGCTTGCTGGATTCGCCGTAATGAGCGCGTTGTGCGGCATCGCCGGGGACCCCAATGTGCTGATCGCCGGGCGAGCCCTGCAGGCGGCTTTCGCAGCCCTGGTCGTGCCGACGTCCCTGGCTTTGATCCTGCCCGAATTCCCGGGCATCCGCCGTCACGTGGCAGTCGGCACCTGGGGGGCGATGGGCGCGGCGGCGGCCGCCACGGGCCCGACGATCGGCGCGCTGCTGATCGAGTACGCCTCCTGGCGCTGGATCTTCCTGGTCAACGTGCCGATCGCGGCGCTGGTCATCGTCTTCGGCTCGCGCATCCTGCACGAGGCGCGCGAGCCGAAGTCCTCAGGCATGCCCGACCCGCTCGGCATCCTCCTGGTCGCCGCCATACCTGCGGCGCTGAGCTACTCGATCGTCGAGGGACCCACCCGAGGCTGGTCCGATCCGGCGATCGTCGTCGGCTTCGTGCTCGCTGCGGTTCTTCTTCCGCTCTTCCTGTGGCGGACCGCGCGGGCCTCCGATCCGGTGATGGACCTCGGCCTCTTCCGCGACCGGCAGTTCAGCTTGGTCAACGTGGCCACCACGCTGTTCGCGACCGCGTTTTACGGGATGCTGCTGAGCAACGTCGTCTTCCTGCAGACCGTCTGGCACTACTCTGTGCTGCGCGCCGCGCTGGCCAGCGCTCCCGGGCCCATACTGGTGGCGCTGCTGGCCCGTACCACCAGCAAACTCGCCGGACGGATCGGGCACCGGCCAGTATTGATCACGGGCGCCGTCCTGTGGGCATCGGGTGCCGTCGGCTACGCGCTGTGGACCGGCACAAAGCCGGAGTGGTGGGCTCACTGGCTGATATTCAACCTGTTGGTCGGCCTGGGCATCAGCATGTCGTTGCCGGTCCAGTCCGCCGCGTCCGTCTCGACGCTTCCGCCCGCCCGCTACGCCCTGGGCTCGGCCATTAACACGAGCTTCCGACAGCTCGGCGCCGTCCTCGGCATCAGCTTGTTCGTCGCGGTCCTCGGCACCCCGGCGCCCAGCAAGGTGCTGCAGTCCTTCCAGCACGGCTGGTGGCTGTTCGCCGCCCTGAGCCTGGCTAGCGGTGCGATACTGCTGCTCCCGGGTTTCAGGCGGAAGGATTCGTCGGCCACTCCGTCGGCCTCCGGCCGCCGCTGACCGCAAAGGATCCGGTCAGCGCGGCGTGCGGGAGAGAAAACCTCAGCCGCGCTGAATAAGCCGAGTCAGTTGTTCCCATCGTGCGCGGACTCACGCGACAGGTCGGCCGCCAGCTTCAACTCGAGGCTGCCGCGGCCGACCGTTTCTCCGCACACGATGCATCGCAGAGCGGCCAAGACAGAGCGGCCAAGACAGTGCCGCCGCAGCCAGCGTGCAGCGTCAGGCGGGGCGGCCCGTCGGGTCCGCGGTGGTACCGATGGCCTCACCCCATAAATGTGATTGGCAAGGGTGTCAGCTCTGGCCCCGTATCGGTGAGTATGTACTCGAGCCACCCGGGGCGTTCCGGGTCCGGTCGGCGGGCGAGGATCCCCTCGTCGCACAACCTGCACAGCCAGGTGGCGAACACCTCGATGGCGATACCCAGGCTCTTCTGGAAGTCGCCGAACCACCGCAGTCCGACGACGGCACCGCGCATGATCCGCAGCGTGCAGCGCTCGCCCATCACTTCCATGAAAGTCCACCCGACCGGCGAGGCCGGAAGCGGCACGACCGGACTGCGGTTGGAGCACGTCTATCGCGTTCGGGCGATCATGCACCGCGAGGACGCGCACTCGCTCGCGCCCGCCGAGGCCGGTGCCGAGGCTTCGCCGAGTGGCGGAAAACGTGCGGCCTATTTACCGACCGGCCCGGTTCGAATCGACCACCACGAGATCGCCTCCGCGATATCGGGAGCGCTTGGCATGCCGGCGCGCTACGAGCCGATCAGCGTCGAAGAGTTCTCTGCGGAGATGCTCGAGCGCGAAGCCCTCGAGCATCTCCTCCAGCACCTCGGCATTCTCACCGTCGACTACTGCAACGGCGTGGTCGCACGCCCCGGCCTCGCCGGGCGCGTGGCCCTGATCACCGCAGCGACCGGCGGCATCGGCCTGCAGATCGCGACGAGACTCGCCACGGCCAGGGCCGAGCTGATCATCTCGGCGCGGAACCCGGCCAGGACCGAAGCGGTCGTCAAGGCGATCATCTCAGCCGTCCCCGGTACCTAAGTGGAGGCCCCGCACCTCCACGTCGCCTCACGCCGGTTGACCGAACAGTTCGCCGCTGACCTGCTCCGCCGCCCCGCACGCATCCACACGGAAGCCGTTCAGGTCGACTACGGACGGCGCGGCGGCCCGCATTCTTCGCAGGGTGAGTCAGGATCTGGCCGGTCTGACGTTCTCAAGGCTCTCTTAAGAGCTCTGCGGCCGCTAAGCCGCCGCCACACGGGCGTTGTGCGTGCGGAGCGCGAAAGCGGCAGCCTCGATGCGCGGGACGGAGACCTTCAGCTCACGCGCCCGGACAATCAAGTCACCGAGCACCGCCTCGACCTCCGTGACCTGACCAGCGAGCAGGCTGCGCGAGAGCGAGGAGGTGATGGGAGCGCCGCTCGCCGTGGCCATCGCTTTAGTCACGGCCAGGCCCTCCTCGCTCACCGGGAATCCGGCCGCATGCGCCACGGATGACGTCTCGGCGAGAACGTCCTCGGCGAACGCGACGCCGTCGGCAACCGCTGCGGCCTCGCCGATCGTGCCGCGGGCGAGGGAAGTGATAGCGCCAATGGTGGCGATGAAGACCCACTTCAACCACATCGCCGCTGTTATGTCCGCGGGGACGGTGACCGTGAAACCGGGGATCGAGAGGGCTTCGACGATCGCCTTGACGCGCTCGGTCGAGGCGCCGGACAGCTCGCCGACCTCGATGCCGCCACCCGGAAACAGCTGACGGATCGCGCCGTCCCCATCGAGCTGCGCGCCGATCGTCAGCGTGGCGCCGACCACGGCCGGGCCGAAAGCTCGGGTGAGCGTGTCGCTGTGATTGATGCCGTTGAGGAACGGCAACACGACGGTGTCCGGGCCGACGGCGGCCTTGAAGTCTTCGATGGCCGCGGGCAGCGCCTGCCCTTTCACACTGACCAGCACCAGGTCGTAGGCCGACTGGGGCAACGGCGCCGTCACCACGCGGACGTCGATGACCTCCGTACGATCTCTGTCGACGATGCGCAGGCCGTCCCGGCTCAGCTCAGCGGCTCGGCGGGACCGGACCAGGAAGTCCACCTCGCGGCCGGCCTCGGTCAGCCGACCGCCGACGAACCCGCCGACGGCTCCTGCGCCGACCATCAGAATCCTCATGTACGTACGTCTCCGTCGTCGTCTGGGTTCGGCCGCGTTCGGCCTCCGATAAAAGGTGGTTGAATTATACTACCATCTGGTTGAAAACATCTACCACTTGCATCCGGGCGCCGGCCGTGGGGTTCAATAGCCCTACTGAAGCGTTGAGCTGGAGTTTTGCTGCGCTGTCGTATTCGTTGATACCGCTCCACCTCACCGGTGGCCTCGTCGATCTCAGCAGTCCCGGACCAGCGTCAGATCTCGGGGTCCTGCATGGGTCCGACCCACCGCCCAAGATCGGCGTCCCAGCGGGGCCACAGGCAGGACCGGGCTTCCGGGGCAACGGCTGCCGCCAGCTGCACCCGCAGGGCGCGGCTCATACGGCTGGCCTTCACGACGCCGTTCCAAAGCGGGACGGGAGAGCCGAGTGGGGCACCCGGCACACCAGCCCGGTGCCGGAGGCGGCACGATGCGGACGCTACACTCCGGGTGCGGCGGCGAACTGAACGTCGCCGGCACGTGCGACACCTGCGGGAAGACCGTCGGGCGTGAAGACGAAGCCTGGCTCCTGCCGTGGCTGTCCCAGGAACCGGTCCGGCTGGCGATGCCCACCGGGTAGCGACCCGGCGGCCGATCGGCCGCCGAGCACGCCACCGGTCTCCCCTGGGCGGCAAAGCCAGCCAGAACTACCGCGCCGCTCTCCGGCCCTGACCAGGTCACTCGTCGACACCGACGGGTTCGATGAGTGCGGACGCGGTGGTGAGCGCAAGTCCGTGCAGCCCGTCGACCCCGATACCCGCCGGGCCCTGACGCCGTCGTGAGGCACATCGAAGTGGACCGGCGAGCAGGCCGGGACCGACGCCGACCGAGGTCACCAGCACCCGGTCCACGCGCGGGCCCAACTTGACTTCACACTCCGAATGATCCCGCGCGGCTCTTCGCATCCTGACACCGGGCTAGCCAGAGTTTCCAATGATCGTGCTCCTCGCTCAGCGTTTCAGCTGGTCAGTGATTCGCGGGAGCGTTTTTCGTCTAAGCCCTAACGCGGTTGGCGCCCAGCGCCAGAGGTCGAAGATGTCGTGGCGTCGGGGCTGGTCGCTGACGAGTTCGGTCTGGAGCGCGATGTCATCGGGTACGGCGCTTTACGCCAGTCCGAGGGCAACGCCGAGCCAGGCGCCTCGGTGTCTGAGCACCGACCGAGCCGGCATCCAAGATCACGCCACTATCGTGCGGCTACTCGTGAGCAGAGCAATAGCCCAAGGTTGCAGCCGCGCATCTACCCTGAGCACACCATCGCCAGAAACGAAATACTCTGTCAGGTGGCCACGCTCGGCGCTCGCGCGGATCGCGGCGACGTCGGCGATTGACGGGTTGCGGCTCCGGCCGCGACGGGTCCACTCCGCCATCGCCCAGCCGTTTTCGGCGTCGACTACCTCGATCGAATAGCGTGTGCCGGGGATCAGCCCCGCAATCCGCAGCCGCATCGCGTGCGGCTCCCCTGTAGCCAAAGTGCGGTCGGCAACCGCACGCGTGTCGAACGACGCGGGAACGCTCAGCGCGACCTCGTGCGGGTAGTGAACGGCCAACGCCGCGATGTCGGTACCACGACGCGTCACCACGAGGCCCTCCTCGCGGTGGACAAGCCGGTCGCCCAGCGCGTGCAACATGCGATAGGCGTGCATCGTCGGTTTGGGTATACCGTCCTGGCTGAGCATTCCGAACCCGCCGTGAAACGGATCGCGGCCGCCTCCCTCCTCCTCGAAGACGTCGGTGAAGGTCCAGTAGGCGAGGCTGTCGACGAGACCGATGGATGCGAGCACCGAGCGGACCACGAACGCGGCAGCTTGCGGATAGTCGTGGGTGAAGTCCCGCGAACTGGAACTCGAGCTCCACTCGGTGAGGTGGATCTCGGCGTCCGGGTACGGGCCGGTCTCGACGATCTCACGCACCCGCCGCAGATCGGTCGGGGTGGCTTCGACACCGCGGGTGAGCTTGTGGCCGTTACCGTGTCCGTCCAGCGCCCAGTCAGTCGGATAGGGATGGCACGAAACGAAGTCGACCGGCAGCCGGTTCTCGACGCAGAACTGCAGGAACTCCTCCAGCCACACCGGCTGCCAGTCGAGAGAGTCGAGTGTTGAAGCCGTGAGCACCGTCTCGTGCTGGGTGGTGTCCTCGGTTTCGCCGTCGAAGCGTGCATCGGGCACGAAGTTGCTCGTCGCCGGACCACCGACCCGGAGCTCGGCGTCCACTGACTTCACCGCCTCTACCGTCACCCGATACAGCTCGAAGTACTCACTGCGCGTACCGCGGAAGAACGGGCTGAGGTTCGGCTCGTTCCACACCTCGAAGTACCAAGCGCGCACCTCGTCGATCCCATAGCGCCCCACCCAGTGCTCCACGGTGGCGCGTACGAGTGCGGCCCACTTCGCGTAGTCGGTCGGTGGTGCTCCGTTGGCACCCCACCAGAAGACGGTCGCGGTCTCGCGGGCGAGCTCCGGCGGGGAGAAGCCGAACTCGACGAACGGCCGCATCCCAGTGGCGAGGATCGCGTCGAATAGAAGGTCGATGTAGTGGAAGGACGGTGCCACGACACCGTCGATTTCGCGGTAGACGAACATGTCGCCGTGGAACAGGCCGTGAAAGCGGACGTAGTCGAAGCCGCCCAACCGGTGTGCAGAGGCCAGGTGCCCCTGCCAGTCGGCACGCAACCCTTCATTGGCGCGGCCGGCGCCGACGACACGGCTCCAGTAATGGTCAAGCGGCACGTGCGGTGCGCTGGCGAGATCAAGCTCTAGTTCCACATTCAGCTCCCTGGCCGCAGACGCAGCGAGTGCATGCCGCCGTCGACATGCAGTACGACGCAAGTGGTCGACCCGCTGAGAGGACTAGCCAGGAAAGCGATCGCAGCGGCGATCTCCTCGGCGCTCACCAGTCGGCCGTGGGGCTGGCGGGCCTCGAGAGCAGCGCGCTCAGCAACCGGATCACTCGCCGAGTCGAGCAACTGCGCCACCCAAGGGGGGCCAGCCGTACCCGGAGCGACCGCGTTGACGCGGATTCCCTCGCGCAGGTGGTCGGCCGCCAGGGCGAGGGTCAGCGCGTGCACCGCACCCTTGCTCGCTGAATACAGCGCCCGCTGAGGCAGGCCCGCCGTCGCCGCAATCGACGAGGTGTTGACGATCGCCGCGTGCGCGGAGGCCCGCAGGCTCGGCAGGGCCGCCCGCGTGACCCGGGCAATCCCGAGCACGTTGACGTCAAGGACGCGGAGCCACTCGGCGTCGGGATTCGCAGCGACGTCGCCTTGCGCGCCGACGCCGGCGTTGTTGACCAGGATGTCGATCCCGCCGAGCGCGTCGGCGACCGCGGCGACCGCGGTGTCGACCGACTCTGCGCCGGCCACGTCGCAGCGCACCGCCACCGCGCGCAGTCCGTCGAATTCCGGCGCCATCGCTCAGACCTCCGCGCCGCGGCCGGCTCGGCGCACTATGCGGTGACGCTGCCGTCCGAGTCCCTGGATCTCGACCTCCACCGTGTCGCCGTCGGCGAGGTAGGGGAACCTGCCGGACAAGGCCACGCCCTCGGGCGTGCCCGTGATGACGAGGTCGCCCGGCTCCTGCTCCATGTACTGGCTCAGATCGTGGATCAGCTCCCCGACGCCGAAGATCATGTCGCGCGTCGAGGAATCCTGCCGTGCCTGGCCGTTGACGAGGCTGCGCAGCCGCAGGTCGCGGTGATCGAGCTCGTCGGGCGTCACGAGCACGGGACCGGTCGGCGTGAACCCTCGCAGCGACTTGCCCTTGCTCCACTGGCCGCCGGAGATCTCCAACTGGTAAGTGCGCTCGGAGAGGTCGTCGACGAGCACAAACCCGGCGACGCGGGTCAGCGCCTCCTGCGGAGAGTCCAGGTACGCGGCGGTCGCGCCGATGACCACCCCGAGCTCGACCTCCCAGTCCGTCTTGACCGATTCCTCCGGGATCTCCACGTCGTCGTCGGGACCCCCGACCGTGTTCGGCCTCTTCAGGAAGACCACCGGATGCTCAGGGGGTTGCGCTCCCGACTCCGCCACGTGCGCGACGTAGTTGAGGCCGATGCAGATGACCGCGCCGGGGCGAGCGATGGGTGCAGCGACCCGCCGGCCCGCGATGTCGATGAGTGGCAGGCTTCCGGCGGCAAGCGCCGCGCGGACCCGGTCCGGTCCCCCGTCCCAGAACGCTCCGTCGATGTCCGCAGCGACCGGCCGCAGGTCGTGGTGGGCGCCGCCATGCTCGACGACGGGGATCTCGTTGCCGGGCGCGCCTATGCGCATGAGTCTCATGGGTCTCCAGGTGGTTCGGGGTCATGCGGGGATGAGGCCGAGGGCGACGAGCTCGCTCCACAGGCCGTCCAGCGGAAGTGGGTCCAGCGCCATACGCGCGTTCGCGCGGATCTGCCCGGCGTCGTCGGCACCGACGACGACGCACGCCACCAGCGGATCGCGGGCCGCGTAGGCGAGCGCCGCATGCGGCAGCGTCGTTCCCGCCGCGGTCGCGGCATCGGCGAGCCGGCGCGCGCGGGCCAGCAACTCCTGGGGAGCGGCGCCGTACTCATACCGTGCGTCCGACGTGGGATGGTCCCGCGCGAGCATCCCGCTGTTGAACACGCCGGCGTTGAGCACTGAGATGCCGACCGCGCGCGCGGCGGGGATCACCTCCGTGAGAGCGGGCTGCTCGAGGAGGGTGTAGCGACCGGCGATCATGAGCGCGTCCAGCTCGGTGCGAGCCGCGAAGGCGGCGAGCGCCCCGAGGTCGCCGGTGCCGACGCCGATGGCGTCGACGACGCCCTCCTCGCGCAGTCGCACCAGCGCCGGGAGCCCGGTGTTGAGCGCCTCGTCGAGATGTTCCTGCGGGTCGTGCAGGAGCGCCACGTCGAGCCTGTCGAGGTCCAGCCTCAGCAGCGACTCCTCGACGCTGCGGCGGATGCCGGCTTCGCTGAAGTCCCACTGTCGGACCAGCCGGCCGTCGCGGCCGGCCCTGAGCAACCGACCGACCTTGGAGCTGATCACGTAGTCGGTCCGCGCCCGCGGGCGCAGCGCGGCGCCGAGGCGTCGCTCGGCCAGGCCGAGCCCGTAGTGCGGAGCGGTGTCGAAGTAGCGGATGCCGGCGTCCCAGGCCGCGTCGACGATGGACGTCGCACGGTCCTGGTCCAGGCTCTGGTAGAGGTCGCCGAGCTGGGCCGTTCCGAGGCCTAGCGCCGTCACGCGGACCCCCGACGAGCCAAGTTCGCGCGATTTCACGAGGCCAGCCCGTAGCTGTCCACGGCCGTTCCGGCGAGCACCTCGCGCCGCTCGGTTTCCGACAGCGCGTCCAGGAGCGCGACCAGGGCGCCGAGTTCGGCCTCGAGCGGTGCGCGCAGGCTCGACACCGGCCAGTCAGAGCCGATCATGAGCCGGTCGGGCCCCATCGTGTCAAGTGCGATGTCCAGCCTGGCCGGGGTGACGCCGTCCCCGGACAGCTTCATCCGCACGTTCGGGTATGGAGTCAGGGCGCGCATCCGCGCCGGCCAAGACGCCCCGGCCCCGTCCGGGTCGCCGAGATGGTCGACGACGATCGTCAAGTCCGGGTGGTCGGCGGCGCAGGCGAGGACGTCGTCGAGATCGCGGCCGGCGACGAGCAGTTCGAGCGCCAGCCCCGAGGCGGCGTAGCGGGCGATCCCCGCACGCACCCGGGGCCGGCGCAGCCACCCGCGTTCCTCGGAGACCACGGAGTGGCGGATGCCGACGAGCCCGGCGAGGTCTGCGCCGCCGATGTCGCCGGCGAGGTCCGCCCAGCCGACGACTCCGCGGACGAGCGGGGTCCGCGCACACGCCGCGACCAGGCGGGCCGTCTCGACTCCGGACTGCTCGGCTGTGACCACGACGATCCCGTCGACGCCGCACCGCGCAGCGGTGGCGGCGTATTCCGCGATCCCGACCGGCCGCCGGATCGCGGCGGTGCGATCGCCGGCCAGCCAGGGCGCGTCGGCGACCTCGGCGCCCCAGACGTGGACGTGGCTGTCGATCATCGCGCGGGCAGCTCCACCTGGCTGTCGCGCCACTGTTCGTACTCGGCGCGGCTGTTCGGGCTGAGCGGGTAGTAGTCGGACAACCGGGCGCCCTGCTCGAGCCGCATGCGGCTGAAGGACTCCCAGTCTTCGTGGTCCTCGGCGTCCTGGACGAGTTCCAGCGCCTTGCCGGCCGGGACGATGACGGCTCCGTCGTCGTCGGCGACGACCACGTCGCCGGGCAGGCAGAGTACGCCGCCCGCGGCGACCGGCACGTCGTACGCCCAGGGGAACAGCTCGGTCTGGGACGCGTAGTGGGGGGTGGTGCCGGTGCACCAGATCGGGACGCCCAGCTGGCGGACCCGGGCGGCATCGCGGATCCGGCCGTCGACGACGATCCCGGCGCCGCCGCGGCGTTTGAAGTAGCGCACGAGCATGTCGCCGAAGCAGCCGGTGAAGGGGCTGCCCCACGCCTGCACGACCAGCACGTCGCCGGGCTGCACCGTCTCCAGAACCGCCCAGAGGGCCGTGTCGCGCTCGACGTACTCTTGGCCCAGACCGCTGGCGACGTCCTCACGCTGCGGCATGAACTGCAGCGTGAGAGCCGATCCGACGACACGGCTGCCGGTCTCCAGCGCGACCGGCCCCCGGATCGCCGTCCGGGTGACGCCCATGCCGTGGAGTTTCGCGCAGGCGGTCGCGGCGCTGATCGGGTGCATGCGGGCGATGATGTCGGCGTCTGCCCGGGTGAAGGGCTCGCCCCGCACCGGCAGCGGCCACACCGTCGAGGTCGAGTTCTCGGTTTCCATCAGTTGTCTCCCCGGTTTCCAGTGCGAGTGAAGTTGGTGTGGGCCGGCGTGTGGGCGCGCCGAGTGATCTGGAGTCGCATCGAAATGCGGTGCAGCGGCGGAAGCGAGACCACGAGCCGGGATGTCCCGATCGGGGTGCTCGCCGGACGTGTCCCCGGGTCGGGGATCCTGTAGTCGCGCGAGTCGTCGGGATCGCCGGTGTCCGTCTCGTCGAAGTCGGCCCGGTCGATGCGGTCCTCGCCGAAAGCTCCGGCCTGGACCACGACCTCCCGCGGGGAGCCCGCGTCGAGGTTGACGAGTTCGAGGCGCACACCCTCGGCGTCGGCCTCGCGGACCAGCGCGGCCACCCCGTCGGGCAGGCCGGGACGGCCGCGCAGCCCGTCGCCGAACGTGACCCGGGCCAGGGCGAGACCGCCGTTGTAGAGCGCGGGCGGCGCGCCGGTGACGAGGTGGGTGAGCACCTCGGTGACGACCGGATTGAGCCGCTGCCACCAGTGGATGTCATCGTCCGGAGGCCCGTACGGCGTCGCCCGCATCAGGGCCAGGCGCCTGGCCACCTGGCCGAGCGCGAGCCGGAGGCCGTCCTCGGGGTAGCCGGGATTGCGGCCGAGCAGGAACGACACCCACGGTGCCTCGTGCCCCTGCTCCTCCTTGTCGTGGAACCACTTCGTCTCGCGCCAGTCGAAGCCGGCGTCCTTCTCCAGCGATTCCAGCCGCCCCAGATCGCTCCGCGCCGACGTCAGCCACCACAGCCACACCGGGTAGATGAGCGGGACCGGGTGCAGGTCGAACCAGCCGTCAGTGCCGTGGCGGTAGGGGACGACCCGTACCGGTGTGCCGGGCGGGACGCCCATCTTCTGCGCCCAGCCCCAGTCCAGGACCTCGGCCGCGTCGGTACGCACGACGCCCCGGGCGATGACGGTGTCCAGGGGGACCCGCGCGAGGTCGAGTCCGGCGACGCCTCCGGTCACCAGGGTCTCGTTGACCGCGGCGATCATGGCGGCGGCCTCGACCGAATGGAGCCCGTGCGGCCAGGCCCAGCCGTAGTGGCCGCCATACCAGCGGCCCTGGTGGAGCTCGCCGACGGTCCCGGAGGGTCCGACGTTGTCAGGGATCAGGCCTTCGTTCGCGGCGGCGCGTTCGCGCCAGGCGTCGACATACTCGAGGACCCATTCCCCGAGCTGGGGGTCGTGGTCGTAGAGCCACGCGTTGGTCACCAGCGAGGTGGCGGCGAGGTTGATCGCGGTGTCGCCCCGGCCGAGGCGCTCCTGCATGGCGTCGCCCATGCGCTGCGCGTTCTCCTCCGAGAACAAGTCCTCCCATTCGGTGATGCCGGGGACGTCGTCGAGCGGCAGCCCGTAGGGCTTCATACCGGTCTGACGCGCGCTGTACCGCGTCCACTCGGTGCCGAGCCCGGGCCGCGGGCCGCCCGATCCGGTGTGCGGCGCCACGATGATCCGTGCGGCGGGGTCGTAGTTGCCCCGAGCCGGGTCAGCGTAAAGGCGCGCGAACCGCAGCGCCCGCTCGCGAAAAGCTGCGTCGTCCGGATCGGCGGCGCACAGGGCGTAGAAGAAATTCAGTGACTCGCCCTGGTGGAACCAGTCGTAACCGACCTCGTACTCGTCGCGGACAAAGCCGAACTCAGTCATCTGCGCGGTCACGCCGGCCCAGTGCTTCTTGGCCGCCGGGAGGAGGTCGTCGGCTCCGCCGAGCCGATAGAGCAAGGGCCAGTTGAAGAACGGCTCGTAAAAGTCGTCGACGCCGTCCCGGTGATGCATGCGCCCGCCGTACGTCAAGCGCCCGTCGGGACCGCAGTATGTCGCCTCGAACTCGCGCCACGCCTCATCAAGGAGAGCGAACAGGCGGCGTTCGAGGACCGCCCATAGCGGGGTCTCCCGGACCGGCACCGTCGCCTCGATGCGCGGCGGGGTGTCCCCGGCATCGTCCATCGTGCTCATCCCTTGATCGCCCCCGAGGTCAGGCCACCGATGATGCGCCGCTGCATGAGCACGTAGAACACGATCACGGGCGCCGTGGCGAGCAGCATGTTGGGATACACCACCGTGTAGTCGGTGGACAGGCGGCTGATGGCCGCGTACACCCCGGTCGTGACGGTGTAGACACCGGACTGTGGGCCGAGGATGAACTGCGGGTTCACGAAGTCTGTCCACACTCCGACCGAGTTCAGGACCATCGCGGTCGCCACGACGGGGCGCATGAGCGGGAAGATCACGCGCCAGAAGGTGCCGTAGCGGCTCGCGCCGTCGATCTTCGCGGCCTCGTCCAGCTCCCGGGGCACCGTCTGCACGAACGCAACGAACAGGAACACCGTGGTGGGGACCGTCAGGGTCGTCTCGAACAGCAGGAAGCCCGGAATCGTCCCCATCAGCCCCAGCACCTTGAGCACGTAGATCACCGGGATGACCAGGGTCTGGCTCGGGATGAACAGGCCGGCCAGCAGCACGAGCATGACGATCCGGTGGTACCGCCTGGTCCCGCGGGCGATGGCGTACGACGCGGGGCCGACAACCAGCAGGTTCAGGACATTGATCGCCACGACGAACAGCAGCGTCACGCCATACGCGGCGACGACGTTGAAGTCCGGCGAGGTCAGCGCGCTGCCGACGTACTTCAGCGAGAACCCGTGCGTGGGCCAGCCGAAGGGCTCGGTCGTGATGTCGTGCTGCGATTTGAAGGCGTTGGTCACCATCAAGAACAGCGGACCGACCATGGCCAGGACCAGGACCAGAACGGCGAGGACGCGTCCCACAACGCGGGCGCTCACGCGGCCACCGCCTGTTCGGCGCGCCGGCGGGCCGCGGTGATCCCGACCGTCGCGGCGATGATGGCGACCATCAGCACGATCGACTGGGCCGCGCCATAGCCGAGCTGGGTGTTGTCGAACGACGAGGTGAGGATGTTGTACACGAAGCTCTGCGTCTGCCCCGCGGGGCCGCCCGCGGTCAGGGCGAGGATCAGCTCGTAGACCCGCAGCAACCCGATGACGACCAGGACCACGTTCACGGTCACGGTCGGAGCGAGCATGGGGAGCTTGACGCGCCAGAACGTCTGCCACGCCGAGGCGCCGTCGATCTTCGCGGCCTCGACGACCATGTCCGGCACCGTCTGCAGGCCGGCCAGGTACAGCACCACGTTCACGCCGAAGCTGGACCACACGATCACGCAGATCACCGTCGCGGTCGCCCACGTCGGGTCCGACAGGAACGGGAGCGCGTGCCGCGCACCGAGGACGGCGTTCACCGCTCCGTTCGTGCCCAGGATGGAGGACCACAGGAAGCCCAGGATGACCGCGCCGACGACGTAGGGGTAGAACACGAGCACGCGCAGCAGGGCGTTGAGCCGTGTGTTGCGGTTCAGCAGCAGCGCGACCCCCAGCCCCAGCACGTTGCACGCGACGGTGCCGACGACCGTGATGAGCAGTGTCACGAACGCCGCGTGCCGGACGGCCGGGTCATGCGTGAGGCGGATGTAGTTGTGGAACCCGACCATGTGCGGCGGCGTCGTGAAGCCGTCCCAGTCGGTGAAGCTGAGGTATCCCGCAATCCCGATAGGCACGACGATGAGGCCGAGGACGAGGATCAGCGGCGGGGCCATCATCGCCAGGTCCGTCAGCGTCTCGCGGCGCCGCGCGCGGCCGCGTCCGCCAGGCCGCGGCCGCGCGCCGACCGCCGTGGAGGCGGCGGCCGACGCGACGGTCACATCTTTACTGATCGGCATTGGCGTCCCACCACGAGTCAAGCGCCGCGGTCGCCTGATCAGCCGTCTTACCCGTGTAGAGCGACTGCACGATCGTGTCGAGCTGGTTGCCGAAGCCGGTATTCACCCCCGGTCCGCCGGTGCCGCCGACCGTTCCGGGCGAACTGTCGACGATCTGGCCGACGGCCCCGTCCAGCGTGCTGCCCGGGTAGCTGTACCCCGGCCGGAAATTGCCCTCCGACTTGAGCGATGCCAGGACCGTCGTCTTGTCGCTCACCAGGTACTGCACGAGGGCGAGGTCCAGGGCCTGCTTCTTGGAGGACTTCAGGATCGAGTAGGGCTGGGCCGGGCCGCCCATCTGCTTCGGCGTGGAGCCGTCGACCGTCGGCGTGGGGAACACCCCCACCTCGAACGGCAGGTTCTTCGCCGAGTCGACGCTCGCGTCGAACCAGTTGCCCATGACGTACATCCCCGACTTGCCGGCGAGGAAGTTGTCGATGGAGTCCTGGTACTTCTCACCCAGCGAGTTCTTCGGGATCGCCCCGCTGGCGATCCACCCCGCGTAGGCCTTGAGATAGGTGGCGTAGGGGCTGTTCGCGAAGGTCGCCTTCTTAGCGTTGCGCTCGGTGTACCAGTTCGAGTCGCCGCCGAGGAGGGCCGGGTTGGCCATCATCGCGAACTGCGCCCCGGTAACCCACTCCCCCGCCGTCTGCAGCCCGGTGTATCCGGCCGCCTGCAGTTTGCCGAGGTCTGCCGTGAATTCGTCCAGCGACTTCGGCGGGTCGGCGATCCCGGCCTTCTGGAACGCCGTCTTGTTGTAGTAGACGAGCGACTGGTTCTGTTCCCCAGTGGCGACCTGCCAGATCTTGCCGCCCACCTTGGTGGCGTCCGACAGCGGGGTCTGCGTGACCCACGGGGCATCGGGGAACGCCGTCATCTGCGGAGCGACCACCAGGTCGAGGTTGCTCGCGACGATGTCGGGGGCCGAGCCCGACACGAGCTCCTGCTGGAGCGTGGACTGGACGTCCTTGCCGGAGGGCGACTCTATGGTGACCGTGACGCCGGGGTGGCTCTGGACGAACGGGGCCACCAGGCCCTCGTAGTACGACTTGGTCAGCACCGGGGTGATATTGGCCAGGATACGGATGTTGCCGGTCAAACCACCGCCGCTCGAAGAAGGCGAGGCACTGGAAGAAGCCGAGGACGAGCACCCGGCCAGAGCCAGGGCGGAAACGGCGACGAGTCCGGCTGCGACAGCGATGTTCGCCGTGCGCGCACTGCGATTCACGAGTCCTCCTGAACGGGAATCAAAATCGGCTATCGATAGTCGATGGCGAGATGTTAACCGGGCCCCCGACCTGTGTCAACGCGTCGTTTCCGGGCCCTCATGACAGCGCGCCGGAGGCGTGGGCGTGGAACGCCGCGCCCGCGACCTCCGGATCGCCGGCCTCCAGGGCGGCGATCAGGTCGCCGTGCCATTGGACCAGCTTGGACCGGTCCCCGGAGAAGGCGGGATCGCTGATCGCGTGCTGGCTGATCAGCAGTGGCTCCAACGTGTCCCAGACTCGTCCGAGCACCGCCCCGTCGGCGATCACCATGACACGGTGGTGGAAACGCATGTCCAGGCAGCGGAACTCGGCCCACTCCCCCGCAGCGACGGCCTGGCCCATGAGCGCCACGATCTCCCGGAGCTCGGCCAGGTCCCCGGGGGTCAGGTGCTCGACCGCGGCGCGGGCGCCGATGCCCTCCAACGCCGCGCGCAGCTGCCTGGCGATGCCGAAGTCCTCCTCGGAGAGCTCGGTGACGTGGCTGCCGCGGCGCGGCTCGGAGGTCACCAGGCCGGCGTGCGCGAGTCGGCGCACCGCGTCCCGGACCGGCGCCTGACTGATGCTGAGGCTGCGGGCGATCTCGGACTCGACGACCCGGGACCCCGGCGGGCGGGACCCGTCGAGGATGGCCGCGCGGATCAAGTCGTAGACGCGGTCCGAGAGCAGTTGCTTGGAGATCTCTGGGGGCATACTGGACTCCTGTTTAAATCGATAATCGACAACCCTATCCGCTCAAAGGGGAAGCCCCTATGCCTGATCCACGAGACGACCGGTCGGAGACCCTCGCGTGGCGCACGCGCCTGCTGCCGGGGATGGAACAGGAGTACACCCGGGTCCACCGCCGCATCCCGGAGCCGGTCGCGGACGCCCTCCGCGCGGCGGGCGTCGTACGGTGGCGGATCTGGCGCGACGGGATCACGTTGTTCCACGCGATCGAGACCACCGACGGGATGGCGGAGATGGGCCGGCGGATGGCACTGCGCGGGGCCGTGGACCCGGAGTGGGACGAGCTCATCGCCACGATGGTCGACGCCGCCGAGGGGAGTTACGGCTCGTTGCCGCTGGTCTGGGGCATGGACGCGCGACGGCAGTTCGACGGCGGCTCGACGGCGGGGAGTGATTGACGGTGCTCCGCGGCGGGCGCTATCTTGCACGCTAATCGATTACCGATTGGAGTCCAATGTCGCACCGCTCGCACCGATCCAGATCCCGGGGCGCCGTTCTGGCCGCCGCGGCCGTCCTGTTCCCGCTCGGCTCAGGCCTCGCCGGGTTTGCCCACGCTGCGGCAGGCCCGCACGGACACACGTACTACGTCGCTCCCTGGGGCCTGGCCCATTCCCCGGGGATGCCCTTCACGACGATCGGGCAGTGCTCGGCCGTGATGGGCCCGGGTGACACCTGCGTCATCGAGTCCGGCACCTACCACGAGACGATCGCCCCCGCCCGCAGCGGGACCGCCGCCGCGCCGATCACGTACACGGCCGCGCCCGGCGCGCAGGTCGTGGTCGACGGCGCCGATCCCGTAACCGGATGGAGCGCAGTCTCCGGCACCGACCTGACCGCTCTGGAAGGCCGGGACTCGTTCCTGGCCGGCTCGGCGTTCGCCGGCGCGGTCGCGACGGGCCAGGTCTACCAGTCCCAGGTCGCGGTCGATCCGAGCCTGAGCGGCAACCAGGTGTTCTGGAACGGCCAGGCGCAGGTCGAGGCCCAGTGGCCTTACCCGGGGACCGACCCGAGCGTCCCGGTGATGGCCTCCGCCCAGTCCGGCACCACCGACAGCCTCTCCGACTCCGCCCTGACGCAGCCCTCCGGCTTCTGGAACGGGGCACTGCTGACCGCGCACAACTGGTTCGTCAGCGAGACGGGCACGGTCACGAACTCGCAGGTCGGCAGCATCACCGCCGCGGGCCTGCCGTCCTGCGTCGGGCTGAGCCCGAACCAGAGCACGAACTACTCCCTCAGCGGTAAGCTCGAACTGCTCGGGCAGCCGGGCGAATGGTTCTACCAGAGCTCCAGCCACACTCTGTACTTCGACTCCCCCAACGGCTCGAAGCCGTCGGATACCTCCGTGGAGGTGAAGCAGCGCGCCGTCGCGATCGACCTCAGCGGCCGCTCGAACATCTCCGTCGTGGACCTGGGAATCCGGGGCGCCACCGCCCGGACCTCCGCCGGCTCGATCGGCGATGTCCTGAACGGACTGGTCGCCCACGACATCTCCTCGGACCGGCAGCTGAATCCCGACCCGAACATGGTGACCGCGCCCGACGGCTGCGCCGTGCTGACCGCGGGCGAGACCACGTCCGGCATCCTGCTGCAGGGCAGCGGGAACGTGATCAGCAACAGCCTGATCGACGGCAGCACCGGCAACGGGGTGGCGATGTCCGGCAGCGGCAACACGGTGACGAACACCACGATCCTGCACGTGGACACCCTGGGCAGCTACGCGGCGGGCATCAACGTGCTGGGCTCGCACCAAACCATCACCCACAACACGATCGAGGGCTCCGGCCGCAGCGATATCAACATCGACAACAAGGTCGCCGGAAGCACTGCGGCGGGCCACGACATCTCCTACAACGACTTGTCTGGCTACGGCAACCTGGTGGTCGACGGCGGCGCGGTCTACGTGTGCTGCTCAGTGAACCTGGCGGGAACCGTGATCCACCACAACCAGCTGCACGACCCGTCGCCGTTCGCGCGGTCGGCGCCGGCCCCGGGCGTCTACCTCGACAACAGCACCTACAACGCGACCGTGTACGACAACGCCGCCTGGAACCGCACCACCTACGGCGCCGTCCTGATCAACCCCAACGGACAGAGCACCTCGGGCAACCGGATCTACAACAACACCTCCGGCACGGATACCAACGTCGCCAGCACCTTCGGCGGCACCTTCTCCGACACCGATATCATCAACAACATCGGCGTCACGGGAGCCGATCCGGGAATCACGAATTCGAACAACTTCACCCCGGTCAGCGCCGCACAGTTCACCAACCCCGCTGCGGACGACTTCACGCTCACAGCGGGCTCACCGGCCCGCAACGCCGGAGTGGTCTGGGCGCCGGCGACGAACGGCTTCACCGACCCCGCACCGAGCCTGGGCGCTTATCAGTACGGCGCACCGAAGTGGGTCGGCGGCGCCTCGCGAGTCGGCGAGCAGGTCCAGGCTGAGGCGTTCACCTCCAGCAGCGGCATCAGCCCGCATGCCGCCGGCACGGGCACCGTCATCGGCAGCTTCGACGGCGGCGACTGGGTCGGCTACGACAACGTCGACTTCGGCACCGATGCGAACCTGTTCACCGCCTTCGCCGGAGTCGACGACCCCTACGCGAACAAGGGGATCGAGATCCATCTCGACTCCGTCACCGGCCCGCTGATCGGCGTGCTCTACCCTGCGGGCACAGGCGGTTTCGACACTCTGTCCCTCCAGTCGACGTCGATCACCCCGACGAGTGGAACCCACAGCGTCTACCTGGTCGCCCCGGGATCGCAGCCCGGGTTCGGCAACATCGACTACTTCGCGTTCACGCACGCGGGCTCGCAGCCCCCGACCGCCGGCTCGGCAACCGGCGCGCTTCAGCCCCCGGGGACCACGTCGGCACCGTAGTGGCCAGGCCGCTCCCCCGGCCCGCCCGCGGATAGGAGGCATCGAATTCGAGCGCGTCGACGTGCCGGCCGGGTCTTCGACCCGGCCGGCACTCCTCACTTCCTCGCAGAACCACCCGCACCCGGCTACCACCGCCCCGGAGTCCTCCCATGGTCCAGCGCCAGTTCCCGAAACCGGACGAGATCTTCGCCCTGATCGAGTTCATGAAGCCGGAGCGGGACGCGAGGAAACGTCGGCTGGGCGCGGCCCTGACGATCCACGACCTGCGGGCCGCCGCCAAACGCCGCACGCCGAAGGCGGTGTTCGACTACACCGACGGTGCGGCCGAGTATGAGCTGTCCCTCGCCCGCGCACGCCAGGCGTTCGAGGACGTGGAGTTCCACCCCGGCATCCTCAGGGACGTTTCGCATGTGGACACCACGACGCAGGTTCTGGGCGGGGTGTCGGCGTTGCCGTTCGGAATCGCACCGACTGGTTTCACTCGGTTGATGCAGACCGAGGGCGAACGCGCCGGCGCGGCGGGCATCCCGTTCACACTCTCGACGCTGGGCACGACGTCGATCGAGGATGTCAAGGCGGCGAACCCAGCGGGGCGGAAGTGGTTCCAGCTCTACGTTATGCGGGAGCGGGAATTCTCCTACAGCCTGACCCGCCGGGCGGCGCAGGCCGGTTACGACACCCTGTTCTTCACGGTCGACTCTCCGGTCGCCGGTGCGCGTTTGAGGGACAAGCGCAACGGGTTCTCGATTCCGCCCCAGCTGGGCCTGGGCACGGTCCTGAACGCGATCCCGCGCCCCTGGTGGTGGTGGGACTTCCTGAGCAGGCCGAAGCTGGAGTTCGCGTCGCTGTCCTCCACAGGCGGCACTGTCGGCGAACTACTCGACGCCGCGATGGACCCGTCCATCGGCTACGAGGACCTGCGGATCATCCGCGAGATGTGGCCGGGCAAGATCGTCGTCAAGGGCGTGCAGACCGTCGCGGACTCCATGAGGCTCGCCAACCTCGGCGTGGACGGCATTTTGCTCTCCACCCACGGCGGCCACCAGCTGGACCGGGCACCTGTCCCGTTCTACCTGCTCCCGGAGGTGGTGCGCGAGGTCGGGAAGGACGTCGAGGTGCTAGTCGACACCGGCATCATGACCGGCGCCGACATCGTGGCCTCGATCGCGCTCGGCGCGAAGTTCACCCTCATCGGCCGCGCCTAGCTGTACGTGCTGACGGCCGGGGGCCGCGCAGGTGTGGACCATGCCATCGCGATCCTCACCTCGGAGGTCGTGCGCACCATGAAGTTGCTCGGCGTCCACACCATCGATGAGCTCGAAGCCAGGCATGTCACGCAGCTACGCCGCCTCCTGCCAATCCCACAAGACGCGGACTGAGTTGCTACCTCAAATGCTGGTAGTAGGCCGCGCAGATCGGTCAAGGCGGCCCGGATCTTCCGCCCGAACCCGGCGCCCGGGCGTCCGACGTCAAGGTCGTCACGCACCCAGGCATGCTCGAACAGCACCTGGTGACACGGGTCAGGGATCAGGCAGCCGCGCCAAGCCTCGCAGCGCTGGCGCTCGGCGTTCGGCGTTCGGCGTTCGGCGTTCGGCAGCCCCACCGAGTCAACGACGAGTTCGCGACTTCGCAGCAGGCTCTCTTCGAAGAGCACACGTCACGGTCATCACGACCGGCGTCGCATCGAGCCACCCCTAACCAGGCCCTGTGCAAGCGGCGATCAGGTACCCTCGCCGCCGGAGGCGTGGCGGTGGAAAGCCGCAGCCGCCCGGCCCTTGTTCCCGCTGGCCAAGGCCTCGACCAAAGCCTGGTGACTCTCTGCCATCTCTGTCCAGCTACCGGTGAAACCCGGGTCGCCGACCACACGCAGGCTCAGCAGACTCGACTCCATCACGGCCCACAACCGCGGCAGATAACTGTTGCCGCCCAGTTCGATCACCGCGCGGTGGAAGGCCATGTCATGGCTGCGGAACGCCGCGAGGTCGGTCTCGCGCGCGGCACTACGCATTCCCTCCACCAGTTCTTCAAGCGTCCGTCGCGCTTCAGCGTCGAAGTTCTCGACTGCGTCGCGTGCCGCGCTCTCCTCAAGCAGCGCACGTACCTCACGGGCATCCTGCGCCTCGGCCTCGGAGATCTTTGCGACGTAGCTTCCGCGCCGAGGTACTGCGGTGACCAGCCCCTCGAAGGCGAGCCGTTTGATGGCCTCACGCACCGGCGCCTGGCTGACCCCCAGTTGCCGAGCGATCTCGGACTCGACAATCCGGGCCCCCGGCTGCAGCGAGCCGTCCAAGATCATGCCTCGCACCATGGCGTAGACCTGGTCAGACAGCAGCGTTTTGGGCAGCGCCTCGGTGAAGTTGGCCGACACTGTACTCCTCCCTATTCATCGACTAACGATATCGAGTAGTACACGAAAGGTCTGTACCACATCGTCAGTCCAGATCAATCGATAGACGATTATACGTGCCACGCTGGCCCGCCGACTCGGAAACAGACGCCTGCATGGCCCTGCACCACCGAGGCGGAAGCCAGATCAGCCCCGCCAATCCTGCAACCGCAGCTCATGCGCCCTGTGATGATCTTCGTCTTCGCCATCGAAGATCCACCATGTTGAATCGACTGGTCAGGGTACTGGTGTGGCAGGGTTCGTGGGTTCTCGTGCTGGTCGGGGCTGGCGTCTTCGGCGTAGATCATCCGTCAGCGGCCGACTTCGCGGCTCGTCGGGACGAGTAGTGCCCGCAGCAGGTTGGTGGCGCGGGCGGAGTCGGTGCGGAGCTTCGGATGTCAACGCCGCATGTCGCCGGATGTGAGCAGGGCCGTGATCTCGGTGATTGTGTCCGGGGACTTCTTGAAGTAACGACGCAGGTTCTCCGGCTTACGGTGCCGGGACTCGGCCATCACCAGCGGCAGCGACGCGCCAGGCAAGATGGGCCCCGGTGCCCCGTCAGCTGATAGGCGATAGGTCCAGGTCCCCGGTAGCGGCGGTTCAGCGGTTCGTCTCGCGCGCAAAAAACTGGGTGGCCTTGCGCAGAATCTCCTTCTCCTCCTCCAACACCCGCACCCGGCGGCGCAGCACCGCCAACTCGGTCCGCTCGGCCGCATCCAGCCCGCCGGCAGCCGCCGACACCCGGTGCTTCTCGGCCGCCACCACCCAGTTGCGCAACGTCTCCGGAACCAGGCCCAGCTCACGAGCCACATCAGCGACCCTGCGCGGCGGGATCGAGTCCAACACCAGCTTCACAGCGTCATCCCGGAACTCCGGGGAGTACTTCGATAGCCGTCCCATACGCGTCATTCACCTCTCCAAGCGGATCCACCTCGGATCCAAGTATCAAGGTGTCTACAACTCGGGGGTCAGCCCACTGCTCCACCGTGGCGTCGCGGGGGTCCCAGGGACTCACCAACTGCTAAGAGGATCCACCGGCACCTCCTCCCCCTGGCCTCAGCTCCAGTCGAAAGTCAGCAGCGCGAGCCGGTCAACGGGTTCGAAGAACAGCAGAATCGAGTCGGCGCCGCTGCGCCGGTAGTGCCAGCCCGGCACCGACGCCACGAATCGGAACGGATTCCCGGCCGGGCTCACCGGCCACGCGATCTGGTCGTCGTACTCGATATCGAACAGATCGGGCTGAACCCAATTGCCGTGCGCATCCGCCTCGCCACCGAGCTGCTCCAGGAAGGCCACAGCATCAGCCCCGTCGAACCGCGGAGAGCCGTCCTCCCGGCGCATGAGCAGGATGCCGTCACGGCGGAAGGCGTCCCGGTGCGCCAGGTAACTGCGTTCCTCGGTCTCGCAGTGCTCGTGGAGCTGCATACGGAACCCGGGCCATGGATCGGGCAGTTCCTCGGGCGTTGTCGCCCGCGCAAAGTAGCGCCAGTCGCCGAGCAGACGGTAGCGGTCGTCCTCCATCGAGAACCCGAGCCAGTTGGGTTTCTGCAGGGGCGAGTGGAAGGTTTCCGTGTGGTCGCCGAGGTAGCCCTCGGTCGGCTCCAACGGGCTCACCACGTGGATCCATCCATGCCAGGCCGGATCCACCCCGGCGAGATCGATCGAGATCAACGGGTGCAAATGCCTCGCCAGTTCGGCCTGGTCGGCGACGAACACCTCCGCGGGCCCGGGGTAGACCCGCAACCCCGCCCCGGCCGTCATGACGTCTTCCTGCACCGTGAACCTCCACCGCTGTCCTCCCGGTGATCGGCCGAGGCCGCCGGGCATGTATATCGATCGAGGGACAGTCAACCTTCCCCGTCGGACACTCGTCGGGTCAGCAGTCACGACCATCACAAGTCGCAGCAGTCCCACGGCCCATCGAATTGCGACATAGGTGCGCCAACCTGCTTGGCACCACCTGTGACTACTGGAGCACGCCTCAACCCCGCAGGTCAGTAAGGCTTGGATCTTCAAGAATCTGCCGCAGCTCCTTGCGGGGGATCCGCAGAATGGACGCCGCGTCCTCGACGGCACCGAACTCAACCACTTCGAATGCTGCCAAACTTCGCCCGATGATGGGCTCGGCCGGGGACTGTCGCATCCGGCCATTTGGGTGAACCCGCGACCGCCTCCGACACGTCGGGCGTACTGATTCCGATTTTCATGATCGAATTCGATTCGCTCAGCGCAGCCTGCACCGAGGGACCAGGTCTGTTTTCGTGGGAGGAACACGTATGTCCAAGCCGATTTCTCGGAGCCGGCGCAGGGCGCTCCGGCTGGGCCCGACTGCGCTCGCCGCCGCCGTGTTTCCTGCCAGCGCGTTCGCTGCCGCTGCTGAGACCCCCAACCCAGGTATGTGGCGATCGGGGATTCTTATGCCGCCGGTGTCGGGGTGTTCCCGCCGGTCCCGGGCGACGAGAGCTGCGTTCGCTCAGGGGCCGACTACGCGCACCTGCTCGCGTGGCGGGAGGCGTGGGACCTGACCGACACCACGTGCAGCGGCGCAACGCTCATCAAGGGCGTGTGGCCCGGAACCGGATCCCCGGGCCGGGGAGGGTTCTGGGAGTCCGCCGACCCCGGCAAGATCCCGGCGATGATCGACGAGGTCACACCGGAGACCAAGTACATGACGTTCCAGATGGGCGGCAACGACAGCGGGCTGAGCATCACCTTCATCGACTGTGCCAACGACCAGACCGGCGTGCCGAACCCGGGCAACGACACTCACCCCTGCCAGGACCGGCACAACGCCGGCAACCCCCGCTACCCGATCGACTTCGGCGTGATGAGCGGCGCCATCAAGAGCGCCCTGGTTGAGATCCACGACAGGGCCACGAAGGCCAAGGTGCTGGTCCTGGGCTACCCGGCGATCCTGCCCGAAGACAGCACCGCGTGCGCCGACAACGAGAACCCAAAGCCCCGCGACACCGGCGTCGGCCCGGTCACCCAGGCCGACATCACCTGGCTGCGCGACCAGCTCAAGCAGATGAACACCTCCATCAAGAACACCGCCGAAGCTCTCGCCGCCGCCGACCCGAGCTTCCAGGTGGCCTACACCGACACCTACTCACCGTTCGAAGGCCACGACGCCTGCCAGACCAGAGGCAAGCGGGTCTTCGGCGTCGACGCCCCGATCTACCTCCCAGACGACCTCGCACGCTGGGCCGCAGGACACCCCAACGCCATCGGCCACTACCAGATCGCCGGACTCCTCCAGCAAACCTTCCCCACCGCCTTCCCCCAGTCCTAGAACGAGCTGAACCCGAGCCGCGGCCCCGGAAGCTGATCTGCATTCAGAGCTCCGGGGCCGACTCTTATACGCGGCTACTGGTTCACCCTGACCACGCCCGAACCCAATGACGGTTCCAGCCCACGCCCGCCGGCACCACGACCGCACTCGTCTGGCGCGCTCCGCGTGACGCTACGTCTCATTACGATCTACGACTGCCTGGTTCGTTGAGACAGGACACTTCTGAACAGGCAGCTCACTTTGATAGCGCTCTTGATGCCGAATATCGAGGCAAAGTGCCACCTGTCGCGTCACGTCGCAAGTTCTGCTGTGCGCTTTCGCGATAGATGGCACTGCCGCGAGCCTGTGACCTCGCTGAGAGCCTCGAACCTTTCACGGCGCTTGGCACCGATCTTTCAACGTCCTTGGCACCGAGCGGTCGACCAACGCGGCTGCCGTTAACGAGACCCGAACGAGCCACAAGGTAAGGCTTCCGCCCAGTCAAGCGGTGTATGCGTTCTGCGCTGGGGCGCCCTGCGCCGGGGCAGCGTGCGTCAAATCTGGATCCGCACCGTGTCACCCTGGCCGTCGATCATCACGATGCCGCTGATCACGAAGTCGTCCGGGTCGTCGGCGTTGGTCAGACGCAGCGCGTAAGAGGTCTGGAACTCCGTGCCGGCCGCCTCCCCGGGCTGGATCTCCACGTCGACATGTGCGGGCTGCCCTTCATCGACGGTGATCTCCCTCGTGTCAGGCGTGATCTGCACCAGCCCGAATCCATCCGGGTTCAGGTAGCCGCCGGCCGCTTCCATGAGGATGGTGTCGGTCAGTTCGATGGGCGGGCCGGGCTCATCACCCCGGTTCTCGTCTCGGATCAGCTCTATGGTTTCTTCGACGAGGTTGCGCACATGTGCGATCAGGCTGAGGTTGCCGTCCTGGCCCGGTGTGAGCAGTTCCGCCTTCAGGCGCGGGTCCTTGGAGGCGTACACCTTGTGTTTCGTCCCCTTCCGCCCGAAGGCACCGTTGGCGGTGATGGCCGCGCCGGGCGCCAGCGGTACCTCGATCTTATTGAGCATGGCTGAGGTCTCCGTGACCCCGTAGGACGTCCTGGTCACGACAAGCAGTCCAGATTCCTGCCCGTCCTCGTCGGTGAAGTAGTGACGGCCCTGCCCGCTGAACCGGGAAACACTCGCCGGCCAGGAGTCGCGCGACACGATCAGGCCAGAGGCCTTGGTCGTGGTCCCGAAGGGGGGCATAGGATGTCGCTGCCTGTGCAGACGAGCGAGAATTCTCCTGACCAATCCCATGTCCTGGTGCACGGCGAACGTGGCCGACCCGCCGTATCCTGATCCTGCGAGCGGCTCCGCCCGCATCTTGACCTTCTTGCCAACGAGCACTGGTGTTTGGTCGACAACCGTGCGGATGTTTGCGGAATCGCACCAGTGCAGCAGGGCCGTGCGGACCGAACGGTCGAGCGCCGAGGGGTCACCAGCCGCCGGGCGTGCTTTGGCGGCGTTGGCGGCGTCATCGAGAGCCTTTGCCTTCGACACCACACGCCTTTTTTGCTCCAGGAGATGAGCTTTAGCAGCGGCCTGCTTGGCGGGGTCGAAAAGGCGTGGGTCGTCGGGATCCGGTGTCATCGCTGGGCCCGGCGGACGAGAAAGCTCTCCGTGGCGAGTAGCGCACGTCTCCGCTGTATTCTCATGTCCTTAGCATCGAGCTGCCGTCCAGTGCACGCAATCCGGGGGTCCCCCGCACCCGCCGCCGATCAGGCTGTGGGAGCCGGACTTCCAGTCGCAGCCCACAGGCCGCGGCCATAAGAACGCCCAGGTCAAGGCTGTTCGCAAAGGGTTCCCCTTCCGGACGCCAGCACGCAAGAGCGGCGTCCGTACCTTGGTACCTCGCATGCTCCGAACGGCACGAAAGCTCTACTTTGTGGCTCGTTCGGGTCTCATTAGCGGCAGGCCAACGCAATCCGTGCTACCTACATCGATGACGCCGCTCGCCACGGCGTCATTCGTCTGGCGATGCCTGCACGACATGGCCGCAAGGCGTAAACGTCATAGTCCACATCTCGAACTTGGGCCGTATCTGCCGTTCGCTCGCGATGCCCTGGTCGCAGACAGGACACTCAGGGGGCGCGGCGTCACGCATCCTCCGAGCTTCTGTGAATTCATCCCAAAGCCTTCGAAACTCGCCACGAGGAAGGTGGTTGATCGTCATGGGGTCAGCGGAACACGAGCCGTCGCTGACGTCGACTAAGCGGCATCACATCGCGCCCGTGTGGACGATCTCCGTCCCACGCATCTACGTGCCAACCACCGAGAAACGACGCCGCCTATCGCGAAAGCACACATCTGCTCGGTGAGGGCGCCGTAGTGCACGGACAGCAAGGATCGAACGCATACTCTGCATATCTGCTTGAGTGCAGTTGGCTCGTGGTGCAGATGATGTGGAGTGACTTCGCGGGTCAGGCTGTGAGTTGGTATTGCTGCTGGTAGCGGGCTGTGTGGTTACGTTGGTGTTCTTGCTTGACGTGGTAGCGCCAGTAGTCCTCGAAGTCTCCGTTGGAGATCAGGGCCCGGAGTTTGAGGACGGCTTCGGCGCCGG
>NZ_JAACYW010000779.1 GCF_015356825.1 Catenulispora rubra | reverse complement strand
ACATCGAGGTCACCGCCGCCGACATCGCCGACCGGGACCAGGCCGCCGCACTGGTGGCGCGCGGCGGTGCGCTGTCCGCCGTGGTGCACACCGCCGGTGTCCTGGACGACGGTCTGCTGGACGGCCTGGACGCCGAGCGTCTGGCTTCTGTGTTGGCCGCGAAGGCAGCCGGCGCCACGCACCTGCACGAGCTGACCGCCGACCACGACCTGGACGCGTTCGTACTCTTCTCCTCGGCGGCGGCCACGTTCGGCGGCGCCGGACAGGGTAACTACGCGGCGGCGAACGCCTACCTGGACGCCTTGGCCGAACAGCGAGCATCGCAGGGCCTTGCCGCGCTGTCCGTGGCCTGGGGCCCGTGGGCGGACGCCGGGATGGCCCAGGCCAGCGCGGCGGTCCGCCGGCGCTTGAGCA
>NZ_JAACYW010000778.1 GCF_015356825.1 Catenulispora rubra | reverse complement strand
CAGCCATACAAGCCGGCGCTTCAGCTTCGGTGCGGCCACCCAGACCATGGCTGAACGACCACAGTCGGCGCCCCGACGGTTCGGGGCCGTTCACTCCGCGACGGCGACGTAGCGGTCCTCATCCGCGATTCGCCAGGACAGGTCGATCTCGACGTCGGGCAGCGCCTGCCGCAGTCGATCGTCCATCTCCCGCGACAGAAAGTGGTGGTGCAGGTCGAGCTTGCGCAGGTGGGTGAGCGGTTGCCCGGCCAACAGGGCTGCCGCACCGTCGTCGCTCAACGTCCCGAGCGACAGGTCGAGCGTCTGCAACTGCCCGACGATCGGGGCGTGGGCCACGGCGGTGGCGATCTCATCCTGCGTGATCGCGTTCTTCAGCCCGAGGTAGCGCAGTTTCGGGAACCTCTCGCCGGCCAG
>NZ_JAACYW010000777.1 GCF_015356825.1 Catenulispora rubra | reverse complement strand
CCGCGGTAGCGGCCCACCCTTCGCGGACGGCAAGTTCGAACCCGGACGAAGTGTGATGGCGTGGCGATTAGCCGGCCCGATGAATTGGACGTCTGTAGGCATCTTGTCACTGTGGCACAATCCGATGGGGTCGAGGGCTGCTTTCTCCACCTGTCTGGGTGCGGTGGACACGTTCCGCCTCACGGTCGTTCCAAGGCCACGCCGCGAGTCCGACAAACCGGTACAGCCGGTCAGATAGATGGGCACGGCCCAGCGCCTGCGACGCAAACTATCAATTGATCACCCGCGTGCTCCGCGCCAGAACGCCCTCACATGGATCCCGGAATGGCCGCAACCCATGCGATTAGCGGAATTATGCGACGAACGAAACAGGATGCCGCACGGGATCTCGACGAGGCTAGTGAAGCGCCTCGGC
>NZ_JAACYW010000776.1 GCF_015356825.1 Catenulispora rubra | reverse complement strand
CCACCGGCACCGCCGCCTTCACCTGGACCGTCAGCGGCGGCTCCGGCGGCTGCACCGGCCTGACCGCGTGGAGCGCGAGCACCTCGTATGTGCCGGGTGACGTGGTCTCCTACAGCGGCCACAAGTACACGTCCACCTGGTACTCGACCGGGGCCACCCCGGGCGCGCCGGGATCGTGGGCGGTGTGGACGGACAACGGCGCTTGCTGAGGCGGGGCTCGCCACGGTGAGTGGTTGAGCGCGGTTGTGCTTGACCGGCCAGGTCAGAGATCTTCTGACCTGGCCTTTTGCCATCGATATAGACAAGAGCTCTTGCACAATAGCCATTGCACAAGAGCTCTTGTACGATACGGGCATGGCAGATGACTCCCCGCGCAAGATCTCCGACCCGCGCAAGATCTCCGACACCCGAGTGC
>NZ_JAACYW010000775.1 GCF_015356825.1 Catenulispora rubra | reverse complement strand
GGCATCAAATCCATCAGGTCCTGCGCGATGACCGAAGGCTCCGCGGGTTCGCTCTCCCGCAGCCACCAGATCAACGTGGACAGCACGGCACCCGCGATCAGATGCGCTGCCCTGCTCGCGTCACGGTCATCGAGATCCGGCCGCGCCTCCCGGACCGCCGGGACGGTCTCCACAGCGAACTTCTCCAACAGCGCAGTCAGTACCGCGCCCGGGGCCGCCGACGACAGCAGCAGATCCCGGTACATCGCAGAGTTCTCGGACATGTGCGCAGCCAACCGCTCCAGCGCACTCCGGGTGGTCTCCAGCCTGCTCGTCCCGAACCTCCGGGCCCGCCGGTTGACCTCCGCGATGGACTCGTACAGCGACTCGACCACCTCGACCGCCACAGCGACCGGACTGGAGAAGTGGTCATAAAA
>NZ_JAACYW010000774.1 GCF_015356825.1 Catenulispora rubra | reverse complement strand
CCTCGCGGTGGGCGATGGTGCCGGTGTTCGCCCCGAACGCCGATCCAGCCGAGGCGTTGGCCGGACTGCCGCAGCCGTACCGGGACGTGCTGGAGGCGATCGACGACGCCGGGGAACCACTGCGATCGGTGGATCTGTGCCGGTCGCTGGGTCTGGGGGTGCAGGCCAGGGTCACCGAGGCGATGCGCGGCAAGCTGAACCGGCTCGTTGAGCGGGGCTGGTGTGTGAGTGGCGAGCCGGGCAGGTATGGACTGGCCCCTGGCGTTCACGGGCGAATCGGGTGAAAGCGCCGCGGCCGACGGGCCCTTCCCTCAGCGTCGGAGGTGACGAACCATCCCGCGCGCAAGGAAGAGCCCGCCGTGTCAGAGTACGCTTTCGCCCCCGATCCCGAAGCCTGTTTCGATGCCGCCCGCGAC
>NZ_JAACYW010000773.1 GCF_015356825.1 Catenulispora rubra | reverse complement strand
GGTTGAGACAGTCGAGAAGTCGTTACGCCATTCGTGCAGGTCGGAACTTACCCGACAAGGAATTTCGCTACCTTAGGATGGTTATAGTTACCACCGCCGTTTACTGGCGCTTAAGTTCTCAGCTTCGACCTTGCGGTCTAACCGGTCCCCTTAACGTTCCAGCACCGGGCAGGCGTCAGTCCGTATACATCGTCTTGCGACTTCGCACGGACCTGTGTTTTTAGTAAACAGTCGCTTCTCGCTGGTCTCTGCGACTCCCCCCAGCTCACACCGCAAGGGTGATCACCAGACGGAGCCCTCCTTCTCCCGAAGTTACGGAGGTATTTTGCCGAGTTCCTTAACCACGGTTCACCCGATCGCCTCGGTATTCTCTACCTGACCACCTGTGTCGGTTTGGGGTACGGGCCGCTAGGTCCTC
>NZ_JAACYW010000772.1 GCF_015356825.1 Catenulispora rubra | reverse complement strand
ACTAAGCACTTATCTAGCAACCTAATTAGTAGTTATAAAATAAACTATACTTTTCTATTAATTTTATGTAAAAACAAATATTACGATCTATCTTCCCATTTTCTCTTTGCCTTCATTACGTTTTCTTCGCTTAATTTTGTTTCATCCATTATATCTCCCATTCCGCAACCTTTATCAAGCATCTCTTTTGCTTTTTCCATGGCTTTTTCATGTTCACCTTTTCTTAATTTGTCCATTAAAGTTCCTCCTCTTTCGACTCATACTAACGCGAAATCTAGTATTACCTGTGAACACTTTTTTATTCAGCTTTTATGATAGCTTCTTCATCACTTTTTTCATGCATCTAATCTTTATGTTATTTCTTTATTTCCATCTTCTTCTGAAAAAATTATATTAATATGTAGTTCAGAATTTCATCC
>NZ_JAACYW010000771.1 GCF_015356825.1 Catenulispora rubra | reverse complement strand
CACGACCCGGGCCGACAGATCGAGGGAAGGACAACCCCGCAACACCCGGGGTGTCGGTCGCTGTCCGGGTCAGACCCAGACCGTGGCGCCCACGACCATCATGGACTGACTGTCGCTGTCGGCGGGCCCTGCCAATCAGGTCGGACAGGCGGTGTCAAGTCGCACGGGGCCAGACCACAGCGGCGGCGATCCGACTTGATACCGCCTGGCCGAGCTGATTCCGTTCACGGCGACGACAGCGATGAGGGAACCGGGACGAAGGCGACCACAAGCAGCGTCCGGCGGCAGACTACGCGACCCCCCACCCTCCGAGCCGAGGCCGCTCGCCGCGCAGGCGCCGCCGGAGGCGCCCTTGAACACGAACACCACCGCCCGCCAACACCACACCCGCCACCACCCGAGCCGGCGCGCGGTCGTGC
>NZ_JAACYW010000770.1 GCF_015356825.1 Catenulispora rubra | reverse complement strand
ATCCCGTGCCGCGCCGCGTACTCCACGCTGCGCGGCGCCAGCACCTTCGCGCCGCTGACAGCCAGCTCCGGCATGATGTCGTAGCTGACGTGTTCCATCAGGCGCGCGTCGGGGACGATGCGGGGATCGGCGGTGTAGACGCCGTCGACATCCGTGTAGATCTCGCACAGATCAGCCTTCAGCGCCACGGCCAACACCACGGCGGTGGTGTCCGAGCCGCCGCGTCCCAGGGTCGTGACCGTGCTGTCCCCGGACTCGTCGCGATGGACGCCTTGGAACCCGGCGACCACCGCGATCGCGCCGCGGTCCAGGGTCTGCCGGACCCGGTCCGGCACGACCTCGGTGATGCGCGCGCGCCCGGGCGTCGCGGCGGTGCGGATGCCCGCCTGGGCACCGGAGAACGACCGCGCCGGGGTGCCC
>NZ_JAACYW010000077.1 GCF_015356825.1 Catenulispora rubra | reverse complement strand
GCCACCACCGCCGTGACCACCGGCGACCAGACCTTCCGAGTGGACTGGGAGCCGCTGGCACTGGAGCCCGGCGCGCCGACACCAGACGCCGTCCGGGTCACGACGGCCGAGGACGTCCACACAGTTCCCGCAGGCTACGACGGCCTGCTCCTGCTAGACCTCGCCGACGACCCGGAAACCATCGCGGGCGGCGCGGTCCAGGGCATCGCCGACGCGGCGCGCGTGCGGGCCTCGGTCGGCCGCGTTCTGGACGTGGTCCAGGCGTGGTTGGCCGAGCCGTCCTGGTCCGAGTCGCGCCTGCTCGTGGTGACGAGGTTCGCCGCGGCCGTCGAGCAGGACGCCGAACCGTTGGACGCGGCCGGCTCGGCGGTGTGCGGCCTGCTGCGGTCGGCGCAGGCGGAGCATCCGGGCCGGATCGTGCTCGTGGATACGGATCAGTCCCCTGCTTCGCAAGCGTTGGTCGCGGCGGCCTGCGCGCTGGACGAGCCGCACGTCGCCCTGCGCGACGGAGTGTGCTTCGTCCGCCGCCTGGTTCGGGCCGGTTCGGCCGCGACGCTGGTGCCTCCGGCACAGGCCTCGGCGTGGCGATTGGCCGCCGGCGCCGAACGAACGCTGGCGGGCTTGGAGTTCCGCTCGGCACCGGAGGCCGAGGCCGAACTGGCGGCCGGGCAGATTCGGATCGCGGTGCGTGCCGCGGGTCTGAACTTCCGCGACGTGATGATCGGGCTCGGTATGTATCCGGACCCTGATGCCGAACTCGGCACCGAGGGCGCCGGCGTCGTCACGGAGATCGGCGCGGATATCAGTGGTCTGAAGGTCGGCGACCGGGTCTTCGGGATCTTCCCCGGGGCCGCCGGGCCGGTCGCGGTGGCGGATCGCCGCCTGGTCGCGCGCATGCCCGGCACCTGGACGTTCGAGGAAGCCGCCTCCGTCCCGACCGTCTTCCTCACCGCCTACCACGCCGTGCACGATGTCGCCGGGTTGCAAGCCGGCGAACGGATCCTGGTCCACGCGGCGGCCGGCGGCGTCGGCATGGCCGCCGTCCAGCTCGCCCGGCATCGGGGAGCCGAGGTGTTCGCCACGGCGAGCCCCGGCAAGTGGGACAGCGTCGGTGAACTCGGCGTCCCGGGCGATCGCATGGCCCACTCGCGCACCCTGGACTTCGAGGACCAGTTCCGCACGGCGACCGGCGGCGAGGGTGTGGACGTCGTCCTGAACGCGCTGGCCGGCGACTTCATCGACGCCTCCCTCCGGCTGCTGCCGCGCGGCGGCCGGTTCGTGGAGCTGGGCCGTACCGACGTCCGCGACGCCGCGCAGATCGCCGCGGAGCATCCGGGCGTCGCCTACGACGCGTTCGTGCTCGCGCAGGTCGACAACGGCCGCGTCCAGGAGATGCTGACCGAGCTGATCGAGCTCTTCGAGCAGGGCGCGCTCCAGCTGTCGCCGGTGACGGTCTGGGACGTGCGCCGCGCGCCGGCCGCCTTCCGCTCGATGAGTCAGGGCAGGCACATCGGCAAGAACGTGTTCGTCCTGCCCCGCACCCTGGACCCCGGCGGCACAGCACTGGTCACCGGCGGCACCGGCACGCTCGGCCGCATGGTCGCGCGCCGCCTCGTCGAGCGGCACGGTGTACGCACCCTGATTCTGGCCAGTCGCAACGGCCCGAGCGCTCCCGGTGCGTCCGAGTTCGAGGCGGAGCTGGCCGAACTCGGCGCGCGAGCGCATACCGTGGCCTGCGACCTCGCCGACCGCGCCGCGGTCCGCGAACTGTTCGCGACCGTGCCGGCCGACGCACCGCTGACCGCGGTCGTCCACACCGCCGGCGTGCTCGACGACGGCGTGATCACAGCCCTGGACGCCGGGCGGCTGGACGCGGTGTTCCGGCCGAAGGTGGACGCGGCGCTCAACCTTCAGGAGCTGACTCAGGACCTTGATCTGGCCGCGTTCGTCCTGTTCTCCTCGGCCGCCGGCACCTTCGAATCGCCAGGCCAGGGCAACTACGCCGCGGCCAACGCCTTCCTGGACGCCCTGGCCCGGAACCGCCGCGCCCGCGGCCTGCCCGCGACCTCCCTCGGCTGGGGACTGTGGGCCCAGGCGACAAGCCTGAGCGGACACCTCACGGAGGCCGACCAGAAGCGGATGGCGCGCGGCGGCATGGCTGCGCTGTCGGTCGCCGAGGGCATGGATCTGTTCGATGCCGCGCTCGGAGCGCTCGACCCCGCACTGGTCCTGTTCAAGCCCGCCTTCGCCGGATTGCAGGGCGCGCGGGATCCGGGATCAGTGCCGGCGCTGCTGCGCGGCCTGGTCTCCGCCGGCCGGCGTTCCGCGCATGACGCGGGCACCGGAGGCGACGCCCTGGCCAAGCGCCTGGCCCGCGCCGACGCAGTCGAACGCGACCAGATCCTGCTCGGGCTCGTCCGGCACGAGGTGACCACCATCCTCGGCTACCGCGAGGACGACCAGGCCGAGCCGGACCGGGCGCTGAGCGAGCTCGGCTTCGACTCCCTCACCTCCGTGGAGCTCCGCAACCGGCTGTCCGCCCTCACCGGGCTGCGGTTGCCCGCCACGCTGATCTTCAACTATCCGACGCCGGCCGCGCTGACCGGCTACCTGCGCGAACAGCTGGGTGGAACGCAGCCGGAGCAGGAAGCCGAGTCCGACTCGCGGCGCGAAGGCGAGCTTCGACGTGTTCTGACATCCCTGCCCATGGCCCGCTTCCGCGAGGCCGGAGTGCTCGACGTGCTGCTGGCACTGGCCCGATCCGAATCCGGCGGCTCCGACGCGGCGGCCGCGACGGAACCCGGCAGAGCGTCGTCGGCGCGCGAACAGATGGATCTCATCGACACCCTGAGCGCCGACGACCTCGTCCAGCGCGCGCTGGGCGCCGCAGGCCGATCGTGACGAGGCCGGGGACCAGCCACCGACCAGCCACCCGCAAGCCGAGCCGAGGGAGGAACCGGACACCATGAACGCCCAGAGTGCGGAGCTGGTCGCAGCCCTGCGTGCTTCGCTCAAGGAGAACGCCCGGCTCCAGGATGAGTACGACCGCGTCGTCGCCGCGGGCTCCGAGCCGATCGCGATCGTGGGGATGGCGTGCCGGTTCCCCGGCGGTGTCACCTCGCCGGAGGAGCTGTGGGACCTGGTCGCTTCCGGCGGCGACGGGATCACGGAGTTCCCGGTGAACCGTGGCTGGGATCTGGAGAACCTTTACCACCCCGATCCTGACCACCCGGGGACCAGTTACGTCCGCGAGGGCGGGTTCCTGCATGACGCGGACTTGTTCGACGCTGGCTTCTTCGGTGTCTCGCCGCGTGAGGCGTTGGCGATGGATCCGCAGCAGCGGCTGATGTTGGAGGTGTCCTGGGAGGCGTTGGAGCGCGCGGGCATCGACCCGGCCACCCTGCGCGGCGAATCGGTCGGCGTCTTCGCCGGGGATATCTACCACGACTACGCCGTCGGCCGCTCGCAGGACAAGGGATCTGACCAGGACGACGTCGAGGGCTACGTGATGACCGGTGGTGCGGGCAGCGTCCTGTCCGGCCGGGTGTCGTACTTCTTGGGGTTGGAAGGCCCGGCGGTCACGGTCGACACCGCCTGCTCGTCCTCGCTCGTCACCCTTCACCTGGCGGCCCAGTCCCTGCGCAGCGGGGAATCGACGCTGGCGCTGGCCGGCGGCGTCAGCGTGATGAGCACCTCCGACGTCTTCGTCGACTTCTCCCGCCAGCGCGGTCTGGCCCGCGACGGCCGGTGCAAGGCTTTCGCGGCGTCGGCCGACGGCACGAGCTGGGCCGAGGGCGCCGGGATCCTGCTGTTGGAGCGGTGGTCCGACGCAGTGCGCAACGAGCGCCGGATCTGGGGTCTGCTCCGCGGTTCGGCGGTGAACCAGGACGGCGCGTCGAACGGCCTGACGGCGCCGAACGGTCCGTCGCAGCAGCGCGTGATCCGGGCCGCGCTGGCCGGCGCGGGGTTGGAGGCGGGCGACGTGGACGTCGTCGAGGCGCACGGCACCGGGACCTCGCTCGGCGACCCGATCGAGGCCGAGGCGCTGCTGGCCACCTACGGGCAGCGCCGGCCCGGCGCCGAGCCGTTGTGGCTGGGGTCGGTGAAGTCGAACATCGGGCACACCCAGGCCGCCGCCGGGGTGGCCGGGGTGATCAAGATGGTCATGGCGATGCGGCACGGCGTCCTGCCCCGGACCCTGCACGTCGCGGAACCCAGCGCCCACGTCGACTGGACGGCCGGCGCCGTGGAGTTGCTGACGCGCGTCCGGCCCTGGCCGGCGCTGGACCGGCCGCGCCGGGCGGGGGTGTCGGGGTTCGGGGTCGGCGGCACCAACGCCCACGTGATCCTGGAGCAGGCGCCCGAGCAGGACGCTGACGAAGCCCGGGAGCCGCAGGTCGGGAACGGGGCGCCGGCGGGCCCCGGAGTGTTCCGGGGCATGGTGCCGTTGGTGCTCTCGGCCCGGGGCCGGGCCGGACTGGCGGGTCAGGCGCGCGCGTTGGGCTCGTTTCTGGAGCACGGCCCTGATGGCGGCATTGGCGATGACCCAGGCGCTGCCACCGACCCCGGCGCCGATCTCCCCGCCGTCGCCGCCGCGCTGGTCCGGACCCGCGGCACGCTCCCCGAATCGGCCGTGGTGGTCGCGGCCGACCGGGACGAGGCGCGGGCCGGACTCGCCGCGCTGGCCGACCAGGAACCAGCCGCCGGGGTCGTGACCGGGACCGGCGGCGCTGTGCAGGGCCGGACGGTGTTCGTCTTCCCGGGTCAGGGCGCGCAGTGGGCTGGGATGGCGGCTGATCTGCTGGAAGCCGTGCCGGTGTTCGCCGCTCGCATCCAGGAGTGTGCGCAGGCGCTGGATCCGTTGACCGGTTGGTCGCTGGTGGACGTGCTGCGGCAGGCCCCCGGCGCTCCGTCGCTGGACGCGGTCGATGTCGTGCAGCCCGTCTCGTTCGCGGTCATGGTCTCCCTGGCGGCGGTCTGGCAGGCGGTCGGCGTGATTCCGGACGCGGTCGTGGGACATTCGCAGGGCGAGATCGCCGCCGCCTGCGTCGCCGGCGGGCTGACGCTGCCGGATGCGGCCGCCGTCGTCGTGCGGCGCAGCCGGGTGATCGCCGCGCGCCTGTCCGGCCGCGGCGCGATGGTGTCCGTCGCGGCCTCCGCCGAGCGCGTCGCCGAGCTGGTCGGCCGACACCCGGGACGCCTTGACCTGGCGGCCGTGAACGGCCCCGCGGCGACCGTGGCGGCGGGGGACCCCGACGCAGTGCACGAACTCATGGCCGCCTGCGAGGAATCCGGGATCCGCGCGCGGGAGATCCCCGTGGACTACGCCTCGCATTCCGCGCACGTCGGAGAAATCGAGGCCGAGCTTCGCCAGGTGCTGGCGGGCATCTCGCCCCGGACCGGGACGACGCCCTTCATCTCGACGGTCACCGGCGAGCTGCTGGACACCGCAGGGCTCGACGGCGGGTACTGGTATCGGAATCTGCGCCGGACGGTGCGTTTCGAGCCGGTGATCCGGGCGCTCGCCGACTCCGGCCACCGCGTCTTCGTCGAGATCAGCCCGCATCCCGTGCTGGTGCCGGCGATTGAACAGACGCTGGAGGACGCGGCCGCTCCGACGGTCGTCACCGGCACGCTGCGCCGCGACGAGAACGGTCCGCGCCGGTTCCTGGAAGCCCTCGCCACGGTGCACGTTCGCGGCGTGCCCGTCGATTGGAAGGCGGTCGTCGGCGGCGCCGCGGCCCGACCGGTGGACCTGCCGACCTATGCGTTCCAGCGCACCCGCTACTGGCTGGAGAAGTCTCGCGGCGCGGGCGACCCGGCCGGTCTGGGACTGGCCGCCGCGGGCCATCCGCTGCTCGGGGCGGTCGTGGAGGTCCCCGGATCCACAGGCGTCCTGTTCACGGCGCGGCTGTCGGCGCACGGCCAGCCCTGGCTCGCCGACCACGTGGTGGGCGGCGTGGTCCTGGTCCCGGGCACGGCCTTCGTCGAGCTCGCTGTGCGGGTCGGGGACGAGGTGGGCTGCGCGCGGCTGGCCGAGCTGGTGATCGAGGCCCCGCTGGCGATGCCCGAGGCCGGCGGCGTCCAGCTGCGCGCCGAGGCGGGGGAGGCCGACGAGGACGGCGGCCGGACGCTCCTGATCCATGCGCGGCGCGAGGACACCGGACCCGGTGCGCCCTGGACCCGGCACGCCACCGGACGGCTGGTGCCGGACACCGCCGCAGCCAACCACGCGGACCATAACGACCACGCCGACCACGCCGACCACGCCGACCACGCCGACCAAGGCCTGACCCGGTGGCCGCCGCCGGGAGCCGTGGCGGTCGAAGACGCCGCCTCCACGGTCTACGAAGGGCTGAACGGCACCGGATACGGCTACGGGCCGGCGTTCCGCGGGCTGTGCGCGATGTGGACACGCGGCGACGAGGTCTTCGCCGAAGTGGCCCTGCCGTCGGCGGCGGGATCGGCCGACGGCTACGTGCTGCACCCCGCGCTCCTGGACGCCTGCCTGCACACCGGCCTGCTGCGCGACGCCGACGAGCACCGCGTCGTGCTGCCCTTCGCGTGGAACGACGTGCGGGTGCACGCCGCCGGCGCCACCGCGCTGCGGGTACACGTAGTCCCCGCTGGACCGGACACCGTCGCGCTGCACCTCGCGGACGCCACCGGCGCACCGGTCGCGTCGATCGGCGCGCTTGTCGCCCGGCCGCTGGACACCGCAGCCGTGGCCACGGCTAGAGACGGCGGCCAGGACAGCGCCCGGGACCAGATGTTCACCGTGGTCTGGGACCGGCTGCCGGTGCGGCCGCACGACGATCAGGAGCCTGACATCCCGGTCGTCGGCTCGGCAGCGGACGTCCAGGCGCTGGCCGACAGCGGCGCCGCTCTGCTGCGGCTGGATGTTCCCGCCGGCGATGACGTCCTGGCCGACGCTGCGGGGCTGCGGGCGGTGGTCAGTCGCGTTCTGGACGTGGTCCAGGCGTGGCTGGCGGAGCCGTCCTTGTCCGAGTCGCGGCTAGCCGTGGTGACGCGGTCGGCGGTGGCCGTGGAGCGTGACGCCGACCTGCTCGACGCGGCCGGCTCGGCGGTCTGCGGCCTGCTGCGGTCGGCGCAGGCGGAGCATCCGGGCCGGATCGTGCTGGTCGACGTGGACCAGGCCTCTGGCTCGAAGGCTTTGCTGGCGGCCGCGTGCGCGTTGGATGAGCCGCAGGTGGCGTTGCGCGAAGGGGCGTGCTTCGTCCGGCGTCTGGTGCGGGCCGACTCGGCGCGGCTGCCGCTCCCCGCCGACGGCGCCGCGTGGCGATTGGCGGCCGGTACGGATGGGACGCTTACCGCTTTGACTGTGGTTCCGGCGCCGGAGGCAGAGGCTGAGCTGGCACCGGGGCAGGTACGCATCGCGGTGCGTGCCGCCGGCCTGAACTTCCGCGACGTGATGATCGGGCTGGGGCTGTATCCGGACCCTGACGCGGAGCTGGGGACCGAGGGCGCCGGCGTCGTGACCGAGGTCGGCGCGGATGTCAGTGGTCTGTCGGCGGGGGATCGGGTCTTCGGGATCTTCCCGGGTGCCGCCGGGCCGATAGCGGTCGCCGATCACCGGATGGTCGCGCGCCTGCCCGCCGGGTGGACATATCAGCAAGCTGCTTCGGTCCCGACCGTGTTCCTCACCGCCTACCACGCGCTGCGTGATCTGGCCGGGTTGCAGGCGGGGGATCGGGTCCTGATCCACGCCGCAGCCGGGGGCGTCGGCATGGCCGCAGTCCAGCTCGCCCGGCATTGGGGGGCCGAGGTGTTCGCCACGGCGAGCCCCGGCAAGCGGGACACGGTGGGCCGATCCGGCGTCCCCGCCGACCACATAGCGAACTCCCGCACGCTCGGCTTTGCGGAGCAGTTCCGTGCCGCCACCGGCGGCGACGGTGTCGACGTCGTGCTGAACTCGCTGGCCGGGGACTTCGTGAACGAGTCCTTGGGGTTGTTGCCGCGCGGCGGCCGGTTCGTGGAGTTGGGCCGTACCGATGTCCGTGACGCCGCGCAGATCGCTGAGGCGTATCCAGGTGTCGGCTACCAGGCGTTCGTGCTCGCGCAGGTCGACGGCGATCGCATCCGGCAGATGCTGACCGAGCTGGTCGAGCTCTTCGAGCAGGGCGTGCTGCACGTGCCGCCGGTGACGGTCTGGGACGTGCGCCACGCACCGGCCGCCTTCCGTCACATGAGTCAGGGCAGGCACATCGGCAAGAACGTGTTCGTCCTGCCCCGAGCCCTGGACCCGGACGGCACGGTGCTGGTGACCGGTGGCACGGGCACGCTCGGCCGCATGGTCGCGCGCCGCCTCGTCGAGCGGCACGGAGTACGCACCCTGATCCTCGCCGGTCGGCGCGGGCCGGACTCGGAGGACGTCGCGCGGACCGTGGCGGAGCTCACCGCGCTCGGCGCCCGGGTCGACCTGGTGGCCTGCGATGTCGCCGACCGGACGGCGCTGGCCGGACTGCTCGCGGCGATCCCGCCGGACGCGCCGCTCACCGGCGTCGTCCACGCCGCGGGGGTGCTGGCCGACGACACGATCTCGGCGCTCGTCCCGGAGCGGCTGGACGCGGTGTTCCGGCCCAAGGCCGACGCGGCGCTGAATCTGCACGAGCTGACCCGGGAGCTCGATCTGGCGGCGTTCGTGCTCTTCTCGTCAGCCTCGGGCGTCTTCGAGTCGCCGGGTCAGGGCGGCTACGCCGCGGCCAACGCCTTCGTGGACGCGCTGGCCCGACACCGGCACGCCCGCGGCCTGCCCGCGATCTCGCTGGCCTGGGGACTGTGGGCGCAGGCCACTGCCATGACCGGGGGCATGAGCCAGGCCGACCAGCACCGGATCGCCCGCGGCGGCATGGCCGCACTGTCGGTCACGGAGGGGCTGGCGCTGTTCGACGCCGCGCTCGGGGCGGCGGAGTCCGTGCTCGTGCCGGTGAAGCTGGACCTCGGCGCGATGCGGGCCGCCCAGGCCGGCGGCCGGCCGGTGCCCGCGGTGCTGCGCCGGCTGGTCGCCGGACGGCGCTCGGCCAAGGGCGCCGACCAGGATCCGGACACGCTGGTGAAGCGGCTGGCGCGGCTGTCCCGGGCGCAGCGCGGACTGGCGCTGCTGGAACTCCTCCAGCACGAGATCGCCGCCATCCTCGTCCTGCCGCCCGAGGACCGGGCCGAACCCGACCGGGCCCTGAGCGAGATCGGGTTCGACTCCCTGACCTCGGTGGAGCTGCGCAACCGGCTCGGCGCGCTGACCGGGCTGCGGCTGCCGGCCACGCTCGTCTTCGACCAGCCCACGCCGCTGCGGCTGGCTGCGTACCTGGACGCCGAGCTCGGGCTGCCGGCCGACGACGCCGGGCGGCTGATCGGCGACCTGGACGATCTGGACGCCGCCTTCGACGGGCTCGACGCGGGCGATCCGGCCCGCCGCCGGGTCCTGGCCCGCCTGGAGGCGCTGGCCGTGCGTTGGCGGCAGGCCACCGGGGCCGGGCCGGCGGAGATCGATCTGGACGTGGCGACCGACCAGGAGATGTTCGAGCTCATCGACAGCGAGTTCAGGTCGGCATGAGCGCATCCGGGAGGGCAGGGGAAGTGACGAACGAGGAGCAGCTCCGGGAGTACCTCAAGCGCGTGCTCGCCGACGCGCGCAGGTTGAAGGACCGGGTCCGGGAGCTGGAGGAATCCGGCCGGGAGCCGGTCGCGATCGTCGGGATGGCCTGCCGGCTGCCCGGGGGCGTGGCCACGCCGGAGGACCTGTGGCGGCTCGTCGCCGACGAGACCGACGCGATCTCGGACTTCCCCGACGACCGCGGCTGGGACCTCGACGCGCTCCACGACCCGGACCCCGACCACCCGGGGACCAGCTACGCGCGGGAGGGCGGGTTCCTGCACGACGCAGCCTCCTTCGACGCCGGGTTCTTCGGGATCCCGCCGTTGGAGGCGCTGGCGATGGACCCGCAGCAGCGGCTGCTGCTGGAGACCGGCTGGGAGGCGCTGGAGCGGGCCGGGATCGACCCGGCCACGCTGCGCGGCGCCGACGTCGGGGTGTTCGCCGGCACGGCCGGCGCCGACTACCACGCCGATCCGGAGCAGCTGCCCGAGGGTCTGGAGGGGCACCTGATGACCGGGGTCTCGCTCAGTGTGCTGTCGGGGCGCCTGTCGTACTTCCTCGGGCTGGAGGGGCCCTCGGTCACCCTGGACACCGCGTGCTCGTCGTCCCTGGTGGCGATCCACCTGGCCGTCCGGTCCCTGCGCTCCGGCGAGTCCGCGCTGGCGCTGGCCGCCGGAGTCACGGTGATGGCCACGCCGTTCACCCTCGTCGGATCCGCGCGGCAGCGGGCCCTGTCCCCGGACGCCCGGTGCAAGGCGTTCGCCGGCGCCGCCGACGGCACCGGACTGGCCGAAGGCGCCGGGGTGCTGGTGCTGGAGCGGCTCTCGGACGCGGTCCGCAACGGCCGCCGGATCCTGGGCCTGGTCCGCGGCTCGGCGGTGAACTCCGACGGCGCGTCCAACGGCCTGACCGCACCCAACGGACTGGCCCAGCAGCGGGTGATCCGCGCCGCACTGGCCGACGCCGGCCTCGGCGCGGCCGACGTGGACCTGGTCGAGGCGCACGGCACCGGGACCGCGCTCGGCGACCCGATCGAGGCGCAGGCCGTGCTGGCCACCTACGGCAAGGGCCGGCCGGCCGGGCGCCCGGTGGGGCTGGGATCGCTGAAGTCGAACATCGGTCACGCCCAGGCCGCCGCCGGGGTGGCCGGCGTCATCAAGACACTGATGGCGATGCGGCACGGGGTCCTGCCGCGGACCCTGCACGTGGACGAGCCGACGCCGTATGTGGACTGGGCCGACGGGCAGGTGGAGGTGCTGACCGAGGCCCGGCCCTGGCCCGCGGTGGGGCGTTCGCGCAGGGCGGCGGTCTCCGGGTTCGGAGTGAGTGGGACCAACGCTCATGTCATTGTCGAGCAGGCGCCGGAGTCGGAGCCGGAGCCAGAGCTGGAGCAGGATCCGGGCCCTGCCACCGCGCCTGCCGCACCTACCACACCCACTGCCCTTGCCGCGCTCGCCGGGTCTTCCGCCTCTGCTGGGCTCGCCGCGCCTACTGCGCTGGCCGCGTCTGCCGCTGCCGCTGCCACTGCACTCGCCGCGCTTGCCGGGTCCGCCGTGCCTACTGTGCCCCCTGCACTGCTGGCCACACCAGTGGTGCCACTCCTCCTCTCGGCCCGCGGCTCGTCCGCCGCGCTGGCCGCCCAGGCCGACCGGCTCCATGCGTTCCTCACCGGCGAGCCCGGCGTCGCGCCGGCAGATGTGGCCCGCGACCTCGTCCGCTCCAGGAGCCTGCTGCCCGAGCGCGCCGTCGTCCTGGCCGCAGACCGCGAGCAGGCTCTGGCCGGGCTCGCGGCGCTCGGCGCGGGCGAGGAATCGCCGGCGGTGGTCACCGCCTCCGGCAGCCCGGCCAAGGGTCGGACGGTGTTCGTCTTCCCGGGTCAGGGCGCGCAGTGGGCCGGGATGGCGGCTGATCTGCTGGAGGCGGCGCCGGTGTTCGCTGCTCGCATCGAGGAGTGTGCGCAGGCGCTGGACCCGCTGACCGGTTGGTCGCTGGTAAACGTGCTGCGGCAGGCCCCGGGCGCTCCGTCGCTGGACCCCATCGACGTCGTCCAGCCGGTCTCCTTCGCCGTCATGGTCTCCCTGGCCGCGGTGTGGCAGGCCGCCGGCGTCGTCCCGGACGCGGTCGTCGGCCATTCCCAGGGCGAGATCGCGGCGGCGTGCGTGTCCGGCGGGCTGACGCTGCAGGACGCCGCCACGCTCGTGGTGATGCGCAGCCGCGCCATCGCCGGCATGCCCGGCAAGGGGGCGATGGCCTCCCTGCTGCACAGCGCCGCCGACACCGCGGAGCTGATCGCGCGCTGGCCCGGCCGGCTCGACGTCGCGGCCTTGAACGGCCCGGCTTCGACCGTCGTCAGCGGCGAGCCCGAGGCGGTCGAGGAGCTGATCGCCGCGTGCCAGGCCGCCGGGATCCGGGCTCGCGCCCTGCCGCTGAACACCGCCGCCGGCCACTCCGTGCAGATGGAGGCCGTGGAGGGCGAACTGCGCGCCTCGCTCGCCGGGCTGAAGCCGCGCACCGGCGAGATCCCGTTCTCCTCGACCGTCACCGGCGAGGAGTTCGACACGGCCGGACTCGACGCGGGCTACTGGTACCGCAACGTCCGCGGCACCGTCCGGTTCGACCCGGCGATCCGGGCTCTGGCGGCGGCCGGCCACGCGGTCTTCGTGGAGATCAGCACCCATCCGGTCCTGGTCCCCGCGATCGAGCAGACGCTGGAGCACCTGGCCACGCCGTCGGTCTCGCGGGTCGTCGCCGGCACGCTGCGCCGCGACGAGGACGGGCCCCGCTGCTTCCTGCAGGCGCTCGCCGCGCTGCACGTGTCCGGGGTCGGCGTCGACTGGACCGCGGTGCTCGGCCGGCGGACCGGCCCGGCGGTCGAGCTGCCCACCTACGCCTTCCAGCGTCGGCGGTACTGGCTCGGCCAGGCTTGGGGCGCGAGCGGCGGCACCGTGCCGAGTCAGGGTACTGATCAGGGTGCTGATCCGTTCGCCACCGACGAAGGCGACGGTGGACCGGCACCGGCCCGCCGCCTGTTCGCCCTGCCGCCGGCCGAACGCGACCACGGCCTGCTGACCCTGGTCCGGACCTCGGCCGCGGCCGTCCTGGGCTACGAGTCCGTCGAGGAACTGCCGCCGAGCCGCGCCTTCAGCGAGGCCGGGTTCACCTCGCTCGGCGCGGTGCAGCTGCGCAACCGGCTGTCGGCTCTGTGCGGCCTGCCGCTTCCCAGCACCCTGATCTACGACCACCCCACGCCGTCGGCGCTCATGGAACACCTCCGCGAGGAACTCCTCGCCGCCGACGGGGCCGAGGACCCGCTGCTCACCGAGCTCCAGCGGTTCGAGGAATCCGTCGTCGCCCTGGCCGGTGCGTCCACCGACCACACACCGCTCGTGACCCGGCTGCGCGCGCTGGCGGCCGGCCTGGAAGCGGCTACCGCGACCGGCACCGAAACCGGCACCGAAACCGGCACCGATACCGACGCTGACAGTGACGTAGACGTCGGCGCAGACGTCGCGACCCAGCTCGAAGCCGCCTCGGTGGACGACGTGTTCGCGTTCATCGACGCCGAATTCGGGCAGGCCTAGCCGCCGCCCCGGACCCCTGCCCCAGTTCCGCCCGGATGGAGAAGAGCAAGGTGGAAAGCGAAAGCGAGGGCAAGCTCGTCAGGTATCTCAAGCGGGTGACGGCGGATCTGCACCAGACCCGCCGCCGGCTCGCCGAGCTGACCGAGGCCGCGGCCGAGCCGGTCGCGATCGTCGGCGTGGCCTGCCGCTTCCCGGGCGGCGCGCGGTCCCCGGAGGAGCTGTGGGACGTGGTCGCCGGCGGGATCGACGTCATCGGCGAGTTCCCGCGCGACCGCGGCTGGGACCTGGACTCCCTGTTCGACGACGACCCGGGCCGCTCCGGCACGAGCTACCTGCGCCAGGGCGGGTTCCTCGCCGACGTGGCGGGCTTCGACGCGGGGTTCTTCGGCATCTCCCCGCGCGAGGCGCTGGCGATGGATCCGCAGCAGCGGGTGATGCTGGAGGTGTCCTGGGAGGCGCTGGAGCGCGCGGGCATCGACCCGGCCGTGCTGCGCGGGGAGCCGGTCGGCGTCTTCACCGGCGCCGTCGGCACCGACTACCGCACCGACATCGACACCATCCCCGAGGGCGTCGACAGCTACCTGATGACCGGCGGCCTCGGCGGCGTCCTGTCCGGGCGCGTCGCCTACGTGCTGGGCCTGGAGGGACCGGCGATCTCGGTCGACACGACGTGCTCGTCGTCCCTGGTCGCGCTGCATCTGGCGGTCCGCTCGCTGCGGTCCGGGGAATCCAGCCTGGCGCTGGCCGGCGGCGTGACGGTGATGGCCACGGCGGACGCCTTCGTCGGCTTCTCCCGCCAGCGCGGCCTCGCCGCCGACGGCCGGTGCAAGTCGTTCGCGGCGTCGGCCGACGGTACCGGCTGGTCCGAGGGCGCCGGCGTGCTGGTCCTGGAACGGTTGTCGGACGCGGTCCGCAACGGACGCCGCATCTGGGCCGTGGTCCGTGGTTCGGCGATCAACCAGGACGGCGCGTCCAACGGCCTCACCGCACCGAGCGGCCCCTCCCAACAGCGCGTGATCCGCGCGGCGTTGGCTGACGCGGGCCTGGACCCGGCGGACGTCGACGCGGTCGACGCGCACGGGACCGGCACCAGGTTGGGCGATCCGATCGAGGCGCAGGCGTTGTTGGCGACGTACGGACGTAAGCGCGGTGACGCCGAGCCGTTGTGGCTCGGGTCGGTGAAGTCGAACCTCGGGCACGCACAGGCCGCGGCGGGGGTCGCCGGGGTGATCAAGATGGTCATGGCCCTCCGGCATGGCGTGCTCCCCAGGACGCTGCACGTGGACGAGCCGACGCCGCAGGTGGACTGGGCGTCCGGGGCGGTGGAGCTGCTGACCCAGGCGCGGCCGTGGCCGGAGGCGGACCGTCCGCGGCGGGCCGGGGTATCAGGGTTCGGAGCCAGTGGGACGAACGCGCACGTGATATTGGAGCAGGCTCCTGATTCGGTGCCTGCGCGCGAGCCGGAGCCGGAGCCAACGCCAGCGCCAGCGCCGGAGCTGGCGCCTGCTGGTCTGCCGGTGTCTGCACGCGAGCCGGTGCCTGCTGGTCTGCCGGTCTCGGTCTCGGTCTCGGTGCCGGTGCCGGTGCTGGTGTCGGGGCGAGGCCGGGCTGGTTTGGCAGGACAGGCGGAGGTGCTGGCGGCGTTTATGGCCGAGCACACCGAGCTTCCGTTGGCGCAGATCGCTTCGGCGTTGATACGCGATCGGGGTGCGCTGCCCGACCGTGCGGTCGTGCTGGCCGCAGACCGCGACGACGCGACGGCCGTGTTGGCGGCGTTGGCTCGCGGTGAGTCGCGGTCCGGAGCGATCACCGGCCGCGCCATCGACGGCGGCAGGTCGGCGGTGTTGTTCTCCGGTCAGGGGAGTCAACGTCTGGGGATGGCGCGGGGCTTGTATGAGCGGTTTGCGATGTTCCGCGAATCGTTCGATGCGGTGTGTGCGGCGCTGGACGCGGAGCTCGTCGGTCATGTGGATCGACCGGTCGCAGAGGCCGTATTCGGCACGGATCCTGAGGTCTTGAACCAGACGGTGTTTGCCCAGGCAGCGCTGTTCGCGGTCGAGGTGGCGCTGTTCCGTCTGGTTGAGGGATGGGGTGTGCGGCCGGAGTTCGTCGGCGGCCATTCTCTGGGTGAGCTGACCGCTGCCCACATCGCCGGCGTGCTGTCTCTACAGGATGCTGCGGCGCTTGTGGCGGCGCGTGGTCGGCTGATGCAGGCGCTGCCTCCGGGCGGGGTGATGGTGTCGGTGGCCGCCGGCTTTGATCCGGTGTCGCCGTTGCTCGTTCCCGGTGTGGACGTGGCCGCGGTCAACGGCCCGGCCTCGGTGGTGCTGTCCGGGCTGCGGGAGCCGGTGTCGTCCGTGGCCGCGGTGCTGGCCGAACGCGGAGTGAAGACGCGGCCCTTGATCGTCTCGCACGCGTTCCACTCGGCCCTGATGGAGCCGATGCTGGCCGAGTTCGAGGCGGTCGCGCGCCGCTTGGAATATCACCGGCCGCAGATCGGCCTGGTCTCGGCGGTGACCGGCGAGATCGCCGAGCCAGCTCTGGTCTGCGATCCGGAGTACTGGGTGCGCCACGTGCGCCAGCCGGTGTTGTTCGCCGATGCGGTCCGTGCTCTGGCCGGCGCAGGCGTGTCGACGTTCCTTGAGCTGGGTCCGGAAATGGTTCTGGCAGCGATGGGTGAGGACTGCCTGGACGGTTTGCCGGTGCCGCCGGGGGCCTTCGTGCCGTCGTTGCGGTCCGGTCAGGACGACCTCGTCACGATGCTGACCGCGCTCGGTGCGCTGCATGTGCGGGGCGTCGCAGTGGACTGGCTCGCCCTGCTGGCCACCGACTCCGCCGGCCCGGCCGCCGGCGCCATCGATCTCCCCACCTACGCCTTCCAACACCAGCCCTACTGGCTCCCCGCTCCCCGTAGCTCCGCCGACCCCCGCGCCCTCGGCCTGGCCGGGGTGGGCCATCCGCTGCTGGGCGCCCTGATCGAGGACCCCGGATCCGACCGCACCGTCTTCAGCGCGAGCCTGTCCCTGGCGACCCACCCCTGGCTCGCCGACCACGCCGCCGGCGGCGCCGTCCTGCTGCCGGGGACCGTCTTCGTGGAGCTGGCCGCCCACGCGGGAGCCGTGACCGGCAGCCCGGAACTCGGCGAGCTGCTCATCGAGAAGCCGCTCGTCGTGCCCCGGCGGGGGAGCGTCCACCTGGCCGTCGTGGTCGGGGCGCCGGACCCGGCCGGCCGCCGGCCGGTCGCCGTCCACTCCCGGGACGGCGACCTGGACCTCGGCGCGCCGTGGACCCGCCACGCCTCCGGCCACCTCGCCGTGGATCCCGGGGTGCCGGACTTCGACCTCACGGTCTGGCCGCCCGTCGACGCGGTCGCGGTGCCCGAGGCGGCCGAGGTCGCGTACGGCGACCTCGCCGACGCCGGGTACGGCTACGGCCCGGCCTTCCGCGGGCTGCGTGCGGTCTGGACCCGCGGCGAGGAGATCTTCGCCGAGGTCGAACTCCCCGACGCGGCCGGATCCGGCGACGGGTTCGTGGTGCATCCCGCGCTGCTGGACGCCTGCTTCCACGCCGGGGTCTTCCGCCGGGACCACACCGGGCCGCGTCTGGTCCTGCCCTTCGCCTGGAACGACGTGCGGGTGTACGCGACCGGCGCGCGCGAGCTCCGCGTGCGGCTGACACCGCAGGGCCCTGACACGGTGGCCGTCCGGCTGGCCGACACCGCCGGGGCGCCGGTGGCCGCCATCGGCTCGGTCGTGGCCCGTCCGGTGGACCCCGGTGTGTGGGCCGGGCGCGAGGACGGGCACGAGGACGAGAGCTGGACCCGGGACGCGCTGTTCGGCCTCGAATGGACGCCGTTCTCCGTGCCGTCCGCGGTCCCCGGCACCTTGCCGGTCCCGGACGTCGCGGACCTCACGGCCGTGGAAGGGAGAGTGGAAGAGGACTTCCACACGCTCGCGGACCGTGCTCTGGAACTGGTGCAGGACTGGCTCGCCCGCGTCGAGCCGCCGGACCGGCAGCTGGTCGTGCTCACCCCGCCGACGACGGAGCTGGGAGCCGCCGCCGTGTGGGGTCTGGTGCGCACGGCGCAGGTGGAACACCCGGGCCGCTTCGTCCTGGTCGCCGCCGACGATCCTGCTGCGGCCCGCGGACTGCTCGCAGCGGTGGCGGCCTCGGGCGAGACGCAGGTGGAGCTTCGGGACGGCGAGGTGCTGGTGCCCCGGCTCGTACGGGCTCTGCCAGCCGGAATCTCCGAAGCCCGCACCGCTGGGCCTGCCAAGCCCGCTGATCCCCGCCCCCTCGACCCCGCCGGCACGGTCCTGATCACCGGCGGTACCGGCGCCCTGGGCCGCCTCGTCGCCCGCCACCTCGTCGAGCGGCACGCGATCCGCTCCCTGATCCTGCTCAGCCGCCGCGGCCCGCAGGCGCCGGGGGCCCACGCCCTGGCGGCGGAGCTGACCGGCCTCGGCGCCCGGGTCCGCGTCGTGGCCGGCGACGCCGCCGACCGCGCGGCGCTGGCAGACCTGCTCGCGTCGGTGCCCGCCGATGCCCCGCTGACCGCGGTCGTCCACACCGCGGGCGTCATCGACGACGGCGTCGTCACCGCCCTGACCCCCGACCGCCTGCGCACCGTCCTGCACGCCAAGGCCGACGCGGCGCTGGCCCTGGACGAGGTGACCCTCGGCCTGGACCTGGCAGCCTTCGTCCTGTTCTCCTCGGCGGCCGGCACGCTGGGCAACGCCGGGCAGGCCAACTACTCGGCGGCCAACGCCGTCCTGGACGCACTGGCCGCCCGCCGCCGCCGCGCCGGGTCGCCGGCCACCTCGCTGGCCTGGGGCGGCTGGGCCGAGCCCGGCGGCATGACGGCCCACCTCACCGAGGCCGACCTGCGCCGGGCCGGGCGCGGCGGCGGCAGCCCGGTGACCGCCGCGGAGGGCCTGGAGCTGTTCGATCTGGGGCTGCGCGCGCCGGATCCCGTCCTGATCCCCGTGAAGCTGGACCTCGCCGCCCTGGCGAGTATCGCGGAGACACCGGACGCGCTGCCTCCGCTGCTGCGCGGTCTGGTCCGGGTGCCGCGCCGCGCGGCCCGCAAGGCCGGCCCTGACCTGCGCGGCCGGCTCTCCGCCCGCGCGCCGGGCGAACGGCTGGAACTGCTGCTCGACGTGGTGCGCGCCGAGACCGCGGGCGTCCTCGGCCACCCCACCGCGGCCCGAGTGGACCCGGACCTGGCGCTGAGCGAAGCCGGATTCGACTCGCTGACCTCGGTCGAGCTCCGCAACCGGCTGTCGGCGCTGACCGGGCTGCGGCTGCCGGTCACCGCCATCTTCGACCACCCCACCCCCGCGGCGCTGGCCCGGCTGCTGCTGGCCGAACTGTTCCCCACCCCCGCGGCCGGTTTCCAGGACCGCGAGGAGGAACTTCGCAGGGTGTTGGCCACGACGCCGATGGCGCGGCTGGCCGACCTCGGCGTCCTGGACCGGCTGCTCGGCCTGCTGCCCGACCGGGGAACGCCGCCGGGCGGGGGCGCGGCGGGCGACGCCGAAGCCGACGCCGACAAGGCGGCGCTGATCGCGGAAATGGACGTCGACGATCTCGTCGCACGAGCGATGAGACAGGTCGGCACGCAACCGGAGACCGGGACGAGGAGCCAGGCATGACCAGTTCGGAAAGCAGGGTCGTCGAGGCTTTGCGCGCGTCGCTCATCGAGAACGAGCGGCTGGAGCAGGAGAACCGCGGCATCCGCAGGCGGTGGACCGAACCTGTCGCGATCGTCGGGGTGGCGTGCCGGTTCCCCGGCGGGGTGACCACCCCCGAGGGGCTGTGGGATCTGGTCGCCTCCGGCAGCGACGGGATCACGGAGTTCCCGGTGAACCGCGGCTGGGACGTGGAAAACCTCTACCATCCCGATCCGGAGCATCCCGGGACCAGTTACGTCCGCGAGGGCGGGTTCCTGCACGACGCGGACCTGTTCGACGCAGGCTTCTTCGGTGTCTCGCCGCGTGAGGCGTTGGCGATGGATCCGCAGCAGCGCCTGATGCTGGAGGTGTCCTGGGAGGCGCTGGAACGCGCGGGCATCGACCCGGCCACCCTGCGCGGCGAATCGGTCGGCGTCTTCGCAGGCAACATGTATCAGGACTATGCCGTCGGCTACATGGACGGCCAGGCGTCCGACCACGACAGCGTCGAAGGCCACCTGATGACCGGCGGCGCGGGCAGCATCGTCTCCGGCCGGGTCGCCTACTTCCTGGGGCTGGAAGGTCCGGCGGTGACGCTGGACACGGCCTGTTCGTCGTCGCTGGTCGCGGTCCACCTGGCCGCGCAGTCGCTGCGTTCCGGCGAGTGCACGCTGGCCTTGGCCGGCGGTGTGACGGTGATGGCGAAGTCCGCGGCGTTCGTGTGGTTCTCGCGGCAGCGGGGGCTGGCGCTGGACGGCCGGTGCAAGTCGTTCTCGTCGTCGGCGGACGGCACCGGCTGGTCGGAGGGCGCCGGCGTCCTATTGTTGGAGCGGTTGTCGGACGCGGTGCGCAATGGACGCCGCATCTGGGGCCTGGTCCGCGGTTCGGCGGTGAATCAGGACGGCGCGTCGAACGGCCTCACCGCTCCCAGCGGTCCCTCGCAGCAGCGGGTGATCCGGGCCGCGCTGGCGAACGCCGGTCTGGGCGCGGTCGACGTGGACGCCGTCGAGGCGCACGGCACCGGCACGATGCTGGGCGACCCCATCGAGGCGCAGGCGCTGCTGGCGACCTACGGCCAGGACCGCGACGGCGCCGAGCCGCTGTGGTTGGGGTCGGTGAAGTCCAATCTGGGCCACACGCAGGCCGCGGCGGGTGTGGCCGGGCTGATCAAGATGGTCATGGCCATCCGGCACGGGGTGCTGCCCAAGACGCTGCACGTGGACGAGCCGACACCGCAGGTGGACTGGGAGTCCGGCGCGGTGGAGCTGCTGACCGAGGCCCGGCCCTGGCCGGAGGTCGACCGGGCGCGCCGAGCCGCCGTCTCAGGGTTCGGAGTCAGCGGCACGAACGCACACGTGATCCTGGAACAGGCCCCTGAGTACATGCCCGCGACGCCACCGGAGCAGGGCTCCCCGGCCTCCGCCTCGTCGGCGCGCGTCTCGGTCCCGGTCCCGGTACCGCTGTTGCTTTCGGGACGAGGCCGCAGGGGACTCCAGGGCCAGGCCGACGCGCTGGCGGCCTTCCTGAACCAGCACCCTGAGACACCGCTGGGAGCGGTCGCCTCCGCCCTGGTGCGGGATCGGGGCACGCTGCCCGAACGCGCGGTCGTCGTCGCCGCGGACCGTGACGAGGCGGCGGCCGGACTACAGGCTCTGGGAAGCCGGGAGTGGACGCCCGGCTCGGTCCCGCCGGTTCGCGGCCGCACGGTCTTCGTCTTCCCCGGACACGGCACCCAGTGGGCCGGTATGGCGGCCGACCTCCTGGAAGCCTCGCCGGTCTTCGCCGCGCGGATGGCCGAGTGCGCGCGGGCCCTGGACCCGCTGACCGGATGGTCGGTGCTCGAGGTCGTGCGCCGCGCCGCCGGGGCGCCCGGGCTGGAGAACGTGGACGTCCTGCAGCCGACGTCGTTCGCCGTCATGGTGTCCCTGGCCGCGCTGTGGCAGCGCGCCGGCGTGGTCCCGGACGCGGTCGTCGGCCACTCCCAGGGCGAGCTGGCCGCCGCCTGCGTCGCCGGCGCGCTGTCGCTGCAGGACGCGGCCACCGTCGTCGTGCTGCGCAGCCGCGCCATCCGCGAACGCCTGTCCGGGCACGGCGCGATGGCCACGGTGACCGCCGACGCGGACCGGGTCGCCGAACTGCTCGCCGATCTGCCGGGCCGGCTCGACCTGGCCGCGGTGAACGGCCCGGCCGCCACCGTGGTGTCCGGCGACCCCGAAGCCGTGCTGGAACTGGTCGCGGCGGGCAAGCGGGCCGGAATCCGGGCCGGCGAGCTCGGGGTCGACTACGGCTCGCACTCCTGGCACGTCGCAGCCGTCGAACAGGAGCTGAACCGGGCGCTGGACGGCATCATCCCGCGCCCCGCCGCCATCGCGTTCCACTCGACGGTCACCGGCGGCCGGCTCGACGGCACCGAGCTCGACGCCGGGTACTGGTACCGCAATCTGCGCCAGACGGTGCTGTTCGACCCGGTGGTCCGGGACCTGGCCGCCGACGGACACGCGGCGTTCGTCGAAGTCAGCCCGCATCCGGTGCTGCTGCCCGGCATCGAGGGGGCGCTGGAGGACCACCCGGATCCGGTCGTGGTGACCGGCACGCTGCGCAGGGAGGAGAGCGGACCGCGGCGGTTCCTGGACGCGCTCGCCGCGCTCCACGTGCGCGGAGTGCGCGTGGACTGGGACGCGGTCCTGGCCGGCGACGTTCTCAGCCGGCCCGCGGACGCCGACCGGCACCAGCCGATCGACCAGATCGACCAGCCGATCCACCAGCCGATCGACCTGCCGACCTACGCCTTCCAGCGCCGGCGCTACTGGCTGGACACCAGCGCGGGCTTCGCCGACGCCACCAGCCTGGGGCTCGCCCCGGTCGCGCACCCGATCCTGGGCACGATGACCGAGATCCCCGGCTCCGGATCGGTCCTGTTCTCCTCGCGTGTCTCGCTGTCGACCCAGCCCTGGCTGCGGGACCACGCCGCGGCCGGCGCGGTGCTGCTGCCCGGGGCGGCGTTCGTCGAGCTCGCACTGCGGGCCGGTGACGAAGTGGGCTGCGAACTGCTGGCCGAGCTGCTCGTCGAGGCGCCGCTGGCGCTGCCGGCGCGCGGCGGTGTGCAGCTGCGGCTGGAAGTGGCCGAGGCCGGCGCGGACGGACACCGTCTGTTCGCCGTCCACTCCCGGCCGGAGGACGCGGGCCCGGCGTCGGCCTGGACGCGCCACGCCTCCGGGCGGCTGGCCCCCGAGCACGGCACCGCGGACTTCGACCTGACCCAGTGGCCGCCGCGCGGCGCCGAGCCGATCGAGGACGCCTCCGACGTCGCGTACACCGCGCTGGCCGGCGGCGGCTACGGCTACGGTCCGGCCTTCCGCGGACTGCGGGCCGCCTGGCGCCGCGGCGACGAGGTCTTCGCCGAGGTCGCGCTGCCCGAGGCGGCCGGCAAGGCGGCCGGATACGGGCTGCACCCGGCGCTGCTCGACGCCTGCCTGCACGCCGGAGCCTTCCGCCCCGGCGACCCCGCGAAGGAGCTGGCGCTGCCGTTCGCCTGGAGCGATGTGCGGTTGTTCGCCGCCGGCGCGGACAGTGTGCGGATACGCCTGGTGCCGATCGGCACCGACACCATCGCCCTGCAACTGGCCGACTCGGTGGGCACGCCGGTCGCCTCGGTCGAGGCGCTGGTCGCCCGGCCGGTGGCGCCCGAGGCCCTGCGGGCCGGCCTCGGCGCGGCCGCCGAGCAGCTGTTCCGGGTGGACTGGCCGACGACCACCGTCAAGGCCCGCGGCGCGCGGCTGAGCGCCGTCTCCGTCGGCACCGCCGCCGAGGTCGTGGCGCTGGGCGGCACCGACGCGGACTACCTGCTGCTGGACGTCGCCGGCGGCGACCGCCCGGACGCCGACGAGGCGCGGGAGGTCGTCGGACAGGTGCTGGAGATCCTCCAGGCCTGGCTGGCCGACCCGACGTTGCAGGACACGAAGTTGCTCGCGATCACCCACCTGGCGGTCGCGGCGACCGACCAGGACGAGATCGCGGACCTGCCGGCGGCCGCGTGCTGGGGTCTGTTGCGCTCGGCGCAGGCGGAGAACCCGGGCCGGGTCGTGGTGATCGACACCGACGACACCGAGGAGTCCGCCCTCGTCCTGCCGGACGTCCTGGCCTCCGGGGACGCCCAGGCGGCCCTGCGCGGCGGGACGGTCCACGTGCCCCGGCTGGCCCGGACCCCGCCGCCGCGCGGCCACGGCGCGAAGCTGGACCCGGCCGGGACCGTGCTGATCACCGGCGGCACCGGCGCCCTGGGCCGGATGGTGGCCCGCCACCTGGTGCGCGAGCACGGCATCAGCTCTCTGCTGCTGGCCGGCCGCCGCGGGCCGGACGCACCGCAGGCCGCTGCGATCGCCGAAGAGCTCACCGGGCTCGGCGCCCGAGTGCGGATCGCCGCCTGCGACGTCGCCGACCGCGCGGCCGTCGCCGGACTCGTGGCCTCGGTGCCGGCCGACGCGCCGCTGACCGCGGTGATCCACACCGCCGGCGTGCTGGACGACGGCGTCCTCACCGCGCTCACCCCCGAGCGCGTCGACACCGTCTTCCGCCCCAAGGCCGACGGCGCGATCCACCTCCACGAGCTGACCGCGGACCTCGACCTCGCCGCGTTCGTGATGTTCTCCTCGGCGGCCGGCACCCTCGGCAACCCCGGCCAGGGCAACTACGCGGCCGCGAACGCCTACCTCGACGCGCTGGCCCGGTACCGGCAGGCCCACGGCCTGCCCGCCACCTCCCTGGCCTGGGGCTGGTGGGGTCAGACCTCGGAGATCGTCGAGCACCTCGACGAGATCGACCTGCGGCGCATCGACAGCGTCGGCATCCTGGCCTTCACCGAGTCCGAGGGCATGGAGCTGTTCGACGCCGCGCTGCGCGCGCCGGACGCCGTCCTGGCCCCGGCGAAGTTCGACTTCGCCACCATGCGCGCCCGGACCGGCGCCGACCACGTCCCGCCGCTGCTGCGGGGCCTGCTGCGGATGGGCCGCCCGGCGGTCGGCGAGGGCACCGCGGCCGGGGCCAACCGGCTGGCCGCCGACCTGGCCGCGGCGACCGCCGAACAGCGCGGCGACATCGTGCTGGACCTGGTCCGGCGGGAGGCCGCGGCGGTCCTGGGATTCGCCTCGGTCGACGACTTCGGGCCGCAGACCGTCCTGTTCGACGCCGGCTTCGACTCGCTCACCTCGGTCGAGCTGCGCAACCGGCTGGCCGGGCTGACCGGGCTGCGGCTGCCGGCCGGCTTCGCCTTCGAGTTCCCCACCATCGCGATGCTCGCCGAGGAACTGCTCAAGCGTCTGGACGCCGGCGGCTGAGGCGCGCACGCCCACCATCACCGACCCGGGAACCCAAGGAGGACGGACTTGTACGACACCGACAGCTATCTCAAGCACATCGGCTTCTCCGGAACGCCGAGCGCCGATCTGGCCACCCTGCAGGACATCCATCGCAGACACCAGATCCGGTTCCACTACGACAACGGCGACATCGCCGGCGTGGACTTCGTGGAGTTCGACAGGGACGCGGTCTTCGACAAGATCATCGTCCAGGGCCGCGGCGGTATCTGCACGGACCTGAACCTGCTGTTCCGCCAGCTGCTGCTGGACCTCGGATACCGGATCCGGCTGCTGTCGGCGAGCATGCTCCTGCCCGGCGGCGTGTGGGGGCCGGACGTGGAGCACATGGTCATCGTCGTCACCGTCGACGGCCAGGACTGGCTCGCCGACGTCGGCAACGGCGGCATCTCCATCGTCGACCCGCTGCCGCTGGCCGGCCCGCCGCAGACCCAGCAGGGCATCGAGTTCCGCGTCGTCCCGCAGGGCGGGTTCCACCTGTTCCAGTACAAGACCCGCAACAAGCCCTGGCGCAGCGCGTACCGGTTCACCCTGGAGCCGCGCGACCCCGCCGACTGGCGGGTGCTCGCCGACATGATCGACAAGGACGAGCGCTTCGTCCGGCGCCGGCGGCGCGGCACCGAGCACGGCCAGGTCGTGCAGATCGCCAACATCCTGCTGGCGGTGGAGGACGGGGTCGAGCGCAACCGCCCCATCCGCAGCACCGAAGAGCTCGAACAGGTCACCGACGACTACTTCCAGCCCGCCGCCGCGGAGTAAGGAGGACCGCCATGACGATGGACGAAGCAGTCCTGGCCGGCGCCTCGCCCGAGGAACTGGCCCACACCCCGCTGCCGGAGGAGTTCCCGGCCGCGCACCTGCGGATCCAGGACGAGACGCTGTTCGCCGGCGTCGACGGCGACCGCGACGTGCGCAAGACCCTGCACGTCGGGCCGGTGCCGATGCCGGCGCTGGCGCCGGACGAGGTGCTGATCGCCGTCCTGGCCAGCTCCATCAACTACAACACGGTCTGGTCCGCGACCTTCGAGCCGATGTCGACGTTCGGCTTCCTGAAGGCCTACGGCCGCCAGGGCGGCTGGGCCGCGCGCCACGACCAGCCCTTCCACGTCCTGGGCTCGGACGCGGCCGGGGTCGTGGTCCGGGCCGGCGACGCCGTCCGGCGCTGGCACGTCGGCGACCACGTCATGGTCAGCGCCGCCTGCGTGGAGGACCAGGAGGCCTCGGCCCAGGCCGACGCGATGCTCAGCGAGAACCAGCTGGCCTGGGGGTTCGAGACCAACTACGGCGGCCTGGCCTACTACACCGTGGCCCGGGCCAGCCAGCTCATCCCCAAGCCGGCGCACCTCACCTGGGAGGAGGCCGCCTCCGTGCCGGCCTGCGCCGGGACCGCCTACCGCATGCTGGTCAGCGACCGCGGCGCCCGCATGAAGCAGGGCGACGTGGTACTGATCTGGGGCGCCGCCGGCGGGCTCGGCGCCTACGCGGTGCAGCTGGTCAAGAACGGCGGCGGGGTCGCGGTCGGCGTGGTCGGCTCCGAGCGCAAGGCCGACGCGGCCCGCGCCCTGGGCTGCGATCTGGTGGTCAACCGCGCCGAGATCGGCCTGGGCGACGGCGACGGCGACGGCGAGGACCCGGCCGAGGCGGTCGCCGCCGGCAAGCGGCTGGGCCGGCTGATCCGCCAGGCCGTCGGCGAGGACCCGCACATCGCCTTCGACCACGTCGGACGCGCCACGTTCGGGATCTCGGTGTTCGTCGTCCGCCGCGGCGGATCGGTGGTGACGTGCGGGTCGAGCACCGGCTACCAGCACCGGTTCGACAACCGCTACCTGTGGATGCGGCTCAAACGGATCATCGGCAGCCACGTGGCGAACCTGCAGGAACAGGTGGACTGCGCCCGGCTGTTCGGCCAGGGCGGCGTGGTCCCGGCGCTGACGTCGCTGTATCCGCTCGCGGAGGTCGGGGAGGCGACCCGGCTGGTCCAGCTCAACCAGCACATCGGCAAGGTCGGCGTGCTCTGCATGGCCGACCGGCCCGGTCTGGGGGTCACCGATCCGGACCGGCGCGCCCGGATCGGCGAGGACCGGCTCACAGTTCTGCGCGGCTACGCGCCCGACGCGGTCAGCGCGGGGTGAGCGCCGTGACGGACGGCCACAACGCCCCGGCTACCGTGCTCGGCACCGGCTCCTACCTGCCCGAGCGGATCGTGACCAACAAGGAGATCGAAGCCTGCGTCCCGGACGCCTCGGCGGAGTGGATCGAACGCCGCACCGGCATCCTGGAACGCCGCTACGCCGCCCCCGAGCAGGCCGCCTCCGACCTGGCGGTGCACGCCGCGCGCGGCGCGCTGGCGGACAGCGGCCTGGACGCCGGCGACCTGGACCACATCATCGTCGCCACCACCACCGGGGACGCCCCGATCCCGGCCACGGCCGCGCTGGTCCAGCGGGCCCTCGGCGCGCGCCGGGCGGCGTGTTTCGACATCAACGCGGCCTGCACCGGGTTCATCACGGGCCTGTCCGTCGCGCGCGGCTGCGTGGCGCTGGACCCGGCGGCGAAGGTGCTGGTGATCGGCGCCGACGTCTGGTCCCGGTTCGTCGACTTCGGCGACCGTGCCACCAGCGTGCTGTTCGGCGACGGTGCCGGAGCCGTGGTCGTCGGGGGCATCGGTGCCGGCTCCGGCCCTGCCCTCGCCGACGGTGATGTCGATGCCGACCGTGCCGATGCCGAGCGTGCCGATGCCGAGCGCGGTGGCATCGGGGCTCCCCGCGGTCTACTCGGTGTAGAGCTGGCCAGCCACGGGGACGTCCACGAACTGATCGGCCTGCCCGCCGGCGGCAGCCGTCGGCCGCCGTCGGCCCAGACCCTCGCCGAGGGCGGCCACACGCTGCGGATGCAGGGCCGCGCGGTCCGGGGGTTCGTCCTGGACAACGTCCCGGACCTGCTCGCCGGGCTGCTGAACCGGTGCGGCCACAAGCCCTGCGACGTCGACCACTTCGTCCCGCACCAGGCCAACGGCGTGCTGGTCGCGGAGCTCGCCGAGGCCGGCGGCCTGGCGGGCGCGCAGACCCACCTGTCGTTGCGCCACAGCGGCAACATCGGCGCCGCCTCGGTGCCGGTCGCGCTGGACCAGGCCAACCGTTCCGGGGCCGTGCGGGACGGGGACCTGGTGCTGTTGGCCGGGTTCGGCGCCGGCATGTCAGCCGGAGCTGCGCTGCTGCGGTGGACCGTCACGGCGGGAGGTCCGCGATGACCGTCTCCACGCTCGCGCCGTACCGGGTCGGCGTGGTCGGCTGCGGCACCATGGGCGGCGGGATCGCCGAAGCGTGTCTGCGTTCCGCGCTGGACGTCAGGGTCCTGGTCTCGGCGGCTTCCCGGGTCGACGCGGCGCGGCAGCGCCTGACCGGGGCGCTGGACCGCGCGGTGGCCAAGGGCCGGCTGGCCCCGGCCGACCGCGACGCGGCGCTGGGCCGGCTGACGGTCACCGCCGACGTCGGCGAGCTGGCCGACCGGGAGCTGGTCGTGGAGGCGGTGGTGGAGGACCTCGACGTGAAGCGGCGCGTGTTCAAGGCCCTGGACGGAGCGGTCGCCGACCCCGGCGCCGTGCTGGCGTCCACCACCTCCAGCCTGCTGGTGGCCGACCTCGCCGCGGCCACCGGCCGGCCCGGATGCGTGGTCGGGACGCACTTCTTCAATCCGGTGCCGGTCATGGCGCTGGTCGAGGTGGTCACCGTCGAGGGGACCGGCGAGCGGGCCGCGGCCACGGTCGAGGCCTTCGTCACCGCGGGGCTGGGCAAGCAGGTCGTGCGGGCCCGGGACCGGTGCGGGTTCGTCGTCAACGCCCTGCTGGTGCCCTACCTCATGGCGGCGGCGCGCATGTACGAGGACGGAGTCGCCTCGGTGGAGGACATCGACCGGGGGATGACCCTGGGCTGCGGGCACCCCATGGGACCGCTGGCCCTGATGGACCTGATCGGTATCGATACCATCGCCACGGTCGCGCAGAGCATGGCCGACAACGGCGGCCCGGTCGCCGAGGTGCCCGCGCTGCTGACCCGCATGGCCCGGGACGGCCGGCTCGGCCGCAAGACCGGGCACGGCTTCCACCGGTACGACCCGCCGCCCGGAGCACCGCGAGGAGCAGCATGACGGAGCCCGATGCGTACACCTCGCCCCGGTTCCAGCGGTACAAGCCGGCCCCCGAGGCGGGGATCCGCCTGGTCTGCCTGCCGCACGCCGGCGGCGCGGCACCCTTCTATCTGGAGTTCGCCAGGACCCTGCACCCGGACGTGGACGTGCTCGCGGTCCAGTACCCGGGCCGCCAGGAGCTGTGGCGGGAGCCGGTGATCGAGTCCCTGACCGAGCTGGCCGACCGGGTCGCCGCCGAGCTGGTCCCGTGGTGCGACCGGCCGGTGGCGCTGTTCGGGCACAGCCTGGGCGCCCTGCTCGGCTATGAGGTCGCCCGGCGCCTGGCCGACGCCGGCCGTCCCGCCGCGGCGCTGTTCGCCTCCGGTCGCCGCGCGCCGTCCGTCCGGCGGCCGGAGATCGCGCATCTGCTGAACGATCGAGACCTGGTCCGGGAGCTCGCGGCGCTCGGCGGCACCGATCCCCGGGTCCTGGAGGACGAGGAGGTCCTCAGGCTCACCCTGCCGGTGGTCCGGGCCGACTACCGGGCCGTGGACTCCTACCGGTACGAACCGGGGCCGCCGCTGGACTGCCCGGTGACCGTGCTCACCGGGCGCGACGACCCGCAGGTGCGGCCGCAGGAGGCCGAGGCGTGGCGGGGGCACGCGGGCGGGGAGTTCGAGGTGGTGACGTTCTCCGGCGGCCACTTCTTCCTCGTGGAGCACAGCCGGGCGGTGACGGAGCTGGTCGCCGCGCGGCTCGCCGCGTTGTCCGGCGCGGACCGGTGACGGACCCGGCCGCCGCTCACGAAGGCCGATCACAGGACGAATCGCAGGACCTTGTGATGGGGTGGCCGGCCGGGATGCCGCCTCCGGTCCTGCCCGAGGAATGCTCCCTGCTGCGGTCCCGCACGGCGGCGGTCGCCCGGGGGGAGGCCGTCCTATTACAAGGCGGCGGCCGGGCCGGGCTTCCGTTGGGCCGTACCGAGGAGGCGCTGCGGAGGTGGATACGGACGCTGTTGGAGATGGAGCTGCCGCTCGCCTACGCCACCGGGCTGCCAGTGGTGAAGGTGGGCTGGACCGTCGGCGGGCGCTCCGGGGACCGGGGTCTGTCTTCGCGTGCCGCATCCGAGGTCTACGCCGCCGCGGTCGTCGCGCTCAATCTTCTCCGGGCGCTGGCCATGGACGCGCCGGATCCGCGGACTCTCTCCCCGGTCGTGGACGGCTCCGACCGTGGATTGCTCGCCGCCGTCAGTCGAGGCCTGACCCTGTCGGACGCGTACGGACTCGGCCGCCGGCCGGCATCGGCGCGCCGTGAGATCTTCGTCGGCAGCCAGACCGGCCCCGCCGACTATGAACGAGCGCTGACAATCACGGCAGCCGAACCGGGCACGGCCTGGGCCGCCAGCGGTCATCTGCAGTGGCTGCACCCCGGTCCGGACGCCGCCACCGACATCACCCGGCTTGCTGCCGTCAGCAACGGCCTGGCCGTCCGCATCGGTGCGCAGACGCGCCCGGACACTGTCCTGGAACTCGTGGACGCCCTCGACCCCCGACGGGAGCCGGGACGCCTGACACTCGTGGTCGGCATGGGCGCCGACGGTGTCCGCGACTCGCTCTCGGTCCTGATCGACAAGGTGCGCGCCGAAGGTGCCACGGTCTGCTGGCTCGCCGATCCGCTCTGCGGCGGCGCCACACCGCAGGCGGCCCTGGCCGGGGTGCGGGCGTTCGTCGAGATCCATCGCGCCCTGGGCAGCCACCCGGGCGGCGTCCATGTGGAACCGGCCCGGCCGGGCCCGGCCGGCACTCGCTTCCTGCTCGACCTCGCGTGCGAGTTCGCGCAGGCCTGCTGACTCCCCGGCCGACAGGCAGGCGGGCCCGGATCCGGCACCGGCGCCATTGCCGATGCCGTAGCCGCAGCCATTACCGTTGCCGTTGCCACCGCCGAACCGTTGCTGTCAGTGCCCGTGCACCGCCGGCAACGGCCGCCGTCACGACGTCGAAGCCTCCGGCATCGCGGCGCGCAGCGGCCCATCGGGCAACCCGGCCCGTCCGGTGATCCCGAGCTTGCGGAACACCCGCGTCAGGTGCTGTTCCACCGTGCTCGGCGTGATCAGCAGCCGTTCGGCGATCTCCTGGTTGGTCAGGCCCTGCCCGGCCAGCGCCGCGACGTGCCGCTCCCGCGCGGTCAGCGAGACCAGCCGGTCGTCGCCGTGCTCGGGATCCCGTTTGGCGCCGTGCCCGCGGCGTCCGGCACCGCCCCGGACGCGGCGGTCCGGGGCCGCGGGGGTCGGCCCGGCCGGGCTGGACCCGTCCAAGCCGTCCAAGCCGTCCATGCCCTCCAAGCCGTCCGTGGCCGAGCCGTCCGGTGTGGCGCCCTCGCGTTCGGTCCCGGCCCGCGAGCCGGCCTCCCGCGCCGGCGGACCGGACTCGGCGGCCAGCGCCTCGGACTCGGCCCGGTGCGCCCGGACGTGGTCGTCGACGTCCAAGTAGGCGTCGCGGAGCGCGAACAGCGTCCGCGCGTGCTCGAACCGGTCGCCGCACTCCTGCATCGCCGCCGCGGCCCCGGTGAGCAGATGGGGACGTTCGGCCGGTGCGGAGGCGTCCGCCAGGACGCGCAGCGCCAGTCCGCGCGCCCGCGAGCTCTGCGGCGTGATCCGGCTCAGCTCCTCCCGCGCCAGGAGCCGCGCCTGCTCCTGGTTTCCCAGGCCCAGCCATCCCTGCGCGGCGCCGGCCCGCCACGGCACCGGCCCGGTGCCCCGGCCCGCCCAGCGCCGGGTGAGCCCGGCGCACAGCAGGAAGTCGGCCAGCGCCGGCCGCGGATCCCCGGCGGCCAGCCGGTACTGCCCGCGCGCGTAGAGGTAGTGCAAGCCGTATCGGCTGTGCAGCATGGCTTCGGGCACCGGCCGCGCCAGGTGGCGCGCGGCTTCGTGGAGTCGGCCCAGGGCGACCTCGGCCAGCACCAGGGTGCTGATCGGCAGTCCGATCGCCACGCCCCAGCCGGCCGGCGGGATCGCGGCGAGCGCCTCGGCCGCCCCCGCGGCGGCCGTCGCCGGCTGTCCCCGCCGCAGCGCGACCTCGGCCTGGACGGCGGTGAACACGGCGGTCCAGGCCGGGGTGTCCCGGCGTCGGGCCTCGGACAGCAGGTGCGCGCACCAGTCGGCCGCGGCGTCCAGCTCGTCGCTGTAGACCAGGCGCAGCACGGTGAGCAGCGCCGACTCCCCGCTCCAGAGCGAGTCGTGGTCGGGCCGGGCGGCGTACAGGAACCCCTCGGCGCGCCCGGCCGGTCGGCCGCCGCCCTCCTGGACCAGGACGTCCGCCAGCTCCGCCGCCGAGGACCAGGGGTCCGGGCGTTGTGCGGACTGCCGCGGCGTGCTGCGCGCGGCGGCGGCCGCGGCGCCGTCGAGCCACGCCGGATACATGCTCTCCATCCAGGCCCTGACAGCCCGCAGGACGCCGGCCTCGGCCGGCGGTGTCTCCTCCGGGCGCCCGCGCCGCTCCAGGATCTCGCGCAACGTGTCCAGCTCGCCGTACCAGGCCAGCATCCAGCACAGGTCGGCCAGGTCGCCGGGCTGCAGGTGCCCGGCCGCCAGGTCCGACTCCAGCGGGGGCAGCGTCACGGCGGCCTTGGCGGGCCGTGCCTGCCATTTCAGACGGCTGATCTGGGCCCGTAACGCGGCTTGGCGCACCGGGTCGTCCTGGGCCCGCAGCGCGTGCTGCAGGAAAGCCAGCGCCTGGCCCGGCTGGCCGCCGGCCAGCGCCTCCCGGGCGGCTCTGGCCAGGGTCTCCCGGGCCCACGGCAGATCGGCCAGCGTGGTCTCGACCAGCTGCGCCGCCAGCACCGCGGCCGGCGCCCCCTGCTCGTGCAACCGGACGGCGGCCCTCCGCCGCAGCACCGTCCGATCCTGCCGCGGGAGGTCGGCGAGCACTTCGGCGGCGACACAGGGGTCGCTGAACGCCGTTCCCTGCAGGATCCCGAGTTCGCCCAGCGTGTGCATGGCGTCCTCGGCGAGGTCCAGGTCCATCCCGGCCACCGCCGCGATCGCCCGGGGGGAGGCGTCGGACCCGAGGACGGCCAGCGCCCGGGACACCGCGAGCAGCCCCGGCTCGCCGCGAAGCAGGACACTGAGTACCGCGAAGCCGTACTGCGAGGGATGCTCCTGCATCCCCGCGCTGTGCAGGTGGATCAGGTGCCGCAGGATCAGCGGGTTGCCGCCGGACAGGTCCGCGTAGCGGGTCCCGTGCCAGTCGGCCTCGGCCTCGCCGAGCCGGCCGGACACCATCGAGCGCACGCCGTCGCGGCCCAGCGGCGCCAGATCGATCTGATGGACCGGGACGTGTTCCAACAGCTCCGAGCGCAGCCGCGACCCGACGGGCCGCCGGCCCGGCCGCTCGGTCATGACCACCGTCGGACCGGAGTTCTGCAACCGCGAGAAGATCCAGCCCAGACATCGCGAGGAGGCCACGTCGAGGTGGTGCAGGTTGTCGATCCCGAGCACCAGCGGCACTTGGGCGCACAGGTCCACCAGGACCCCGAGAATGGTCCGGAGATCCGCGGCGATCGGATCGGGGATCACGTTCTGGTCGGGCCCCGCGGTGCCTTCGCAGGCCGCCATGTTGGAGAACAGGATGTCCATCGCGTCGCGGAGCGCCTTGGGCACCTGCGCGGTCTGGAACAGCTGGGACAGGGTGCTGAACTGCACCGTTCGCTCCTGGTGCGACGCGGAGGCGTTGAGCACCAGCGCGCCGGACTGCCGTACGGATTCCAGGAAACCGTGCAGTACACTGGTTTTCCCGCCGCCGAGGGGCGCTTGGATCAGCGCGAAGCGACTGCTTCCGTGCAGCGACTCGTCGTAGAGCCGATCGAGGGTGGCGAAGACGTCTTCCCGCTCGATCAGACTCGGTATCAGGATGCTTCCGCGCTCTGCCGGGGCCGTCTCGGCCGCGCGTCGCGGTGGGGTTTCGTGGGTTCGGATTTGATGCTGCGATTGGTTCATCGGCGCCCCCGTGCAGTGTGCGCGCATAACGAAACAGGACTCTACCTCAGCCCCGGCCGTTCGGTAAGAGTCTGCCGCCGCGCCATCAAATCAGTGTTCGAAATACGTCGGCATCATTCATCATGCGGCGAATGGACCAGCTCGTCGCATGTAAAGACACTGTCTAGGGGTTCGGGGCCGGGCCGGTCGGCATATCAATACCCGAAGACCCGCCGATGCCCCGCCGACGTAGATCAGAAACCTGTTCCGTGACGCTTGTCAAAACTTCGGCAGCGTGTATCTTGAGCCAAAGCGGGGTGGGCCGACAGGCCCCCGCGAATCGGCGCCGCATCACGGGGTGCGATGTCTCCACTACTCACTCGCATGCGGCCCGACGACCATGGGGATTCTGCGTTGAACCAACCTTCCGACAACGTCCGACTGACTGTGGTCGGCGCGGGGGTGATGGGTGTGAGCATCGCCGCGCTCGCCGTCTCCCGCGGACTGCACGTGACTGTGACCGACAACGAACCGGCCAAGGCGGACGCCGCGGCGGCCAAGGTCGCCCAGGAGCTCCGCCTGGCCAAACTCGTCCGTGCCATCCCGGACGACGCGGTCGCCGGCTCGCTCCGGGTGCGCTCGTCCGTGCCCGAGGACGTGGCCTGCGACGCCGTGATCGAGGCCGTGGTCGAGACCAAGGATGTGAAGACCAAGGTTCTTGCGGAGATCTGCGAGGCCGTCGGTCCCGGCGTTCCCATCATCACCAACACGTCTTCCATTCCGGTTGACGAGTTGGCGGCCGAGGTCCGGTATCCGGAGTCGCTGCTCGGCGTGCACTTCATGAATCCCGCGTATCTGATCGCGACGGTCGAGGTGATTCACGGCGCGCGTACTTCGGAGCAGGTAAAGGCTGGCGCCGGTGCCGTACTGGAAGCCCTGGGCCGCAAGGGCGTGCTCGTCGGCGACGGCCCCGGCTTTGTGACCAGCCGGGTGTCGCACCGCATGATCAATGACGCGATCAAGGTGGTGGAGGAGGGCCGGGCATCGGTGGAGGACGTGGACCTGCTGATGCAGGACTGTCTCGGCCATCGGACCGGGCCGCTGCGTACCGCCGATCTGATCGGTTTGGACAACCTCGCCGATTCCTTGACGGTGCTGCATGAGCGGACCGGTGACGAAAGCTTCCGCCCGGCCGATTTGTTGCTGGCCAAGGTCGCGGCCGGTGAGCACGGACGTAAGTCCGGTCGCGGTTTCTACAGTTACTAGGGGGCTGGACATATGGCAGCTCAGATAGAGATGGACGCGAACCTCGCCGAGTATGTGACCCGGATGTCGTTGCGTGATGACGAGATCCTGGCGGATTTGCGTGCTGAGACCGCGCGTTTCCCGGTGGCTCACGCGATGTTGGTGATGCCGGAGGAGGCCCAGTTCATCGCGTTGTTGGCGACCACTGTGCGGGCTGAATCAGTCCTCGAAATCGGGACGTTCACCGGTTACACGACGCTGTGTCTGGCCCGGGTCGTGGGTCCGGGCGGCCGGGTGGTGACGTGCGACATCAGTGAGCCGTGGACGCGGATCGCGAGCCGGTATTGGGCGCGGGCTGGCGTCGATGACCGGATCGACCTGCGGATCGGTGACGCCGTGGAGACACTGGCCACCATCGTCGAGACCGACGGCCCGGAGTGCTTCGACCTGGTCTTCGTCGACGCGGACAAGGAACGGTCAGTCCACTACTACGAGCAGGCGGTCGCCTTAACCAGGCCGGGCGGTCTGATCGTCCTGGACAACACGCTGTTCTTCGGCCGGGTGGTCGACCCGGCAGCCCAGGATGCCGCCACCGTCGCCATCAGGGAACTGAATCAGGTTGTCCGGGCCGACACCCGCGTCGAGGCCTCGATGCTGTCCATCGGCGACGGTGTGACGATCGCCAGGAAGCGTGACCGCTGAGCCCGGCGAGATTCTTCGTATTCTGATCCACCACAGGGGAGTGCACCATGGCGAACACGGCCGATCCGACGCGGTTCTCGGAGGAATCGGTGGGCGGGAAGCTGACCGCCTTCCTGGAGGCCAGGACGCGAAGAGTCTGGGAGCCGACCGCGGACCTGTTCGAGTCGGGGGCTGTCACGTCGTTGTTCGCCATGGAGTTGGTCGTCCACATCGAGCAGACCTTCGGCGTCACCATCGAGGGCGACGATCTGCAACTGGACAACTTCCGGACCATCGCCGCGATGAGCGAGATGGTGTCCCGGCTGAAGTCGGCCGCACCGACCGATGGCTGAGGCGGTCGAGGAGATCCTGACCAAAGCGGTCGGCGGCGACGCCGGCGCGTGGGATCTCGCCGGGGAGATTCCCCTGGACCTGCTGCACACGTTGGGCGCGCAGGGGATTCTGTGTGCGGAGGTCGCCTCGGAGTGGGGCGGCCTCGGATTGACCGGTACCGAGAACGGCCGGATGACGGCGCACGCCGGAAGCCTGTGCAGCTCGTTGCGGAGCGTGATGACTTCGCAGGGCATGGCTGCCTGGACCATCCAGCGGTTCGGCGACCAGTCTCAGCGCGCTGCGTATCTGCCGCGGCTCACGGGTGGCGAGATCGCAGCGGTCTGCTTCAGTGAGCCGCAGGCCGGCAGTGATCTGTCGGCCATCTCCACCGAGATCACCGAGGTCATCGAGGTCACCGAGCAGGGCGACGAACTGGTCCTCACCGGTGAGAAGGTCTGGGCGACCGCAGCGGCCTACGCGGACCTGCTCGTGGTCATCGCCAAGTTCGGACAGAGCGCCGCGGCCGTCGTCGTGCCGGCTTCGGCTGAGGGCGTCACCGTAACGCGAATACCCGCCACCACCGGATGCCGAGCCGCCGGACACTCCGATGTCCGCCTGGATTCGGTCCGTCTTCCCCGGCAGGCGCTGCTGGCCGGTTCCCGGCTGCCGGTGACGATGCTGGTGACGATGGCGCTGACCTACGGCCGGCTGTCGGTGGCCTGGGGCAGCGTCGGCATGCTGCGCGCGTGCCTGGCTAGCTGTGGTGAGCACGTCCAGAACCGGCAGCAGTTCGGCCAGCCGCTCATCGAGCACCAGCTGGTGGCGCGGCACCTGGCCGAGCTGTACGTCGCCGAACAGACCGCGACCCTGACCTGTGAGCAGGCGAGCCGGAGCTGGACGGAGAAGGCGCCGTCGATGGTTGCCGATGCCGTGCTGGCCAAGTACGTCGCCTCGGGCAACGCCGCGCGCGGCGCGGCCACGGCCATGCAGGTCATGGCTTCGGTCGCAGCCCGGGACGGACACGTCGTGGCGCGGGCGTACCGGGACGCGAAGCTGATGGAGATCATCGAGGGGACCTCGGAGATCTCCCAGCTCATCCTCGCCCGCCGAGCCCTGGAGGGAACCCTGTGACCATCGGTATCGGCGCCATCAGGTGTCTGCTTCCCGGCGACCGCGTGGAGGTCGCCGAGCTGCCGGAGATGCTGCGGCTGACGGATACGGAGAAAGAGTTCGTGGCGCGCAGCGGTGTGCGCACCGTGGGTGTTTTCGACGGCAAGTCCCCGGCCGAACTCGCGGCGCAGGCGTGTCGGGAGTTGCTGATCGACGCGCCGACCGAACCAGATCTGATGATCCTGATCGGCCCTCGGGCCCCGGATGTACTGATCGGTTCGGATGCGGGTCGGGTGCAGGCCGAGAGCAACCTCGCCAGCACCTTCCCGTTCACCCTGGACGGCCTGGGCTGCGCCGGCTCCTCTGCGGCGTGGGCGCTGGCCCGGGATCTGCTGATCGCCGATCCGGCCCGAAACAGCATCCTGATTACTTACGCGAGCCGTCCCACTGGCGTGGATCGGATCCGGGTTCCGGTCACGGTGATCGGGGACGGCGCCTTCGCCATGACCATGGTCCGCGGCGGCCGGCCGGTACTCAGAGCGCATCGCATGGAGGCCGACGGTAGGTTCCACGACCTGTTCCGCGTGGACTACAAGCAGACGCCGTTCGAGCAGTGGCGTGAGGAGTGCCGGGACAACGACGTCTACAGCTTCCAGTTGGCGATGGAAAGCCGGGTCCGGCTGTCGCGGCTGGTGGACCAGGTGTTGGCCGATGCCAGCGTCACCAAGGCAGACGTCGCGACGACGCTGATGCAGAACGTGACCGCCAGCGCCTACACCTTCTACGAGAAGGTTCTGGGTTTGCCGATCCATCCCGTATGCGCCGCTCACCTAGCCGACGGCGGCCACCTGGGCGCGATGGACGTGGTCCTGAACCTCGACCAATTGCTGCGCACCGGCGATGTGGGGCCCGGCGACCTGGTCCTGGTCCTGAGCAACAGCCCAGTCGCCGCATGGACCGTCACCTTGTGGGAGGTGTAATAACCGTGACAACCAAAATCATCAAATGCCTGGTCTGGGACTTAGACAACACCCTGTGGCAGGGAACCCTCCTGGAGGACGGCGACGTCCAACTCGCCGACGAGATCCGCCGCACCGTCGTCGGACTGGACCAGCGCGGGATCCTGCAGTCCATAGCCAGCCGCAACGACCCGGACCACGCCTGGAACACCCTGGAGAAGCTTGGCCTGTCCGAATACTTCATCCTCCCGCGTATCGGCTGGGGCCGGAAGTCGGATTCGATCACCGAGATCATCGCAGGGCTCGGATTCGCCGAGCACGCCATCGCCTTCATCGACGACCAGCCCTTCGAACGCGCCGAGGTGGCCCACTTCCACCCCGAGGTCCACTGCTACGGCGCCGACCAAGCCCCCACACTCCTGGACCTGCCCGAGTTCAGTCCCCCGGTGGTGACCGCCGACTCCCGCCAGCGTCGCAGCATGTACCAGGCCCGCTTCCAACGCGACGCCGAACAGGCCTCGTATCAGGGCCCGGACGAGGAGTTCCTGCGAAGCCTGGAGATGGTCATGACCATCGCCCGCGCCACCGAGTCAGACCTGGACCGCGTGGAGGAGCTGACGCTTCGAACCAGCCAGATGAACGCGACAGGGATCCACTACTCCGCCGAAACCCTCCAGTCGTTCATCGCAGACCCAGACCATGAGGTCCTGGTCGTCACCCTCACCGACAAGTTCGGCCCACACGGTGCCATCGGCGTGATCCTCCTCGAAAGACGCCCCCAGGCCCTGCGCATCAGGCTGCTGGCAACCTCCTGCCGCGTCGTCGCCTACGGCGTCGGCGCCGCCCTGCTCCGCTGGCTCACCGACCAGGCCCACCACACCGGCGTCCACCTCAACGCCGACTTCCGCACCACAGCCCGCAACCGCATGATGGAAATCGCCTACCGCTTCGCCGGCCTCAAAACCGAACAATGCGCCTGCCTGACCGGCACAGAAACCACGCAGGCCCCAGCGGACGCCGAGGAAATCACCCACCTGCACCTGGTGCCGACCGCCCAACCCCAGACCTCGACCATGCGCATCGACGCGGTGGATCTGGCCTTGCGGTAGCCGCGTCCCACTCGCTCCACCACGACCTCAGGCGGACACCCCACTGGTACCCCGGTACCAGCCCCGCCCCCGACCGCACCTAGCGTCATAAGTGCAGGTCGCGGCGGGTTCGTTCGCGACGGATACGGGACGCGAATGGAGTGCGGCTGTGATTGAAGGGCGTGGGTTGACCAAGCGGTACGGGGACAAGACGGTCGTCGACCGCCTGTCCTTCACCGTGCGGCCCGGTGAGGTGACCGGCTTCCTCGGGCCCAACGGCGCCGGGAAGTCCACGACGATGCGCATGATCGTCGGCCTGGACGCGCCGTCCAAGGGCTCGGCGCGCCGCGGCCAGCGGCTTCCTGCTCACACGGCGTCCTCGCGCCGTCCGACGCCGCCGCGGCCCAGGACCCCCGCCTGAAGGACCTCAGCGAGCGCGAACGCGAGGTCCTGGTCGCCGTCGGCAACGGCTGGACCAACGCCGAGATCGCCGAGCGCTTCGTCCTGTCCGAGTCGACCGTCAAGAAGCACGTCGGCCACATCCTCGCCAAAGTCGGCGCGCGCGACCGCATCCAGGCCGTGATCCTCGCCTACGACACCGGGCTCGTCCGCACCAAGCGAACCTCGGCTGGATCCTTGCGGCGGTGGCGTTCTGCCTGATCATGGGACGGATCCGGGGCGGCCCGTTCCGCTGACTGAGCCACGTCGGGCAGGGCACCCCCGTGCGTGAGAAGCTTCAGACGTGGCTACCCGCATGAAGATCGCGATCCTCGACGACTACCAGGGCGTGGCGCTGAGCCTGGCCGACTGGGCGAGCCTGGACGCCGACACCACCGTGTTCGGCGAGCCCTTCGCCGACGCCGACCAGGCCGTCCGCGCCCTGGCCGGCTACGACGTGATCGTCGCGATGCGCGAGCGCACCCGCTTCCCGGCCGAGGTCCTGGAGCGGCTGGGCGACCTGCGCCTGCTGGTCAGCACCGGGCCGCGCAACGCCGCCATCGACCTGGCCGCGGCCCGGCGCCTGGGCGTCACCGTCTGCGGGACCGGCTACTCCGCGACGCCGACCATCGAGCTCACCTGGGCCCTGATCCTGGCCGCCGCCCGCAACCTGCCCGAGGAGGCGGCCTCGCTGCGCGCCGGCGGCTGGCAGCAGGGCCTCGGCACCGGCCTGCACGGCAAGACCCTCGGCCTGCTGGGCCTCGGCCGCATCGGCTCCGAGGTGGCGCGCATCGGCCAGGCCTTCGGCATGACGACGATCGCCTGGAGCCAGAACCTCACCGCCGAGAAGGCCGCGGAGCACGGCGTCCGGGCCGTCTCGAAGGACGAACTGTTCGCGGCCAGCGACGTCCTGACCATCCACATCGTCCTCAGCGAGCGCAGCAGAGGCCTGGTCGGCGCCCCCGAACTCGCCGCGATGAAGAACACTGCGATCCTGGTCAACACCTCCCGCGGCCCGATCATCGACGAGGCCGCCCTGATCGAGGCCCTGCGCACCGACCAGATCGGCAAAGCCGCGATCGACGTCTACGACATCGAGCCACTCCCGGCCGACCACCCGCTCAGGACACTGCCGAACGCACTCGCCACCCCGCACATCGGCTACGTGTCCCGCGACCTCTACGAGACGTTCTACGGAGACGCCGTGGCGGACATCATCGCGTTCCGCGACGGCAGCCCGGTACGAGTGATGGGCTGAAAGCCGCCAGCCGCCGCCTCTTCCGCGATGCTCCTCAGCTCTTCAGCCGCGCCGCCAACCGCCTCGCGTTCATATAAGCGATCGCCTCAATAGAGATCATCGGATTGACCCCCGACGCCGTCGGAAAACACGAAGCGTCCGCCACCACGACGTTCGGCACCTCCCACGTCGCGCCGTCGGGGTTGGTCGCGCTGGTCTTTCGGTCGCCGCCCATCCGCGCCGTGCCCATGATGTGCAGCGCGGCGATCGCGCAGCGCCCCGGCTGGTAGCCGGCGGCGCGGCAGGCCGCGGCGAACTCCTCGTGCGTGCCACGCCGACCCGGCTCGTATGCCGCCTCGGCCTGGTGCGCCGAGTAGACGCGGCGCGCGCCGGCCGCCTCCAGGATCCTCGCCGCGCCCTCGACCCCGGCCTGCAGGTGCGCCGCGTCGAAGTCCGAGAGCCGGTAGTGCGGCACGGCCGTGCCGTCGCGCGCGACCGTGACGCTCCCGCTGTCGCGGTCCCGCGTGATGACGCCGACCGCCGTCGTATGTCCGAGCTCTTTCATAGCCGCCAGATGCGCGGCGCCCCCGCGCCAGTTCATGAATCCCTGAACAGCGGCCGGATTGCCGGGCCCGGTCTCGTAGATGACCCCGTGCCCCCGACCGTCCAGGTCGCTGTGCTCCCGCGAGTAGCGCGTCTGCATCCCGCCCTCCCAAGGTCGGATCTCCTCCTCGAACACGCCCCACACCGCCGTGGCCGGATGCAGCCGCAGATACCGTCCGATCGTCGGGTCCGTGAGCCCGGAGCGTCGAAGCAACGCAGGGGTCTGAATCGCGCCCGCAGCCACCACCACCGCCCGCGCCCGCACGT
>NZ_JAACYW010000769.1 GCF_015356825.1 Catenulispora rubra | reverse complement strand
TAGTTGGGGACCTTGGAGACGTCGACGGGGGCGACGTCCCCGCTGGCTATCATCCGCAGGCTGGCGTCCCCCGAGGCGGAGACCACGTCGTAGCGTCCGGACTTGACGTCCGCGACCATCTCGTCGGAACTGCCGGCGGTGTCGGCGTGCACCTGGCAGTTGGTCTGCTGCTGGAAGGGCACGATCCACTGGTTCTCGGCGTAGCCGTCCCACACGACCATATACAGGTCGCCCTCAGAGGCCGAGCCCGGCTCGGCCATCGGCACCGGCGGGGCGACGAAGGCCCCGGCGGCCGCGGATCCCGCCCCGGACGAGCAGCCCGCCATCAGCGCCAGGGCGGCGACCACAGCGGCCAGGCGCGCCGCGAGGGACCCGTATCGACGTCCAGAGGACGCCGAACGCACTATCGCCATAGACCGG
>NZ_JAACYW010000768.1 GCF_015356825.1 Catenulispora rubra | reverse complement strand
CGACCAAGTACTCCACCCTCGGCATCTACGCCGTGATCCTGCTGCTGCATGCACTACTGAACCTATTCGGGGTGCGGGTTCTGGACTTGTTCAACCGGGTCTCGGTGATCTGGCACCTGGCCGGCGTCACGCTGATCGCGGCTGTTCTGGTCCTGGTGCCGAAGCAGCACCAGAGCGTGTCATTCGTGTTCACCCACTACGTGAACACGACCGGGTTCCACAGCTCGCTGTATGTCTCGGCGATCGGGCTGCTGCTGGCCGGCTACACCTTTTGCGGCTACGACGCCTCCGCGCATCTGTCGGAGGAGACCGAACACGCCGCGGTCGCCGCGCCCAGGGGCATCATCCGCGCGATCTGGATGTCCTGGATCGCCGGAGCGGTGTTGATCGCCGGGATGCTGTACGCGGTCCGGTACTACGC
>NZ_JAACYW010000767.1 GCF_015356825.1 Catenulispora rubra | reverse complement strand
CCGCCCAGACGCTCAACGCGCTCACTCACACATCACTACGGAGGCCCCACAATGGCTCACCCGACGGCCACCCCGCTGACCGACCCGCCCACGGCCCCGATCAGCGCAGTCCGAATCGCCCGCATCGGCGGCACCGCCGCCGAGGTCGCCGCAGCCGCGATCAGCGCCCACACGCTGTACCACTTGGGCGGTCAGCTCAACCTCGGGCCGTTCACAGCCTGGCTCCTGCCGGCCGCGTTGGACGCCTACGCGTTCACGGCGCTGGCCGTCGGCTACAGCCTCCCGGCCAACCACCCGGGCCAGAAGCCCGTCCTCCGAAACGCCCGCCTCGCATTCGCGATGACCCTGGGCTGCAACGCGCTAGACCACGTTCTTCAGAAGGTCGGCCACCTGATCGACCCGACCGCCCGTGACCTGCTCTTGG
>NZ_JAACYW010000766.1 GCF_015356825.1 Catenulispora rubra | reverse complement strand
ACGCCGCCGGCCGGGTCACCGAATCGGTCGTCACCGACATCGCCTACCTCGGCTTCCTGGCCCGGCAGGTGTTCGGGGTCGAAGGCCGGCTGTTCGAGATCGCGGTCATCCACCACACGCAGTGCGGCACCGGCTTCCTGGCCGATCCCGACTTCCGGCACCGGGCCGCCGACGCGACCGGCCTGTCGGCGCGGACGCTGGCCGCCTCTCAAGTCAGTGACCCGCAGGTGACGGTCCGGGAGGACGTCGAGCGCCTGCTCTGCTCACCGCTGCTCCCCGGCGAGACCACCGTCTCAGGGCACGTCTACGACGTGGAGACCGGCCGGGTCTCGATGGTGGTCGACGCGATCGGAGCGTGACCGGCCGGGCTCATATCCGCAACCATGATTGCCAATCAAGGTTTATCAATCTAGATTGGCAATATG
>NZ_JAACYW010000765.1 GCF_015356825.1 Catenulispora rubra | reverse complement strand
GCGCACGCGCGAGCCCTCCGACGCGGTCGGCGTCGAAGGGCTCGCGGTCGGGCCGGCCTGAGCGGTCAGCCGGTCAGCCGGGTCAGCAGTCAGCCGGTCCGGACGTCAGGCGGTCAGGCGGTCGGCGCGAGGTCCAGGCCTGAGGTGCTCTGGCGCGGCGCCTCGGCGGTATCGGCGTCGGCTGCCGCCTCCGGAGCGCCGGCCCCGGCGCCCCGCAGCCCGAACACCGCCACCAGTAGCGCCGCGACCAGCAGCGCTATCCCGATCGTGAACGCCAGGTGGTATCCGCTGCTCAGGGCGTCCGCCGGGTCGTGGCCGGCCCGCAGCAGGTGCGCGGTGCGGCCGGCGGCGAGCGTGGACAGCACCGCCGCGCCGACGGCCGCGCCGATCTGCTGCGTGGTGTTGTAGAGCCCGGAGACCACCCC
>NZ_JAACYW010000764.1 GCF_015356825.1 Catenulispora rubra | reverse complement strand
GTGCCTGCCCTTTCCGCGGCCTCCGCCGGGGTGGCCCGGTCGGCGGCGTCCATCAGGGCACGGAGACCGGCCGGATCGTCGAGGGTCACCGCGGGCGCCGCGTCGGCCAGCATCATCGCCCGCCGCTCGGCGGGATAAGAGGGGTCCACCGGCAGGAAGGCGGCGCCCGCCTGCGCCACGGCCAACTCCGCCGCTATGAGTTCCATCGAGCGCGGCAGGACGAGCGCCACCGTCTGTTCCGGCCCGGCGCCACGCCGCACCAGGTCGCGGCGCAGCAGGTCGACCCGGGCCGCCAGCTCCCGGTAGGTCCAGGTGCGCCGGCCGTCGGTCAGCGCGAGCGCGTGCGGCGTGCGGGCCACCCAGGCGGCGAAGAGCTCGCCGAGCGTCGGGTGCCCCTGTCCGGGGATGCCGCCGCCGTCCGAGGAC
>NZ_JAACYW010000763.1 GCF_015356825.1 Catenulispora rubra | reverse complement strand
GAGTCCGCCGGAATGGCCAAAGCTGTTGTGCGCTACCACCGTCGGCGGCTCGTCGCCGGGGAAGTCGAGGATGAGGAGCCGCCATGGAGTTCTCTTGCACCGCGGAGCAGTTCGCGGACCACGTGGTACTCACCGTCGCCGGCGACGTCGACCTCGCCGCGCACGCCCGGTTCGAGTCCGAGATCGAGCAGGGCTGGGACGGCTCCGCCGACCTGCTCATCGACTGCTCGGGGATCACCTTCCTGGACTCCATGGGACTGCGCGTCCTGGTGCACACCCTGCAACGCGCCACCGCTAATGACCGCACCATCACCCTGGCCGCACCTTCCCAACCGGTGCTCCGGGTCCTGGAGCTGGCCGGTGTCAAAGACCTGTTCCCGCTGACCGGGCCGGTCCCGGACACCGGGCGCGACCCCGCCGCCTGAAC
>NZ_JAACYW010000762.1 GCF_015356825.1 Catenulispora rubra | reverse complement strand
TCGTGCGCGGCCAGCACCGCCTGCACCTCACCCGGCTCCACCCGGAAGCCACGCACCTTCACCTGCTCATCCGCACGACCCAGATGCACCAGCTCACCCTCAACGGTCCACCGCACCAGGTCACCCGTCGCGTACATCCGCTCGCCGGCCGGGCCGAACGGGCAAGCCACGAACCGCTGCGCAGTCAGACCCGAACGCCCCACATACCCCCGCGCCACCTGCGCACCAGCCACATACAACTCACCCACCGCACCCACCGGAACAGGACTCAACGACCCATCCAGCACGTACACACGAGTGTTGGCCACCGGCACCCCAAGCGGCACCACACCCGCGGCAACCGACTTCCGATCGAACCGGCCGGCCACCACGCCGATCGTCGTCTCAGTAGGCCCATAGTGGTTGAACACACCACGATCACCGGCCAC
>NZ_JAACYW010000761.1 GCF_015356825.1 Catenulispora rubra | reverse complement strand
ATCTGGAGCGGCGAAGCAGTGAAGACGGTGGCGCGCTGCTCCAGCTCGTGGTCCATCCGATTCATGATCGTCCGACTGATGGCCAGATAGCTGATCAACGCGCACAGCGCCACCGACAACCCGACCGCCGCCACAACCAGAAGGGTGATCCGTGATCTGAACGACCGCCGGCTCACCCAACCCCCATCCCTTGCCATGCGCAGAGCCTGGGGCGTCCCGCTGAGAGACGGCTGAGATGCGACCGTGAGGAGGGTGAGGAACGATCTCAGCCGCGCGCACTCGGGCGGGTACCGCGACAGCCAGCAGCCGCTGTCCCCGCTATCCCTGCTAGCGCCCCAGCCGCAAGCCCGGAACAACGTTGGCATAGATCTGCTGAGCAGCCTGCGCCCCCACAGCACCCTCCACCTGCCGACGCGTCGCGTCCTGCTC
>NZ_JAACYW010000760.1 GCF_015356825.1 Catenulispora rubra | reverse complement strand
AGATAGGCAGCCTCATAGGCGCTGCGAAGGCCCGCGCCCTTGACGCAGTATCCGGGCTTGACGACCGGCACGCCCCAGTCATTGAGCTTGCAGTGCAGGCAATTTCGGTTCCGGCAGTGCGCCATCAGAGCGTCGTAGAGGCCGCGCGCTTCCCTGCGCAGTTCCTCGGCCAGTTCCTCGACTGTGACCGGCCTGGCGTGGGTTGCTATAGCCATCGCGTACCTGCCGCGCTCGCAGTCGTGACGGCCTTGATGCGGAGCCCCCGACCGACATCGCAGCTCTGATACTTGGACGGGCAGGCGTGGCAGCGCTCGCAGTGCCGCTCGTACGCCTGTTTCGCTTCCCACCAAAGATCAATGAGATCGAGCTCTGATGCCTCCGCCGCCTCTGCCGGCGGGGCGTCCGCATGGGTGTTCATCTGGTCGTCTTC
>NZ_JAACYW010000076.1 GCF_015356825.1 Catenulispora rubra | reverse complement strand
GGCGGCAGCTGGTAGGCGGCCGCGTCGCGCGGGAGGTACGTACGTGGTGCACGGGCTCGCCACGTACGTACCACGGGGTGCCACGGGGACCGGGGGCAGAGGTGCACTCCGTGCTGGACCGGATGTGTGTCAGGGGGCGGACGTTCGAGAATCCTTGCGAAAGCAGGCCGGGATGGCGGCCCGCTGAGCACGAGGAGACCCCCGATGAGCACCTCCACCGTGACCGAGAAACTGATGTCGCTGGCCGAACAGGCGCGACTGTGGCAGGACACGCTGATGCGGACGACCGCCGAGATCGCGGCGCTGACCGCACTGCCCGACGGCGACGCCGCCGAGCCCGACGCGGTCCGCACGGCCTTGGCTGAGCTGGCGGGCTCCGCCGGCCAGACCGGATGGCTGCGCTCCGGAACCCCGTTCCCGCACCGCGATGGCGACGTCGTCGCCGAGGCGCTGTTGCGGCCGGGAGACCGGGTGCGCGCGCTGCTGAACGTGGATCACCCACAGGACTCCGACAGCCGCCTCGGACGCGGCTGGGCGGATTCGAAGGCTGAGATCCGTGCTGTCGGGTACGCGCCGACGGCTGCCGCGAGTGGCCGGCCGACCGATCCGCTACCGTGCTACGACCTGGTCCTGGCCGACCGCCGCGTCGCCATGGTGATCCTCGCCGAGCTGGACGGGACGCCGAGGGCCTACACCGTCAGCGAGCCCGTCGTCGCGATTCTGGGCTCGGTCTGGGACTCGTTGTGGGCCCGTTCGCTGCCGCTGGATTCGGCGCTGCGGATGGACATCGTGGCGCGTGACGACGTCAAAGCGGCGATCCTGGGCTATCTCGAGGCCGGTGCGAAGGACGAGGTCATCGCCCGCGCGATGGGCATGTCCCTGCGCACCTGCCGCCGCCACATCGCCGAGCTCCTGGCCGCCGCCGGCTCGGTCAGTCGGTACCAGGCCGCTTCGCGGTTCGCCCGGGCTGGACTGTGTCGGATTCAGTGAGCCGATTCACTCGCCACTGATACTCAGGCGGCTGATATTCCGCGAACCGCGTCGACCAGGAGCATCTGATCTCGCCTGATCTCAGCGCGTGTTAGCTCCGTGTTATGGCCGTGTGGGGCGGGCCCGGGAGGCTTGGGGCAAGCACTCCGCGCCTAGGGGGACGCCACGTGACCGAGACTTGCCCTTGCTTGCCGCTGCACTGCCAGGTCGGCTCCGACGCCGATCCGGGCTTCGGCTGTGAATTTGATGTCGAGCACCTGGAGATCGCGCAGGAAGCCGACCCCGCGTCGTCCGTGGCCGAGCGTCGCGCCGCCGCGGCGGAGATCCTGCGCGCCACCCCGATGCGGTCCGATCGCGAGGTCGGCAAGGCCGTGGGGCTGTCCGCGGGTACCGTCTCGGCAGTGCGGCGCACCCTCGGCGAACGCCGTGCCTCGCACCTGCGGGTCGGCGCGGACGGCCGGGTCCGGCCGGTGAACGCGCACGAGGGCCGCCGTGCCGCGGCGCGCCTGCTCGCCGAACACCCGGAGATCCCGGTGCGGGCGATGGCGCGCGAGGCCGGGATCTCCCTCGGCACCGCGCATGACGTGCGCCGACGCGTACTGGCCGGGCTTCCTCCGGTCCCCGAGGGCCGCGCTGGCTCGCAGCCGGGCCAGCCGCAGGCCGGTGTCTACAACGTCCCGCAGTCGCCGAACCCCGCACGCCGCACCCCGCGTTCCGACCCCGCCGCCGCGCTCGACGCCCTGCGGCGCGACCCCGTCCTGCGCTACTCCGACACCGGTCGCACGATCCTGCGACGCCTCGACGCTCAACTGCTCGCGGCCAGCCAGCTGATCGAGCTGTGCGAACACGTTCCCGCGCACTGCGGCACGCAGGTCGAAGCCGTGCTGCGGCACATCGGCGCGGCGTGCGAGGACGCGGTGCGTGCGGTGCACGGCCGGGTGCCGACGCGTTCGAACGACGAATTCGACGGCTGATTTCGGTTCAATTCCATGCTGACCTGAGAGCACCACCGGACACCGCCCAGACATCAACCCTCTGCGATTGTTGCCTCATGGACTTCTTCGACACCTTCCCAGAACCCGCACCCCCGCCCGAGCGCCCCCCGGCGCCACCGCGCCCGAAGTGGATGATGCCGGACGCCGCGTTGCCGGCCGAGATGGCCGAGAACGCGATCATCGTCCGCGAGGAGGGGCTCGCCATCGCCATCGGCGGCCTGTCGGTGTATCCGAACGGCTTCGACTTCTCGCTCCACATCCGGTCTCGCAGCGACGGCGACCAGATCGACCCCTACGGCCACCGTCGCCGCCGGGACTATCTGCGGAACACCGTCAGACCGGATCCCGGCGATCCCGAGCAGAACCTGCGTGTCGGCGTCCAGTTCGCCGACGGCCGCCGCGCCGCCTCCAACCAGTCGCTTCGCCCTCTCACCCCCGATCAGGACGTCGATCCCGACGAAGTGGTCCTGCTCGGGGGCCACGGTGGAGGCGGCGGCCGGGCCTACGACCTGACCTACTGGATCCATCCGTTGCCCCCGGAAGGACCCGTCACCATCGTCATCTCCTGGCTCGCGCAAGGCATCACCGAGGTGCGCCACGACTTCGACGGCGCCGCCATACTCGCCGCCGCCGAAAAGGCGGTCCAGCTGTGGGACGACGAGCCACCGCGGGGCTGGGTCGGCAGTCCTCAGTAGCACGTTCGGCGGCCATACCGGTGCCGCTGCGTCGTCGCCAGGGGCGGTGCTCAGGCTTGTTCGTTCTCTGACAGCCGCCGAACCGACCAGGCGGCGAGCAGCGTCCCGGCGGCCAGGCTCAGCCACAGCGCGGCCGACCCGTGCGAGGCCAGGACGGCGATGACCGTCGGCGAGATGGCCAGCCCCATGCCGTTGGACAACTGGAAACGGCCCAACGTCCGACCGAGCACCTGCGGCGGAGTGATCGCCAACAGCAGGGGGCTGATACTTCCGGCGTACATGATCTCGCCGATGGTGCAGAGCACTGACACGCCGGCGACGGCAGCCGCCGCGAAACCGTGGCCGAGGTCCGACGTGAGCAGGAATCCCACATAAGACACCGCGATCACCACCCCGGACGCGGCCAATGCGACGCTGCGCGGCCAGCGCGCCAGGAAGATGGTCACCGGCACCTGGAACGCGACCACGAGCGCGGTGTTGGTGACGAAGATCCCGGCGGCCCAGACCGGCGAGGCGTGCAGTAGCTTGACCAGGATCAGCGGCAGCGCGATCTCGGGGACGTTGACGCAGAACACGAACATCACGTTCGCCGCCAGCAGCGTGGGCAGCGCCGGGCCGGGTCCGGAGCGGACGTCGGCGGCGCTGCCGGACGTTGCCTGCGCGCGGATGTGGACCGACCAGGCCAGCGACGCGGAGCCCAGGAAGCTGAATCCGGTCGCCACGGCGAGCCAGCGCATCGCGGTCGGACCGCCGGCCAGGCAGGCGGTGGCGGCCAACGCGCCCAGGCCCATGCCGGCGTTGCGCACCGACCGTGCGGCGGCGCTGGCCGCGTCCCGCTCGCGGCCCTTCGCGATGGTGGCGATGAGCGCCGAGTGCGCGGCGGGCATCGTCTGGTTGCCGATCCCGAGGAACAGGGCGCCCGCGGTGAACAGCACGACGCTGCCGGTAGGGGCCGCAAGCAGCAACACCGTGCCGAGGACGCGGACCAGCATCGCCACGGCCACGACCGTGCTGCGCGCGCCGGTGTCGAGCCAGCGGCCGGCGGCCGGGGTCGCGGCGAGGCCGGCGATGATGCCGACGGTCATGGCGACGCCGGAGGTCGGTGCGGACAGGTGCAGGACGTCGATGCCGTAGAGCAGCAGGAAGGGGCGCAGCATGCCGTTGCCGAAGGAGTCGACGAGCAGCGCGACGGCGTAGCGGGGTCCGCCGGAGGCACGTAGCAGGGTGCGTGCGCTCACGCGGGGTCGGGCAGCTTTAGCTGAGCCGTCGGACGGGCTGGCGTTGGATGAGGCGGCGTCGGACGCGGCGGCGTCAGTCGGGGCGGTGCTAGCTTCGGCGGCGTCGTCGGGCACGGTTGGCGCGCTCATGGTCATGGCTCAAAGGTGCGGACCGTCCGACGAACGGTCACGTGAGTTGACGAAACGCGTCAACCGACGCGGCGTTCAGAGCCGCTACCAGCGACAATGGTCACGTGACACTGCGCATCGACATCACCGGCATGCCGCCCGAGCGGCTGCGGTTCGCCGTCTCCCCGCTGGCCGAGCTGACGGCGATGCTGCACGCGCTGGCCGCCACCGAGCACCACCCGAACTTCGCGACCTGGGCCGCGGGTATCCGCGCGGCGCTGCGTCCGGAGCTGGCCGAGCGCCTTCAGGAGGCCGAGTTCCTGTGGCGCTCCTCGCGTGCGGACTTCCTGCTGCCGGCCCGGCCGAAGCCGAGCCTGAAGGAGGAGCTGGACGACGTCGACCTCATCGACGACGAGGCCTACGTGTTGTCGGCGCTGGTCACGACCTGCGGCAGCAACCGCGTCCACTTCGGCGCGGCCTCACCGCTGACCGACGAGGCGGCGCGCGAGCGTGCGCTGGACCAGGCTCAGGCGCGCGGTGCGGTGCAGGAGGCGTTCGCCGAGCGGCTGCTCGCCGATCCGGCGGCGGTGCGGCAGCGGGTGCGCCGGACGCTTGAGCAGTGCGCCGAGGCGTTCTTCGACGCGGCGTGGCGGGACGTGGTGGTGCGGCTGGCGGCCGACGCGCAGGTGAAGACGGATCTGCGCGAGCGCCGGGGCATCGGCCGGGCGCTGGCCTCGGTGTCCGGCGCGGTGGCGGTCACCTCGCAGGGGGACGGCGGCGAGTGCATCGTCGTGGACAAGCTGCAGGACAACGCGACCAGTGCGCAGGGCGTCGGAATGACGCTCATCCCGAGCGTGTTCGGCAGCCCGCACCTGGTTGCGGTCCACGCGGCCGGCTGGCGACCGGTGATGCAGTATCCGGTCGCCGAGCCGAGCGCGGCGGTGGACGCGGTGCCGATGGACGTCATCGAGCGGCGGCTTCAGGCGCTGTCGCATCCGGTGCGGCTCCGGCTCGTGCGGACGATGGCCCGGAGCCCGCACACCACGGGTGAGCTGGCCGACGCCTGGCGGCTGACGCCTCCGGAGGTCTCGCGGCACCTCGCGGTGATGCGGAGGGCGGGGCTGTTGGTGACGGAGCGGCGTGGGCGGTATGTGTACTACGCGCTGGACGCTTCGGTGTTGACCGCGCTTGGCGGCGATCTGCTGTCGGCGGTGCTGCGGTGACGGTGGACGACGGTCGCCGGGCGCTGGACTACTCCGCTCTGCTCGTGGAGGCGGCGGCGATGGCCGCTCGGCTGGGCCGGGCCGGTGTGGGGGCCAGGGATTGTCCTAGTTCCACAGGATTCCGATGCCCGGCCCGAAACGGCTCGTGTACTTGTTCACATGGTTGGCCCACTCCTTCTGGGTCGTCAGGTCGTACCAGCGGGTCGCGCCGGTGGTGCCGGCGTTGATCCAGTCGGGGCCGTAGTCGCCGCTGCGCGCTCCGAAGAGGTTGCGCAGTGCCGGGTCGTTGTCGGTCAGGGCTTTGATGTAGTCGTCCAGGATGCTGCCCTTGAGCGCGTTGGTGAGGGCGGTGGGGTTCTTGGACTTGGCGATGGAGGCGAGGTTGTCCGCTGTGTAGCCAATCTTGCCCTTGTCCCAGTCGTCGAGGGCTCGGTCGACGTAGCTCTTCAGCTTGTTCGCGATCGGGTCGGGGTTGGCGAGCAGCTTTCCGTCCGGGCCGACCAGGCGCGATGCCGAACAGCTCGCGGCAGTGGAGCAAGGGTTTTCCTGCTTGTCGTCAGCCTGCTGATTCTCCTCGTCCTGGACGAGCTGGTCGACGGAGACCTGGGCCGTGGCGTAGACGTAGTACTCGCCGTTGAAGCGCACGTAGTAGGGGACTTCGGCGCCGTTCTCGGCTCTGGACTGGGCCTCGGCCGCCGCCTTCTTCTCGGCGTCGACGGACGTGAACACGCCGCCGGCGCCGGGGTCCGAGCAGCCCATCGTGGCCGTGCCGTTCAGCGGGAGCTGGCCGCTGGAGTCGCAGGACCCTGCCGGTTCGCCCTCGATGCTGACGTCCGCGTGCAGCTCCGCCGCGATCTGGCCGCCGGTGATCTTCGCGTTCGCGGTGGTCGGGTCGATGGTGTTGCTGACGGTGACGCTGACCTGGCAGCCCCCGGCGTTGCAGCTGATCTGGCCGTTGCCCTGGAGCTTGAACTGGAGGTCGCCGTTGACGGCGGTTTTGAGCTGCTTGGTGTCGTCGAGGATCTCGTTGTCGGTGGCGTCGGGCTCGTTGGCCGGGTCGGTGGGGAACGAGGTGTCGGGAGCTTGCCGGCCGGTCCAGGTGAAAGCTGCCGCCGCCGCTGTCGTGGAGCCGCCGCTCGGCGGGGGCGGGGACGACGCGCCGTCGCCGAGCGATACGAGACGATACGGGACGTCTCTGGACACTGACAAGGTGCCGAGCGATGTCTTCGCTGTCAGGACACGAACACCGTCGACTACGGTTCCGGGGTCGGAATCGGACGGGAGATCGTTGCTCGCGGCCAGGGCCTGAGCCAGCCGATCGGCCAGTTGCCCGGGCGGGACGAAGGGAGCGAGGCGGTCGCCGAGCAGGGTGTCGACGTCCTTGCCGGTGAGCCACTTGCCGCTGACGGCCGCCTGCTGCGCTTTGTTCGTCACGCCGGGCAGGCCCGACGCCGGCGGCTTGATGTAGAGCTTGCCGGCGACGTCGAGCAGGCTGATGGCGGCGCCGCTGTCGGTGATGGTGCCGACGGACTCGCCGTGGCTGGTGACGCGGATGTCGATCGGGTCGCCGTCGACGGTGCTGCGGTAGTGGACCTCGGGCGCGGCGGCCAGGGTGTTCAGGGCGGCCATGAACGGCGCCCGGGATACGGCCGGGTGGAGCTTGGGGACGGCGGGGGTGGGGGCGGAGCCGGTCGCGCCGTGGTGCGTGGACAGGCCGGGCAGGATTGTTGCTGCTGCTAGGACGGCCAGGGCTAGCGCGCCGATGCCGGATGCCAGGAGCAGCTTTCGCTTCCGCTGCGGATTCGGAGGCTGGGCTGGAGCCCAGCCTGGAGTCCCGACTGGAGCAGGAGCAGGAGCCCAGGCTGGAGTTGGAGTTGGCGCCCACGTGCCCAATTGCACAGTCGGCTTGCCCTGATTCGGCTGCTGCTGCCAGGTCGACTCGTTCGACGCGGGGCCTTGCTGTTGCCAGTAGTGCTGCTCGTCCATGGCGTCCCTCCCTCGGCCGTGGAGGCCAACTGTAGGAACGCGCTGGGAGGACCGGTCCTCCGAGAACGATCGTAGGGGTTCGGTTTGCAGGCGACGACTGTACGGATACGATCAGTCGCTCGTTTGTCGGCGTTGGATGATCTGAATATTCGGGGGGCTCGCGTGGGTGCGGACAAGCATGGGGTCAAGGGCGAGGACACGCGCGAGGGTACTGGCGTTGGTGCCGGGGCGCCGCTGCCGTTGCCGTCGGAGCCTTCGCCGGAGGCCGAGACGGTCGCCGTCGCGTTCGGGCCGGCGGATGTCGCCGCTGCGGCGGGGGCGCGGGACGTTGACCGGCGGCGTCGGATGGTGATCGTCGGCGGTGCGGCCGTGCTGGTCGTGGCTGTGGTTGTGGTCGGCGGGGTGCTCGCGATGGGTGGCGGCGGGTCGCACGCGGCGGCGTCTTCTTCGGGCCAGGGCTCGCAGACGCGGAACGGCGGGGCACCGTCCGGGGCTGACCTGGCCGGTGGTTCGGCGGGGCAGTCGACGTCGGAGCAGGGCGGCGGGGGTTCGGCGAGCGGGAGTGCGACGGCTCCGAGTTCGCTCGGTGCGGCCGGTTCGGTGGGTTCGACCGGTGGTCAGAGCAGCGCGGGGGGTGTGACGACGAGCGCGGGGCAGCCGGGTGGTTCGTCCAGCGCGAGCAAGGCGGGCCGGCCGTCCAGCTCGGCTCCTTCGAGCGGTGGCGGTCCGAGCGCTGTGGGGACCGGCGGTCCCAGCGCGCCGCCGTCGCAGCAGGCTGCGAAGGCTCCGGCCTACGTGGGGCGGTTGGCGTCGAGTGCGGCGGCGTCGGCTTCGGGGTCGGTGACGTTGCAGACCTCAGGGTCGGCGGCGGGGGACACGTTGGTGGTGTCGGTCATGCTCACCAATACGGCGCGCACCGGGGGTGTTAGTGCCTCCGACAGTGCGGGCAACAGCTACTCGGTGATCGCGGACCAGACCGACGGGGCGGGGGATCGAACCCTGATACTCGCTGCGGTCGGCGCGAAGGCGCTCGGCGGCGGCGGTTCGGTGACGCTCAACTTTCCGAACACGGCGGAGCACCATGTCGCGGTCGACGACTTCTCCGGCGTGACCGGCATCGGCGGGCACTCCTCGGCGACTGCGGCGTCCGGGCCGTTCGCCTCGGGCTCTGCTTCCGGCGGCGGGATCGTCTTCGGGGTCGCGGGGGTGCAGGGCGGCGAGAACGCGAGCTGGGCCTCCGGATTCACCGCCTTGCCGACGCTGGTCGTGGCTCCGGCGGACCAGCTGGCGACTGCTTACGAGATTGTGGGTTCGGGCAGCTTCCAGGCATCAGGGTCCTGCAATCACCAGTGGATGGCGGCGGTCGCGACGCTGACCGGCTGAGGCTGAGGCTGAGGCTGAGGTCCATGCAGCGAGGGGCCAGCAGCTTGCCGGCTCCCAGCCGCAGGGCCTTGACGTCGCCGAGGACCTCGCCCGGCTCTCCGGCTAGCCCGCGGGGAGTTCCTCGGTCCCGGATGGTGCGTAGGCGATCAGCCGCGCCTTCTGGCGCTCGCGGGCCGCGGCGAGTTGCGCGCTGAGGTCTTCGTGGTGGTGCTTTGTTCGGAGCGTCCCGGCGAAGGTTCTCATGGAGTGCCCTGTCAGTTCGCGGAGTACGAACAGGCGCCGGATCTCCTCCAGTTCCGGCTCGGCGGAGCATTCCCACACCCTGTCCTGTGCCAAGAGCAGGTCGAGGTCGTCGCGCGCGTGGCACAACTCGCAGATGCGGGGGGTTTGGACTTCCGCCAGCAATAGCGCCTGCAACGCTTCCCGCAGTGGCTCTGGAGTACTTGCGCTTGTGCACCAGCGGTCAAAAGCGTCGGACGGCGGCGCCCACCGGATGCGGATGAGTCGCTGCTCCCGGATCTCCTCCGCGCCATCCGCGCCATCCTCACCGCGATCCACCAGGTAGGCGCGGAACAACAGCAGCTCCTCGCCGCTCACGCCGATCGCCGGGTGGTCGTCCGGGTTGAGCTCCCACTCCAGGCGGTACTCGCGAGTCGCGGCTCCGGGCGGCACGTCGACCACGCACTCGGTGATGCGGGGATCGTCGTTCGGCAGCGTCGCCGCGTCGCGCTCCGGTCCCAGCGCTGAGCCGTCCTGCGCAAGGTCGCGGTAGCGCAGCAGACTCAATCGCGGCAGGTAGCGGCGCAGCCGCAAGGTCGTAGCGGCTTCGTGTTCCCCGGGCCGGACGAGGATACGAGCCTGGCCGCGGACAGTGCCGATGGCCTGTTCGCTTTGGGACTCCACGGTCAGTTCGGGACTCTGCTGGCTCGATGCCGTCACCCGACCAGCCTAGCGGGCGGTCCGGTGAGGCTCGCAGCGCCCGATCCGCCCGGCCGCAGCCTTTCCGCCCGCTGATGTTAGGGCGGTGTTAGGGCTCTTAGAGGCCCCGGTGCGAGCCTGGTTACCGGGCAGTAAACAGTGCCAACGGCGTCGGGCCGCCGTCACTCCCATCCACCCTGAAGGGGAGATCCGCCATGCCATCAACCACGCGGGCAGCCCGAGGCGTCCTCGGTGTCCGGTACGACGGAGGTGCCGCCGTGCGGTCCTTCGGCCGCTCGATCGTCGGTGCGCTTCGGGACGCGGACACCGGGTGGGGGAACTGACCGGCTGACCTGGATGTCGCTGACCGGGGCGTGCCGCTCTTCGGGCGGTGAATCAGGGGGCTGCCAGGTCAGGAGTGCCGACTTGGCGAGCCCGGCGAGGGCCGCGTCCAATGCGATGAGGGCCGAGGCCGCCGTCGAGTGGCCCTGAGGCCCGATCCTCCGGAACGGTGCGCCGGGCTTGCCGCCGAGGGCCCGGCGGATCGCGCCGACGTTCGCCGCGACGGCGCGGCGCAGCGGGTCCCACTCCGGTACGGCGTCGGGGCGGGTGCCAGGGCCAGTGCTGGTGCCAGTGCCGGCGAACACCCCGGCGAGCGTCCCGACCGGCTCGACGCAGCCGTGCAGCAGGTCGACGGCGTCGGCCCGGTCGGACGCGCCGGACAGCATCCGCTGCGCGCGCAACGGCTTCGCGATCTGCTCCAACTGCGTGACCGCGTGCTGGAAGTCCCCCCGGCGCCGCCGCACCTCGCCCGCGTCGCCCATCGGCGCGCCGAGGAAGGCGCTCAGCGCCGCGAGCGCGTCGGCCAGCCGGCGCTTGAGCACGCTCTCGGTGCGCACCGGCAACAGGAACCAGGAGGCTGTGATACCGATCGCCGCGCCGACGACGATCGCCTCCAACCGCGTCTCCAGCAGCGACGGCGCGCTCTGCCCGAAGTACCCGTACAGCAACGACAACGCCGCCGTCACGCTCCCGGCCCAGAACGCGTAGCTGATCTCACGTAGCCAGCTCGCCAGGCCCAGCACCACGAAGATGATCACCACTGACCAGCGATCCCCAGCCGGAAACGCCCCGGCGATCGTGGTGGCGACCACCGTCCCGACAGCCGCCCCCGCCGCACGCAACACGCCCTTGTGCAGCACGTCGCCACGCCCCCGCGAGCCGCTGCAGACGATGAACGCGGTGAGCACCGCCCACGGCCAGTGATCGTGGAAAACACTGTGGCCGACGACGAAAGCGGCGCCGAGGGCGACCGCCATCTGGCAGGCCATACGCGTACTGGCCGGAATGCGAGCGGCCCTGGACAGAGCAGACGGAGTAGACGGAGTAGACGGAGTAGACGGAGCAGAGGGAGTAGACGCAGGGGCGAGAGGCACCGTCCGAACGCGCTGCTCACGAAACCCCAAAGCCGCGCCGCCAAGCTGAAACACCGCCACCCAGAACGCCGCGACCACCGCGATCAGCGCGCACCACAAGTCATAACTCGCAGCGTGCGCCGGAACCCCCTCGGCGTGCGTGACCAGCAGCGTGATGAACGGAACCACCACCACCGTCCCCGCCTTGGTCGCCCGCGGCCCGAACCGCCGGATCCAGATCACGCCGGCCATCGCCGCGGTGAACGCCGCATCCCCGAAGAACGGATACCGCAGTAGCAGAGAACTGACTTCCGAAGCACTCGCCGCCGCGACCGCGACCACTGCCGTACCGATCAGCCGGTCCCGATGAGCAACGCCGAGCTGAACCCGCCCCAAGGTCATCGTCATCGCCACAGCCGCGATCACGATATCGACGTGCAGATGCGCACGATGCTCGATCCAGATCGCCGAGCCGAACGCACACAGCACCGCCGCCATCGCGACCGCCGCGGCGCGCAAAGCCGCAGGCCGCCATACCGACCGGCTCCGGCGTGGCCCGATGGCTATCAGATTAGTACTCACTGTTTACTACCTTGAGCGAGAATCATGCACGTCAGAGCAGATGAGCCACAAGAGGCGTTAGCTCGATAGTAAGTGATAGCGTACCAATGTGACAAACGCCGAGACCCCACCGGACCACCTGGAAACCGCCACGGCCATCCGCCAAGGCGCCATCCGCCTGGCCCGCCGCCTGCGCTCCAGCCGCTCGGCCGGGGCCCTGAGCACCAACAAGATCAGCGTCCTCAGCCACCTGAAACGCCACGGACCCTCCACCCCCGGCGAGGTCGCGGCCGTCGACCGCCAGCAGCCGCAGTCCCTCACCCGGGTCTTCGCCGACCTGGAGCGCGACGGCCTCATCGTCCGCTCCGCCGATGCCGGGGACCGCCGGCAGTCGATTATCACGCTTACCGACGCCGGCAGCCGCGAGCTGGAGCGCGACGTCGCCGAACGCGACGCCTGGCTAGCCGATGCCCTCGGCGGCCTGACCGAGACCGAGCGCCAGGTGTTGCGGCTGGCCGCGGCGCTGATGGAACACATCGCGGACGGCTGAGCGGACAACGCACCCGGTTAGGGCAGGATGTCTCAGGTGAGCGACATTGAGCGACCCGCCGGCGCCCCCGAGCCGGACATCCGCATGGCGACGGTCGACGACGTGCCCCGCATCGTCGCCCTGATCGAATCCGCCTACCGCGGCGACTCCAGCCGCACGGGATGGACCTCCGAGGCGGACCTCCTCGACGGCCAGCGCACCGACGAGGCCGACGTCACCGCCACGGTGATCGACCAGGCCAGCCGCATGATGGTCGTCGAGTCCGGCGCGGACCTGGTCGCGTGCTGCCTGGTGCAGCACCGGGAGACCCACGCCTACTTCGGCATGTTCGCCGTCAGCCCGAAGTCGCAGGGCGGCGGCCTCGGCAAGCGCGTGCTCACGGTGGCCGAACAGCTGGCGCGCGACGAGTTCGGCATGACTGCGATGCACATGACCGTCCTCCGGCAGCGCACCGACCTGATCGACTTCTATGTCCGCCGCGGGTACCGGCGCACCGGCGAGATGAAGCCGTTCCCTTACGGCGACGAGCGATTCGGGAAGCCACGTCGAGACGATCTCGAATTTGAAGTGCTCATCAAGGATCTGGCGGCCTGAGCCGTCGGGATTTCAGCGCGCCTCGATCGCGCTACTCCTGCTGTCCGTCCTGCCGCTGCTCCGGCTCGTCCCGCCACTGCGGCGGCAGCAGGTGCTCGACCGTCGGCGGCGGTGAGGACAGGTCGTTGGCTCGCTGTTCGAACTCGGAGTCGGCGCCGGTGAGCCGGATCGAGCGCTGGTCCTGGTGTTCCTGCCACGAGGCCACCTCGAAGACCTCGACGAACGTGTCCTGCTGGTCGCCGTCGCGGAAGACGCCCCAGCGGGTCGCGCCGGTGCGCCGCCGGGACAGCCCGACCCAGTCGATCGCCTCCTTGAACGCCGCCTGGTTGCCGGGCGCGACCTGGTACCGCTTCACCACCAGGATCGGCCCGCTGTCGAGGTCGGGTTCGAAGGCGAGGTGCGGGTCCGGCCAGTTGGCGTTCGTGGTGCGGTCCAGCTTCCCGGTCAGCGCGTGCAGCGGCAGCCAGCGCACGCTCATCGCCGCCAGCACGAGCAGCGCCGCGGCGATCACCAGGACCGTGGTGAGGCCGAGCGGCGCGGCCAGTGCGCCCCAGCCCAGGGACCCGATCGCCTGGCCGCCCATGAAGACCAGCAGGTACACGGCCAGCGCCCGGGCCCGGACCCACGCCGGCAATGACAGTTGCAGGGCCGAGTTCAGCGTCGACAGCGAGATCAGCCAGGCGACGCCGGTGGGCACCATGGCGATGACCACCGCCGCTTTGTTGGTCGTCTCGCCCAGGACCAGCGTGCCGGCGGCGAATACGAGGGCTGATGCCGCCAGCAGCCGGTTCGAGGTCAGGAAGCTGTTCAGCCACGACAGCGTGAACGCGCCGATCACCGCCCCGACGCCCAGCGCCGCCAGCAGCACGCCGTAGCCGCCGGCTCCGAGCGCGAGCCGGGAGCTGGCGACCACCGGCAGCAGCGCCCACAACGCGCTGCCGGGGATGACGAACAGCGCCGCGCGCAGCAGGATCCGCCGGGGCGAGGGCGCGTTGCGCATGTAGCGGTTGCCGGCGCGCAGGGCGGCGAGCGCGCGCTCGGGGTGTTCGCCGCCGGGCTGCGGGCCGCGGTGCCAGGCCGCCACGGCCAGCACGACGAACAGGAACGACACGGCGTTGATCGCGAAGACCAGCGAGGCCCCGGAGGCGGCGACCAGGAAGCCGGCGATCGCCGGCCCGACCGCCCGGGCCAGGTTGACGGTGAGGCTGCCGAGCGTCGCCGCGGCCGGGATCTGCTCGCGCGGCACCAGCTCCGGCTGGATCGCCTGCCACGCCGGCCCGACGAAGGCCTGGCCGCAGCCGAGCAGGAACGTCAGGGCCAGCAGTACGGCCGGTGTGGTCAGGCCGGCCGCGGTCAGCCAGGCCAGCGCCCCGGCCACCAGGGCCATGACGAGCTGCAGGTAGATCAGCAGCCGGCGGCGGTCCAGCACGTCGGCCATCACGCCGGCCGGCAGCGAGAACAGCATCACCGGCAGCAGGCTGGCGGTCTGCACGGCCGCGACCAGGGCGGTGGAGGAGCTGTGCTCGACCAGCAGCCACTGGGCTCCGACCGTCTGCATCCACGAGCCGACGTTGCTGCCCAGCTGGGCCAGCCACAGGATGCGGAAGATGCGGTCGCGCATCGGGGCCCAGGGGCTGGTCGAGGGCGCCGCGGCGGCCGGGCGCCGGGCGTTGTCGGCAGATTGCGTCACACCGGAGTTGTACCTCGGAAGCGGGCCTTGTTGCCTGCGGGGGTTGTCAGGGGCGTCCGTGTCGCGTCGCCCGCCCGGCGGATGGACGGTGGATGGACGGTGGACGGGCAGCCGATGGGCAGACCGCCTCCGCCGAGAAACCCAACGCCGGCAACGGAAACAAATAGTCGAACCCGCATCCGCCTCCGATTCCCGGACGCACTGCGGTACTGTCAGGGACCGTAGATGCTCCGTGTGTCCTACCGGCCACAGCCGGCTTGAGTATCACGCCTGACATGGGCTCGTTCCCGGCGCAGACCTGATTGAGAAGACGGATGAATGCTGATATAGCCCTGTGGTGCACGGCCGGCGCCCTCGTCGTCGCGATAGTGCTGGCGGTGTACTGGGTCACCACCGCCCGGCGCCTGCGCGCCCGCGTCGCAGGCCTCGAAGAAGCCTGTGCCGCCCGGGACGCCGCAGTGGGGCAGCTCGTCGCGCTCGGCCTGCCGGGGGTGGCCGATGTGCTCAGCGATGCGCCTGCGGCCCGGATCTCCTTCACTGTCGCGCCGTCCCTCAACGGCACCGCCTTCGCCGGCAACGCCGGTGTGCTGGCGCAGCGGTACACCATCGGCCTGCGCGAGTTGCAGGGCAAGGTGGCCGGGGCCGTGCGGCAGCGCGTGGAGGAGGAGGCGCAGCAGACCACTGAGTCAGCGGTGCGCTCCTTCGCCGAGACGGTGGTCAGCCTCGGGGCCAGCCTGAGCAAGGTGGTCGCCGAGGCCATGCGGCAGCACCGCGGCGACGAGACGTTCGAGACCCTCACCCTGATCGACCACACCGTTCAGCAGATGATCCGGCAGGCGCAGTCCTACGTCGTGGTCTGCGGCGGGCTCCCGGGGCGGCGCTGGCCGGCGCAGTCGATGACCGACGTGGTGCGCGGGGCGATGGGCCGCATCCAGGACTACCAGCGGATCCGGCCGCGGGAGCTGAGCCGGCAGGTGGTCGGGCAGGCCGTCGAGCCCGCGGTGCACGCCGTCGCCACGCTGTTGGACAACGCCGCGCGCTACTCGCCGCCCGGGTCCTTCGTCGACGTCACGTTCCAGGAGGGCCACCACGGCGTGACCGTCATCGTCGACGACGCCGGCGTGGGCATGAACAGCGAGCAGTTGGACTCCGCGCGGCGCATCCTGTCCGGGCAGGAACCCGTGGACCTGCACCGGTTCGGGCCGCATCCGAAGATCGGGTTCCCGACGGTCGCCGCGCTGAGCAAGCGCTACGGGTTCCAGGCGTCCATCGACGGATCGAGCAGTCCCTTCGGAGGTACGCGTGCCGCGCTGTTCATCCCCGAGGCGCTGCTCGCGGCGGACACCTCGGTCGGGGACGGCGTGACGCCCGAACCCGCGCAGGCGCAGGCGCAGGCGCAGGCGTCGGTACCGGCGCAGGTCTCCGCGTCAGTGCCGGTGACGGAGGTCGAGCTGACCGAGACCGGGCTCCCGCGCCGCAAGCGCCACAGCGCCACCACCGACACCCAGCCCCTCCCTCCGGTGTTGAGCACCACGCAGCCGCGGCCCAGCGTCGCCGCGGCCTGGCAGAACGGTGCCCACGGTGCCGACCGCGCGGCCACGCCCTCCGACCCCGCAGAAGGGACTCGATAGCCCGTGAGCACCTCAGCCCCGCCGGCCGACGGGAACAACAAGCTCACCTGGATGCTCAGCAGCCTGGACATCGAAGGGGTGCGCTATTCCGTCCTGATCTCCGGGGACGGGCTGCGCATGGCGCATTCGGACTCGATCACCCGGGACGAGGCCGACGCGTTCGCCGCCGCCGTCAGCGGGGTCCAGTCCCTGGGCAAGGCGCTGGCCGCGATGTGCGGGGACCAGGACAACCGGCTGCGCCAGAACCTGATCGAGTACGACCAGGCGCTGGTGCTGGTCACCGCCGCCGGCCAGAACGCGATGCTCGGGGTGTGCGCGACGCCCACGGCCGACGCCGGGCTGATCGTGCACCGGATGAACGACCTCGCCTCGCGGCTGGGCAACGAGCTCACCAGCGAGACGCGCCGGCCGTGAGCCGGCCGCGGCGCGACCCGGATCTGGTGCGCGCGTACGTCATGACCGGCGGCGCCGTGCGCCCGAGCCGGGAGATGGGGCTGGTGACGCTGCTGGTGGCCCAGGACGTCCCGGCCCAGGGCCTGGCGCCGGAGCAGCGCCGGGTGCTCGGGGTGTGCAGCCGGCACGGCGCGCTGTCGGTCGCCGAGATCGCCGCGCACCTGGACCTGCCGCCGTCGGTGGTGGCGATCCTGGCCGCCGGGCTCATGGACTCCGGGCATCTGGCCCTCCCCACTCCCGCCGCCGACCTTCCCGACGTCGACGTGCTGAAAGAGGTGCTTCGTGGGCTCCGCCAACTTGTCTGAGGTCGCCTACCTGCCCGGCACCGTCACCCGGTCGGTGAAGCTCCTGGTCGCCGGACCCTTCGGGGTCGGCAAGACCACGTTCGTCGGCAGCGTCTCGGAGATCAGGCCCCTGCGGACCGAGGAGATGATCACCGAGGCCAGCGTCGGGGTCGACGATTTGGCGGGGCTGCCGGCCAAGACCTCCACGACCGTGGCGATGGACTTCGGCCGCCGGACCTTCGGCGGAGTGGCGCTGTATCTGTTCGGCACGCCGGGCCAGCACCGGTTCCTGCCGATGTGGGACGAGCTGGCCCGCGGCGCGCTCGGCGCGCTGGTGCTCGTCGACACCCGGCGCCTGGACCACGCCGACGAGATCCTGAGCGCGGTGGAGAAGCGGGATCTTCCCTACACGGTGGCCGTGAACCAGTTCGACGGGGCCCGCCGCTACCCCGACGAGGAGATCCGTGAGGCGCTGGACCTGGCCCCGCACACGCCCCTGACCTTCTGCGACGCCCGCGACCAGGCCTCCTCGGCCAAGGCGCTGATCGTGCTCGTCGAACACCTCACCAGCCGACCCAGCCGACCCAGCCGACCGGAGATGTTTGCGTGACCACCCAGACCGCGGCGGACGCCGCCACGGCGCGCGTCCCGATGTACACGCCGGAATTCGCCGCCGATCCGCACGGCGCCTACGCCGAGATGCGCCGCCTGCACGGCGCGCTGGTTCCGGTGCTGCTGCACCCGGACGTGCCGGCCACGCTGGTGATCGGTTACCACGTCGCGCTGAAGATCCTGCACGACCAGGACCGCTTCCCCGCCGACCCGCGCCAGTGGGAGGAGGGGATCGACAACGCCTGTCCGGTCAAGCCGATGATGGAGTGGCGGCCCAACGCGCTGCGCAGCTCAGGCATCGAGCACGCCAGGTACCGCAGCGCGAACGTCTACAGCCTCAGCGGCGTGGACCTGCACGGCCTGCGTAAGGTCGTCCAGGACGTGGCGATCGGCCTGATCAACGACATGTGTCAGGCCGGCGAGGCGGACCTGATCACGCAGTTCGCCTTCCCGCTGGCCTTCCAGGTTCTCAATACCCTGCTGGGCTGTCCGCCGGAGATCGGGCAGCGGGTCGCCACCGGGATGGCGCAGATCTTCGAGGGCAACGACGCCGAGGCCGGCAACGCGATGCTCGCCGGGGCACTGGCCGAGCTGGTCGTGATGAAGAAGGAGTACCCGGCCAACGATGTGACCACCCGGCTTCTGCAGCACGAGTCGGCGCTGGACATCCCGGAGATGGTGCATCAGCTCGCCACGCTTTACGGCGCCGGAATCGAGCCGCAGCAGAACCTGATCGCCAATGCCCTGCTGCTGATCCTCACCGACGACCGTTTCTCAGGTGACGTGCTGGACGGCAACCTGACGGTGCGCGATGCTCTGGACGAAGTGCTTTATCAGGACCCTCCGATGGCCAACTACGCCATCTCCTACCCGCCGTATCCCGTGCAGATCGACGGGGTCTGGCTGCCGGCGCACCAGCCGGTGCTGATCAGCATGTCCGCGTGCAACAACGACCCCGCGATCGCCTCCGACCAGCGGGCCGGGAACCGCGCGCACCTGGCGTGGAGCGTCGGTCCGCACGCGTGCCCGGCGCAGTCCGCCGCCTACCTGATCGCGCAGGCGGCGATCGACCAGATCCTCGACGCGCTGCCGGAGATGGAACTGGCGGTCCCGGTGGAGAAGCTGGTCTGGCGGCCCGGGCCGTTCGCCCGGGCGCTGGCGGCGTTGCCGGTCACGATCCCGGGCTCGCCGCCGATCCCGCTGCGCTGACCGAACCGCCGATGCCGTCGCGCTGACCGAACCCCGATCCCGTCGCGCTGACCCGAACCCACCCCCATCCCGCCGCGCCGACCGAACCGTCCTCGTTCGTCCCCGTCCGCCATGGAGGCCCCAGCATGGACCAGCCTGTGCTCACACTCGACCCGACCGGCGCGAACCGCCACACCGAGGACGCCTATCTGCGCGACCACGGTCCGGCCACGCGCGTGGACCTGCTGGGCCAGGAGGTGTGGGCGGTCGCCGATCCGGGGGTGCTCAAGGCGCTCCTGATCGACCCGCGGGTGTCGAAGGACGCCGCACAGCACTGGCCGAAGTTCCCCGACGAGATCATCGGGAAGTGGCCGCTCGCGCTGTGGGTCGGCGTGAGCAACATGTTCACCGCGTACGGCGCCGACCACCGCCGGCTGCGGCGCCTGGTCAGCCCGGCCTTCGCGGGCCGCCGGGTCGCCGCACTGGCCCCGCGCATCGAGGAGATGACCGACGCGCTGCTCGACGCGCTGGCGGAGACCCCGGCGGGGCAGAGCGTGGATCTGCGCGAGAACCTGGCCGTGCCGCTGCCGATCCAGGTCATCAGCTCCCTGATGGGGCTGCCGCCGGCCGCGCAGCAGGCGTTCCGCGGCCTGGTGGACGCCGTGTTCGACACCACGCTGTCGCCGGAGGAGGCCCAGGCCAACGCGGTGAAGCTGTACGGCGTCCTGGCCGGCCTGGTCGCCGAGAAGCGCGAGAACCCCGGCGACGACATGACCTCGGCGCTCATCGCGGCTCGCGACGACCAGGACGAGGAAGGCGACGGCTCGGCGCTGACCGAGCAGGAACTGCTCGACACGCTGCTCCTGGTGGTGTCGGCCGGCTACGAGACCACGGTCAACCTGATCGACCAGGCCATCACCCTGCTGCTGACGCACCCCGAGGAGCGTGCGAAGGTCGACGAGGGCAAGGCCCCGTGGCGCGACGTCGTGGAGGAGACGCTGCGGTTCGAAGCGCCGGTCGCGCACCTGCCGCTGCGGTACGCGGTGGAGGACATCGAGCTGGCCGGCGGGCTGGTGATCCGGCAGGGCGAGGCGATCCTGGCTTCCTACGCCGCGATCGGCCGCCACCCGGACCTGCACGGCGAGACCGCGGGCGCGTTCGACGTCACGCGCGCGGGGCAGGACCACTTCGCGTTCGGCCACGGGGTGCACTTCTGCCTCGGCGCGCCGCTGGCGCGGATGGAGGCGGAGACGGTGCTGGACAAGCTGTTCGCGCGGTTCCCGGACATCGCGTTCGCGCCGGGGGCGGAGCTTGCGCCGCTGGGGTCGCTGATCTCGAACGGGCATCAGGCACTGCCGGTGGTTCTTCAGCCGGCTGCTGGGAGCTGATCGCGGTGGTGTGCCGGCCGTCGCCTCGGCGGCCGGCGAATTAGACCTTGATGGAAGCCATGGCAGGGGACATGCGATCGCGATCAGGCTGCGGACGCCCGCCATGGCTGCGCACTTTGCCGGCGGTCACTCCGAATCGCTGGTGGAATGTGCGGGAGAAGTGCGACATCGAGGTGAACCCGCAGCGTGCCGCGGCTTCCGCCGTGCTGATGCCCGGCCCCGGCGCGTGCCTGAGTGTGCTGTAGGCGAGGTCGAGCCGCCGCGCCAGGATGTGCCTGGGCACGGAGGCGCCCACCTCGGCGAACAACCGTGACAGATGCCGTTCCGAGACGCCTGCGCCCGCCGCCACGTCGGATGCGGACAACAGGGGGTCGGCCAGGTGATCGTCGATGAACGCGCGTGCGGCGGCGCGATGTTTCGTCGACGGCGATGCCCTGCCGCCGGAAGCGAGCACCGCCACCAACTCCAGCACGGCCTGTTCGTCGGCCGGCACCGGTACGTGTGGACGTACAGCCCGGTGTACGAGATTCATCAGAGCACGTGCATACGGATCCTGATGGACGGTGAGAACGCTGGGCTCGCCGATTTCCGCGTCGCCGGTCAGGCCCGAGATGCTCGCACGAGGGACCGTGACTGCCAGCTCTGCGATGTCCCCGAAGCCCTGACGCCGTAGCGGAAAGTCCACGTCGCACACCACCACATGACCGGGACGCAGTCGCGTTCGCGCGCCGCGGTACTCCAGGACTCCATCGCCCTTGAGTTTCGTGTACACGGCTATGGCATCCGCGGGCCGCGCCGCGATCGCTTCCTCCTCGCGCGCGACACCGTGTGGCGTCCCGCTGACCAGTGCCAGCGCGGCGTGATCCAGTTGCAGGTGCACCTGGCGAGCCTGGAACGGTCGATCGGCCGGGACCCGGCACGCAAGCTCGACCAGTGATTCGGCATTGTGCCGTTCCCAGTCGCCGACTGCCGCGGTGACTTCGAAGACGCGGGCCTGCGGAATGCGAATCACACCAGCCTCCTCAGCCCGCCATGACACGTTCGCGTGCTGTCCAACAGCGCCTCGCGGATGCTTATTTCCGCCATCGGCGGCTGTGGGCGACGCCTTTGGCGAGGCCCGTTGCGAGACTGGGCTGACCCAGCCGAAGGAAATCGGCCATCTGCCGCCCGTCAGCGGATCTCATTGAAACGTTCTGATCAGCCATGCCTCCCTGAAGAGACATGTCCCCTTGGGACGTCATTGAAGGAGTGACTCTATGGAAAGCTCGAAGCAGCCAAAGCACAACGTCTCGCGCCGCGCGTTGCTGCGCACCAGCGCGACAGCCGGTGCGGCCGCCGCAGCTGCGGGCAGCATCGCCGCGGCCGGCCCAGCCGCGGCGACCGCGAGCGCCTCAACCGCGGCGCGACGGAGTACCTCCCCGGCGGGGAACCTGATTCTGCGCAACGGCCGGATTCATACGATGGACAGCGCCGGTACCGTCGCCGGCGTCATCGCGATCCAAGGCGGGGTGATCACCTATGTCGGGAACAGCTTCCACCGAGCGCGTCGGTCTTTCGCCGAGGATCCGCGGGTCATCGACCTGCACGGCAGGATCGCCATGCCCGGTCTGATCGACTGCCACAACCACTTCGTGCTGATGGGTAACCGGCCAGGGCGTCACACCCCGTTGGAGAACGCCTACTCCATCGCCGACGTTCTGGCCCTGTACCGCCGACGCGCCGCGGCCCTGCCCGCGAACAACAAAAGGGCGGCGGGTGCGAGCGACTTCATCACCACCATCGGTGGTTTCACCCCGAACCAATTCGCCGAGAAGCGGCTGCCCACGCTCGCCGAACTCGACGACGCCGTCCCGGATCGGCCGGTCTACATCCAGGTCGGGTTCACCGGTCCGGCGGTCACCAATTCCCTCGGAAAGACGTTCTTCGAGAATGTGAGCGGCCCGTTCGGCCCGGTGCAGGTGGGTGCGGACGGCTCCATCGCGGGGGCGCCGTTCCCGGGGAGCGGGCCGTCGACCAAGGCATTGCTGGCACTGCGCCGGACGCTGACGTTCGACGACCGCAAGTCCAGTGTGCGGGACGCGATGGCCTACGCCGCGAGCCTCGGGGTGACGACGCACCTCGACCAGGGCGCGTTCCAGGCCACGAACACGCCCGACGACGGGGCCGCGAGCGAGGACAACTTCGCGATGTACAACCCGTTCCTCGCGGTCTACGGAGAGGGGAACCAGCGGGACGCGGTCACCGGCGGACTGCCGGAAGCCGTCGTCCGGCTGCGTACCAACGCCCTGCTGTTCGACAGTGAACCCGACATCCCCGTGGCCAAGGCGCGACTGCAGAACACGTTCCCGTTCTTCGGCAACGACCTGGTGCGCACCGGCGCGATCGGTGAATTCCTCGCGGATTTCCAGCACTACGCCGGCGGGAACGACACCTGGACGAACGCGGCGACGGCCGTGGCGAAGGCCGGATGGCGCGCCGAGGTCCACTCCATCACTCCCTCGGACTTCCGAACCGAGATCGAGGGCTTCGAGGCGGTGAACTCGCAGACATCCATCGAACACCTCCGTTGGGTGGTGGCGCACGCCACTTTCATCACGCCGGACTACGTCGCCCGGCTGAAGGCACTCGGCGGCGGAGTGAACGTGACGCCCTACCGATACTTCGGAACGGCGGTTCCGGCGGGACCGCCATACCGGATGCTGGCCGACAGCGGCATCCCGCTCGGGCTGAGTTCGGACGGCATGCAGATCGCGCCCCTGAACCCCTGGATCCACGCCTACTACGCCACAACCGGCCTGAACGCCCTGGGCAACCAGGTCAACCCCGGCCAGCAGCTGACCCGCGCCGAGGTCCTCGCCGGGTTCACCACGTCGAACCAGTGGTTCCTCGGCGGGGAGGACGAGCACCTGCTCGGCTCGCTCGAAACCGGTCGGCTCGGCGACGTGGTGGTACTCAGCGATGACTACTTCACCGTTCCCGACTCGCAGTTGCGATCGCTGCACTCGGTCCTCACCGTCGTGGGTGGCTCTGTCGTGCACTCGGGCGACATTCGCTACTGGGTTGCTGACGCTGGATCCGGCGCTGAAGCCGGTCATCGTGATGGGGGACCGGGGGTCGTTGGCCACTGAATCAGGGTTCTGTCAGGCGCCGGGCTCGTGTGTGGCGGAGCGTCCGGCGTCCCAGGCTGCCTGGATCATGCCGAAGACCTCGTCCACGGTGGCCTCCGGATCGTCTGATTCGCGGGCCAAGGAGAAGGCATCGATGGCGAACCGGGCGATCGCCTGGCAAGCCGTCGTGGTGTGCAGCGGGTCGGCCACGGCGTCCGCCGCGATCGCCGTGGCCAAAGCCTGTGCGTGCCGCAGCCGCATCGACGCCTCGTACTGCCGCAGCGCCGGCGTCTCGTCGATCATGCGCCACATCGGGGCGGCATCGTCCGTCGTGCAGTGCCGGATCAGGGCCTTGACCTGGCCGCGCAGGGCCGGGATCAGCGGCTCGTCGGGCCTGCGGTCGGTGACGGCCCGCACGAGGCCGCGCTCGAAGTCCTCGTCCTGGTCGAAGACCAGCGCCTCCTTCGCCGCGAAGTGCGAGAACAGCGTGGTCACGGCCACGTCGGCCTCGGCGGCCACCTCCCGGATGCCCACCGCGTCGTAGCCGCGCTCCAGGAAGAGCCGCAACGCGGTGTCGGCGATCTTCTGGCGGGTCGCGGCCTTCTTGCGCTCGCGGCGTCCCGGCGGCTCGGGCCGCGCAAGCTGCTCAGGCTGCTCAGGCTGCTCAGGCTGCTCAGGCTGCTCAGGCTGCTCGGTCATGGCTGAACACTATCAGGTGTGAAACCGTAGCTGTTTCAAAATGCTAACCGTTAGTGCTACGGTCTGCCGCATGAAGAAAGTGAGCTTCGCCGAGTTCGGCGGTCCGGACGTCCTGCACCTCACCGACGCCGAGGAGCCCCACGCCGGCCCAGGTCAGGTGCGCATCGCGGTGCGCGCGGCAGGCGTGAACCCCGTCGACTGGCGGGTCCGGGAAGGCCAGAAGCTGGCGGCACATCCGCTCAAGCTGCCCTCCGGCGTCGGGCTGGACGCCGCCGGGATCGTGGACGAGATCGGGGCGGGCGTCGAGGGGGTCGAGGTCGGCGACTCAGTGTTCGGCGAAGGCTCGGAGACCTACGCCGAGTTCGCCGTGCTCGGCGCGTGGGCCCGCATACCCGAGGGGCTGTCGTTCGAGGAGGCCGCCGGATACCCCTCGGTGGTCGAGACCGCGCTGCGCATCGTCGGCCAGGTCGGCGTGCGGCCCGGGGAGACGCTGCTGGTCAGCGGCGCGGCCGGGGGCGTCGGGTCGGCGGTGCTGCAGGTCGCGCGCGATCGCGGCATCGCGGTGATCGGCACGGCGGGAGAGGCGAACCAGGACTACCTGCGCAGCCTCGGTGCCGTCGCCACGACGTACGGCCCCGGCTGGGTCGAACGGGTGCGCGGGCTCGGACGCGTGGACGCGGCGCTGGACCTGGCCGGCTCCGGCGTCATCGGCGACCTCGTCGAGCTGACCGGGGATCCGCAGAAGGTCGTCTCGATCGCCGATCTCGGCGCGCCGCAGTTCGGCGTGCGGTTCTCCGGCGCGGCCGGCAGCGTGCCGGACGCGCTGGTCGAGGCCGTCGCGATGATCGAGCGCGGGACGCTGCACATACCGGTCGAGACGTCGTACACCCTGGCCGACGCCGCGCAGGCGCACATCGACAGCCAGGCCGGCCACACGCGTGGCCGACGGGTGATCGTCGTCTAGGAACGTCGGCGTGCTGTCGCTGCGGCGCCGGCCTACCAGCCGACGACGCGCCGATCGTCCTCGGCTTCTCGGAACCGGATCCGGGTGTTGAGGACCCACTCTTCCAGTTGAGCTTCGAGCAGCTGCCGCGTCTCGGCATAGGAGTCCAGGGCCGCCGCGCACGCCCGGTCCGCACTCTCAAGTCTGCGCCGCGTCTCCAGCACCGCCTGCTGATCCCCGACGAGCTGTACGACGGTCAGCCGTTCGAGGAGCCGCTCACGTAAGTGTGTGCAGAGGCTCACCGTCGACTGCGCCTCGTACTCGGCCAGCAGCAGCTGCCCGATCCAGGCGTCGCTGACCGCCTGTTCGGCAGTTCGCACGACCGCGCGCTGATCGAGGCCGCGGTCGTCCCGGTTGATGTCCATGTACTGTCACCTCCCTGTGGCGTCTTCGAGCACTGACGGTAAGTGTGCACCGCCGTGAAGGCGCCAAGACTTCCGGCTTGACCGTTCTGCTGAGATCGAAACGGGGGCAGTTGAGGTATTTCGGTGGTGTGGCTGCGAAGTGTTGGGATCCGACCTTACGACCATGGCGCCACCCTCCGCACCTTGATCGGGTTTGTCGTGGGGTTGTCGGTCGGCGCCGAGGTCCATGCCCGGAGAACGGACTTCGGGCGGGCCGCGTTCAGTGGCCCGCCCGGATCTCCGTGTTCTGACTTACTCGGCGGGCTCGGCGGTGCCCCGCGGGACGAAATCCCGTTGCGGTGATCCGTTCCGCCGGTCAGGATCGCGCCATGACGACCTCTGCCCCGGACGGCCGCGCAGGCATCGACGCAGCGCTGGTCAAGCGCCTGATCGCGGCGCAGTTCCCGCAGTGGGCCGGGTTGTCGGTGACGCCGGTCGAGCTCGACGGCTGGGACAACCGTACCTATCGGCTCGGCGCCGACATGACCGTGCGGCTGCCGACCGCCGCCGGGTACGTCGCCGGGATCGCCAAGGAGAACGAGTGGCTGCCGCGGCTCGCCCCGCAGTTGCCGTTGCCGATCCCGCAGGTCCTGGCCACCGGTAAGCCGGGGGAGGGGTATCCGCATCCGTGGTCGGTCCGGGGCTGGCTGCCAGGTAGCACGCTGAGCATGCCGGAGGTGGCCGATCCGGTGCGGTTTGCCACGGATCTGGCCGCGTTCCTGCACGCGCTTCAGGCCTGCGACACCACCGACGGTCCGGTGGCCGGCGAGCACAGCTTCTACCGTGGCACTCCTCCGTCCTTCTATGACGCCGAAACCCGTGCCTGCCTGGTGGATCTCGACGGACGCATCGACACCCGCCGCGCCGCCGCAGTCTGGGACGCCGCGCTCAAAGCCGAATGGGACGGCGAACCGGTCTGGTTCCACGGCGATATCGCCACCGGCAACCTGCTTATCGACGCGGGCCGGCTCAGTGCCGTGATCGATTTCGGCACCAGTGGCGTCGGCGACCCGGCGTGTGACCTGGTCATCGCGTGGGTGACGCTGACCGGCGAAGCGCGCGAGGCCTTCCGTGCCGCGATGGCGCAGGACGCGGGTATGTGGGCTCGGGCGCGTGGCTGGGCTCTGTGGAAGGCGATGCTTCAGCTCAGCGAAAGGGTGCAGCTTGACCCGGCGCTGGTTTCGGTCATCGAGAGGGTGATCGCGGATATCCTCGACGACCACGACCGGCACGGGTAGCACGACCGGCACAGCACGACCGGCACAGCACGACCGGCACGGCACGACCGGCACGGCACGGCCGGCGCGGCGCGGCCGGCGCGGCGATCGCGGTCGGCATGGCGCGGCCAGCGCGGCCAGCATGGCGCGGCGATCGCGAGCCGCACACCTGAAGCGCTTAAGCGAATTCCGGTAGTCTCAAAGCCTCACCACAATCGCTCGCGGAGGCCCAGATGACCGCCCTGACCCGCTCGGAGCCCTCCGCGCAAACCACCGACGCGCGAGGCGTCATCGCCTTCCTCGACGCCATCGAGGGCGTGTCCGGCATCGAGCCGCACAGCATCATGCTGCTGCGTCACGGCCACGTCATCGCAGAGGGCTGGTGGGCTCCCTACGACCCGGACGGCGTCCAGCAGGTCTACTCGCTGAGCAAGAGCTTCACGGCCACGGCCGCCGGATTCGCTTGGGCGGAAGGGCTTTTGGACCTCGACGCCCCGGTCGTCTCGTATTTCCCTGAGCTGGACAGCGAAATCACCGACCCGCGCAGCCGGTCGATCCTGGTCCGCCACATCGCCTCCATGTCCGCCGGCCACACCTCCGAGCAGTGGGACCGGGCCCTGGCCACGTACTGGGAGGAGCCCGTTCGCGGCTTCCTGCTCGACCCGCCGGACGGCACCCCGGGCGTCACCTTCGCCTACAGCCAGTCCACCACCTACGCCCTCGGCGCGATCATCCAGCGCCAGTCCGGCCAGTCGCTCGTGGAGTACCTGCGGCCCCGGCTCTTCGAGCCGCTGGGCATCGGCGAGGCGTTCTGGCTCCGGCACCCGCCGGCCGGACGCGACCTCGCCTTCGCCGGCTTGCACGTCACCACCGACGCCATCGCGCGCCTCGGCCAGCTCTACCTCCAGGGCGGAGTCTGGGAAGGGCGGCAGCTGCTTGCGCCGGAGTGGGTAGCGGAAGCCACGCGCAAGCAGGTGGACAACAGCAACAGCGACGGTTCCGACTCAGACTCGGACTGGTCCCAGGGCTACGGCTTCCAGTTCTGGATGGCCCGGCACGGCTACCGCGGCGACGGCGCCTTCGGCCAGCTGTGCGTCGTCCTCCCCGAGCACGACGTCGTCCTAGCGATGACCTCCGAATCCGTCGCCATGCACCTCATCCTCGAAGCGGCCTGGACCCACCTGCTGCCTGCCTTCGACCGCGAGGGCTCGGCCGAGGCCGACGCCGCCCTGAAGCAGCGGCTGACCGGCCTCCAGCTCCCGTTCCCCGACGGAGAAGATGTCCCGGACAGCGAGTTCACCGTTGCCCACACGGTGGTCGAGCGGCTCCGGAAGGTCAGCCTCACGGCGCAGAAGCTGACCCTCCAGGAGGAGGACGGCACGGTCACGACGCTGCCGTTGCTCCCCGGCTCCTGGCCGCCGCCGACCGGACACCTGTCGGCGCGCGCCGTCCGGACGGACGCCGACACCGTGCGCGTCCACCTACAGTTCGTCCAGTCGCCGCACAAGCTCGTCATCACCGGCGATCTGCGCAGCGGCACGTTCAAAGCGGACTGGCGGGTGGCCCCTCTGGGGAGGGTGTCGCAGTTGTCGCTGTTCGACCTCGCCAACCCCGAACCGCGCACGGCGCCGTGACCGTCGTTCAGCTCGTCGTCCAACTCATCGTTCAGCTCGCCGTGCACACCGGAGTCGGAGCAGGGTTGGTCCCGCTGTAGCTCGCCTGGAACCCGAACGAGGTGGTGGCTCCGGGCGCGACGACCGCGTCGGAGCTCACCGCGGTGAACGTCTCGCTCTGGCCGCTGTGGGATTCGGTCGCGTTCCAGGCATTGCTGACCTGCTGGCTGCTCGGCCAGGTCCAGCCGACCCGCCAGCTGTGGGTCGCAGCCGTCCCGGTGTTGGTGATGGTGACGTTCGCCGTGAAGCCGTTGTTCCACTGGTTCGACACCGCGTAGGCGGCGGTGCATCCGGCGTTGGTGCCAGTGCCCTGAGTCGTCGCGGTCACCGAGTTCGAGGCCTGCGATACGTTCCCGGCGGCGTCGAATGCCTTGACCGTGTAGGTGTAGGCGGTCGAAGGGCTCAGGCCGGTGTCGGTGTAGGTCGTGCCGGCCGCCGTGCCGACGAGCGTGCCGCCGCGGTAGACGTCATAGCCGGTGACGCCGACGTTGTCGGTGGACGCCGTCCAGGACAGCGTCGCCGAGGTGGCCGTGGTCACGGTCGCCGCCAGGTTGGTCGGAGCGGTCGGCGGCGTGCTGTCGCCGCCGCCTCCACCCCCGCCGGCGAAGCCGGGGGCCTTGATCGTGGCCAGGTAGGCGTCCTTGGCGGTGTTGACCGTGGTCCAGTCGTCGTTCAGGATGCCGCCGGTGTCGCCGGAGTCGGGGTTCCAGGACCAGAACGTCCACTGGTAGGCGTCGGAGCCGTAGGTGGCGGTGGGCCGCAGGTAGGTGACCAGGGTCTTGAGCCAGGTCTGGTCGATGGTCGAGGCCAGGGTCGTGCCGAACTCGCCGACCCACACCGGCGCGGTGTTCGACGCGAACAGGTAGCCCCAGTTCTTGTCCCAGATGCCCGGCATGTTGGACGGGAACGACGGGTCGGTGAACCACGGCTGGCTGGCGACGCTGGTCGCGTAGTCGTGCGCCGAGTAGACGAGCTGGTTCGCGACGTTCAGCTGCACCGGATACGTGCCGGCGCCCTGCAGGTTGCCGCCCCACCAGTAGGAGCTGCCGTTGAAGGTCTGCACGCCCTCGACGAAGATCAGCAGGTGCGGGTTCACCGCCAGCACCGCGTTGCCGGCGCGCTCGGCGGCCAGGCGCCAGTCGATGGTGACGTCGCCGCAGCCCCAGCACGCGGGGTCGTGCGGCTCGTTGTGCAGGTCGATGCCGACCGCTGTGGGGTTATTCTGGTAGCGCGTGGCGATGGATGTCAGGTCACTGATCCACGTCGACTCCGGCACCGAGGCCGTGTACCAGAGTGCTGACTGCCCGCCGACGTCCGGCCGGTGCCGGTCCAGGATCACCTTCAGGCCGATGGCGCCCGCGTAGGCCACGATCTTGTCCATCACCTGGAGCGAGGTCAGGCCCTGCAGGTCGGTGTTCATCTGGTAGAAGTTGATGCTGTTCGGCATCGTGCCGGGCTTGAAGATGTCGTCGCTGTAGGGCAGCCGGATCGTGTTGTAGCCCAACGACTTCATCTGGTCCATCATCGACTTGTAGTCGCGCGACCAGAGGCCGTGGACGACGTCGTTGCTGGTCTCGAAGCCGAACCAGTTGACGCCGGCGATGCGGACCGGCTGGTTCCCGGAGTCCAGGATGTCGCGGCCGCTGGTGTGCCAGTAGCCTGCGCCGGCTGCCGGTGTCGCCAGTTTGATATTCGCCGCAGTCGCCGGCTGCGCGACCGTCCCGGCGAGGATCAAGACCAAGGCTGCGGCCATGTGCCGTATCGACAATCTTCGAAGTCTGATCCGGCTCATGGCGACTCCTGTCTGTGTGGTCCGTGGCCTGTGGCCTGTGGGGTTCACTACAGGGCACGAATATCGGCGCGGCAACCGAGTGCTCCGGGCCGGACTCCGACGCGGGGACGATTCCCCTTGTCATGGCAGTGGTTCCCGAGCCGTGCGCGGGCTTCGGCACATGGAAGTTTCACCCTCGGCCGGCGACCGTCCCAGCGTGGGGCGAGTGTTGACGAGCCCGGCCGCCCGCCCTAAGCTCCCCAAGCATCTCATATATGAGATCTGACGAACCCCTTCGCGGGAGCGTACGAAACGGAGCCGACATCCATGACCGCCGCACCGGCCGCCACGACACCGGACGACGCGACACCACCGCCCCTGGCCCACCTGCGGGACCGCCTGGCCACGGTGGTGGCGATCCCGGCCACCCCCTTCACCTCCGCCGGCGACGTCGACTGGGACGGCCACGCCGCGCTGCTCCGCCGCCTGGTCGAGCACGGCGTCCAGGCCGTGACGCCGAACGGCAACACCGGCGAGTTCTACACGCTCAGCGACTCCGAGAAGAAGCAGGCGGTGGAGTCCACGGTCCGGGCCGTGGACGGCCGTGCCGAGGTCGTCGCGGGGGTCGGCCTCGACATCGCCTGCGCCGTGGACGCCGCCGAGCGCGCGGCGCGCGTCGGTGCCAGTGCCCTGATGATCCACCAGCCGGTGCACCCCTACCGCTCGGCCGAGGGCTGGATCGAGTACCACCGGGTCATCGCCGACACCGTGCCCGACCTCGGCGTCATCCTCTACATCCGCGACGCGCGCGTGGCCGGGGAGCACATAGCCACGCTGGCCGAGCACAGCCCGAACGTGATCGCCGTCAAGTACGCGGTCCCGGATCCGGTGCGCTTCGCCTCCGTGGCGCGCGACGCCGGGCTCGAAGCCTTCGCCTGGATCGCGGGGCTGGCCGAACTGTCCGCCCCCGGCTACTTTGCCGTCGGCGCGACCGGCTTCACCTCCGGCCTGGTGAACGTCGCGCCCCGGCTGTCGGCGGCGATGCTGGACGCGCTGCGCGGCGGCGACTTCGCCAAGTCGATGCTGCTGTGGGAGACGGTCCGCGAGTTCGAGGAGCTGCGCGCGGCCGACGCCAGCGCTGACAATGTCAGTGTGGTGAAGGAGGCGCTGGCGCAGCTCGGCTTCGTCGGCCGCGACGTGCGCCCGCCGTCTAGGGTGCTGCCGCAGCCGCTGCGGGATCGGATCGCCGTCGTCCTGGAGGAGTGGCGGAGCGGGGGCTGGTTGTGACCGGTGAGGCGGGGAATCAGGACACGTCGACCACGCTGCGCAGCGCGGCCTGGTTCGGCGAGGGCGCGACCGGCGGCTATCTGCGCGCGTTCAGCCATCGCTCGCGGATGCGGCAGCTCGGCTACCTGCCCGAAGAACACCTGGGCAAGCCGGTCATCGCGATCCTGAATACGTGGTCTGACATCAATCCCTGCCACATGCACCTGCGCGAGCGCGCCGAACAGGTCAAGCGCGGAGTGTGGCAGGCCGGCGGATTCCCTTTGGAATTCCCGGTTTCCACGCTCTCCGAGACGTTCCAGAAGCCCACGCCGATGCTTTACCGCAACTTGCTGGCGATGGAGACCGAGGAGTTGCTGCGCTCCTATCCGGTGGACGGCGCGGTGCTGATGGGAGGCTGCGACAAGACCACGCCGGCGCTGCTCATGGGGGCCGCCAGCGCGGGGCTTCCGGCGCTGTTCGTGCCGGCCGGACCGATGCTGCGCGGCCACCACCGGGGCAAGACGCTCGGCAGCGGCACGGACTTGTTCGCCTATTTCGACGAATACCGCGCCGGACGTGTCGGGGAGTGCGAGATGGCCGAGGTCGAGTGCGGTCTGGCGCGCTCGCCGGGGCACTGCATGACGATGGGCACGGCCTCGACGATGACCGCGTGCGCCGAGGCGCTCGGCATGACGCTGCCCGGGGCGTCGTCGATCCCCGCCGTCGACTCCGCGCACCATCGGATGGCCGCGGCCTCCGGGATGCGTGCGGTCGCGATCGCTCTGGAGGGCGTGACCCCGCAGCAGGTGATGACGCGCGAGGCGTTCGAGGACGCGGCGGCCACGGTGCTCACGCTCAGCGGCTCCACCAATGCCCTGATTCACCTGATCGCGATGGCCGGACGGGTCGGTGTCACGCTGCGGCTGGACGATTTCGACGCGATCGGGGAACGCGTTCCGGTGTTGGCCGACGTCCGGCCGGTCGGCAGGTTCCTGATGGAGGACTTCTACTACGCCGGTGGTCTCAGAGCCCTGCTACGCCAGCTTGCCGAGGTTCCCGGATCGCTGCATCCGGACCGGCCGACGGTCGCCGGCGTCCCCTTCGGCCAGTATTACGCCGACAGCGAGACCTACGACCCCGAGGTGATCCGCACGCCGGCGAACCCGGTGGCCGAGCACGGCGGCGTCGCGGTCCTGCGCGGCAACCTGGCCCCGGACGGCGCGGTGATCAAGCACCTGGCCGCCGAGCCGCGGCTGCTCACGCACAGCGGGCCGGCGGTCGTCTTCGACTCCTACCCCGATTTGCAGGCCCGCATCGACGATCCGGCGCTGGGGATCACCGAGGACACGGTGCTCGTCCTGCGCGGCGCCGGTCCGCTCGGCGGGCCCGGGATGCCGGAGTACGGGATGCTTCCGATCCCCGCGTACCTGCTCAAGCAGGGTGTCACGGACATGGTCCGGATCTCCGACGCCCGGATGAGCGGCACGAGCTACGGCACGTGCGTGCTGCACGTCGCCCCGGAGTCGCATGCCGGCGGGCCGTTGGCGCTGGTGCGCACCGGCGACACGATCACGCTGGACGTTCCGGGGCGCACGCTGCGTCTGGAGGTCGACGACGCCGAGTTGGCGCGGCGGCGTGCGGCGTGGCAGCCGCCGACGCCGCGGTTCGAGCGCGGTTACGGCGCGCTGTACGCGGAGCACATCACGCAGGCCGATCAGGGTTGCGACTTCGACTTCCTCGCGCGGCCCGGGGTGAATCCGGCGCCGGATCCGCACTGAGCACAGGCGCACTGAGCACATCCGCACCGAGCCACATCTGCACTGCATCTGCAGCACCCGCACAGCGCACACGCAAAACGTAAGTCGTATGCCAGTTCACGGCCACCGCCGGGCCTGAATCCGCCCGCCGGTCCCGCATCAGGCCCCTGTCGCACCACTGCGGCGTCGGCTTCTCACGCCCACTCAGCGAAGGACACCCCTATGTCCGTGCGCACAAAATCGTCCATGTCCGGATCCATGTCCCGCCGCACCCTGCTCGGCTCGCTCGCCGCCGGTGCCGCCGCCGCGCCGCTGGTGTCCGCGTGCGGCGCGCCGGGGTCGTCGAGCTCTGCCAAGGCCGCGCCGCCGAGCACGCTGGCGACTGTGCCGTCCAAGCCGGTGGCGCTGAACGTTCTGGACGTGGCCGGGAACCTGCAGCTGACGCAGCCGATCCTGAACGCGTTCAAGGCGCAGCACCCTGAGATCGTCTCGGGGATCACCACCAGCACCGGGACCGCGCCGGAGCTCGCGCCGAAGGTGCAGGCGCAGCAGCAGGGCGGGAACGTGCAGATCGATCTGGTGCTGACCGGGACCGACGGGCTGGCCGCCGGGATCGAGAAGCAGCTGTGGTACGGGCTCAAGCCGTACTACGACACGTTCTTCCCGGGGCTGATGGCCAACTACCAGCCCGCTGCCGCGTCCATGGCGGCGCTCGCGCAGGACCAGGGGATCGAGTTGGTGGTCACGCCGTCCGGGCCGCTGTTGGAGTACGACCCGGCGAAGGTGTCGACGCCGCCGACGACGCCGGACGCGTTGCTGGCGTGGGCGCAGGCGCACCCCGGCAAGTTCCAGTATGCGCAGCCGCGCAACTCGGGTCCGGGGCGGACTTTCCTGATGGGGCTGCCCTACTTGCTCGGGGACTCGGACCCGAGCGACCCGACGAATGGCTGGGCCAAGACCTGGGACTACCTGGCGCAGCTGGGCAAGTACGTGCAGAGCTACCCGACGAAGACCTCTGCGACGATGACCGGTATCGCGCAGGGGACCGTCTGGATGATCGCCTCGACGGCCGGGTGGTATATCAACCCGCGGGCCACGGGGACGGTTCCGGCCGGGATCAAGGTGGCGAAGTTCGACAATCTGACGTGGGTCAGCGACGCGCAGTACGGCGTCATTCCCAAGGGCATCCCGGCCGATCACCTGACCGCGGTGCTGCGGCTGCTGGCGTTCGCCCTGACCCCCGATCAGCAGGCTGCGACGTACGACAAGGGCTACTTCTATCCCGGCCCCGCGGTGAAGGGCGTGACGCTCGCGCAGGCGCCGGCTGCTTCGCAGCAGGTGGTGCAGAAGTACGGGGATCCGGACTTCGACGCGTGGACGTCTTCCGGGCCGATTCGGAACTCGCTGCCGGCTCAGGCACAGGTCACGGCGTTCGATCTGTGGGACAAGAAGATCGGCGCGGCGAAGTGACGATGACCGCGACCACACCTTCCTCCCCGGCGCCGGCTTCGACGAGGCCTGATTCCCAGCTCGGCCTGCTGAGCCTGCGGGGCGTCAGCCGGGCCTACGGCGCGCACACCGCGCTGCACCCGCTGGATCTGGAGATCGTCGGCGGCGAGTTCATCGCGCTGCTCGGGCCGTCCGGGTGCGGCAAGACCACGGCGCTGAACTGCCTGGCCGGGCTGCTGCCGCTGACCTCCGGCGAGATCGAGCTGGACGGCCGGCGCGTGGACACGCTGCCGCCGGAGAAGCGCGGCTTCGGGATGGTGTTCCAGAACTACGCGCTGTTCCCGCACCTGACGGTCCGCGCGAATGTAGCCTTCGGCCTGAAGATGCGCGGCGTGGCCAAAGCGGAGATCGAACGCCGCGTCGCCGAGGTGCTGCGGCTGGTCCGCCTAACCGAGCACGCCGCGAAGCACCCCGCGCAGCTGTCCGGCGGGCAGCAGCAGCGCGTCGCGATCGCGCGGGCGATCGTCACCGAGCCGGCCCTGGTGCTGATGGACGAGCCGCTGTCGAACCTGGACGCCGCCCTGCGCCTGGCGATGCGCGGCGAGATCCGGCGCATCCACCAGGACTTCGGGCTGACGACGGTGTACGTCACGCACGACCAGGAGGAGGCGCTGTCCCTGGCCGACCGGCTGGTGGTGCTGCACGACGGCCGCGTGAGCCAGATCGGAACGCCGGCTGAGCTGTATGAGCATCCGGCGGACCCGCACGTGGCGGCCTTCATGGGGTATCGCAACCTGCTGCCGCTGACGGTGTCTTCGGCCGAGGCCGCGACGGCGCTCGCCGAGGGCGACGGCCTGCGGATAGTAGGGACCCCGGCTGGCGAACCCCCGCGCGCTGGCGACGAGGTGCTGGTCGCGATCCGGCCCGAGGACCTGCACGTCGCCGCCGAGGGCGAGACGAGTATTGGTGAGGCGACGGCGGAGATTGTTGAGTACCACGGCCGCGTGCTGCATGTGGAGGCGGCGACGAGCGAGGGTCGACGGTTGCATCTGAAGGCCCACGAGCCAGTACGGCCCGGCGATCGGCTGCGCGTTGCGGTGGCGGCCGAGCGGGCGCTCGTGTTTCGGGGCGCGGCGGCGGAGGTGCTGGAGGGCACGTCGGCGGAGGCAGCGTTGGTGCCGGAGGTAGAGACAGGGGCTACAACCGTTGCGGCACAAGGGGACTCGGGAGCTGAGGCTTCATGATCGCTACCACTGCGCCCGCCACCGCGCATCCAAGCTCGGTGCCGCGCCACCGCCTGGTTGCCGGAGCTGAGGCCTCATGACCGCCACCACCGCCCCCGCCGCCGCGCCTCCAGGCCCGGCCCGTCGCCCGGCGCTGCGTCATCGCCTGGCCGAGCGTGGCGTGGATCGCACGCTGCTGCTCGTCCTCCCCGGCGCCCTCGCCCTGCTCGCGCTGTTCTGCTATCCGTTCCTCTACGGGTTGCAGCTCTCGTTCCAGCCCACGCAGGGCGGCGTGTTGGGCGCGTATCACAAGTTCTTCAGCGATCCGTTCTCGCGTAAGTCGATCTGGGCGACGTTCTCGTTGGCCATTCCGGCGTCCGTTATCAATGTCGGCGCGTCCGTGCCGATCTCCTATCGGATGCGGCGGGACTTCCGGGGGAAGCGCATCATGCTCGCCGTGTTGGTCGTGCCGATCACGCTCGGGACGGTGCTGACAGCCGAGGGCATCCTGGAGTTCTTCGGGCCGGCGGGGTGGTTCAACCGCACGTTGCACCTGCTCGGGTTGGCGGCGTCGCCGATGCGCCTGACCATGAACTACACCGGGGTGTTGCTGTCGCTGATCATCAGCGGGTTCCCGTTCGCCTACCTGCTGACCCACTCCTACCTCTCCGGCATCCATCCGAGTCTGGAGAAGGCCGCTGCGACGCTCGGCGCGGGGTGGTGGCAGCGCTTCCGCTACGTCACGCTGCCGCTGCTGCTGCCCGGGCTGCTGACCACCTTCAGCCTGACGTTCGTCATGGCCTTCGCGGTCTTCCCCTCCGCGCTCATGGTCGGCGACCCCGACGGCCACACGCACGTCATCTCCATCGAGGCCTACGAGGCCGCGCTGGAACGCTTCGACTACGCGCAGGGCTGCGCCGACGCCATGATCATGACGCTCCTGATGCTGGCGGTGATCGGCGTGCTGGCCGCAGCCCGGTCCCGGATGTACCGGGGCGCGACGGGAGGCAAGGGATGAGCACGTCGAGCGCGACGATGCCTGACGCGTTGGACGCGTCGGCGCCGGGCCCGGATCGCCGCCGCCTGGCGCTGCGTCCCGGGACCTGGATCACCTGGGGCGTCCTGGCCTTCTTCCTCCTGAACCTGGCCGGCGTGATCACCACGGTCCTGCTGGACTCCTTCGGCACGCGCTGGTTCGACTCCTGGCTCCCCGGCGGCTGGACCGGCCACTGGTACTCCGACGCCTGGCGCGAGTTCAGCCTCGGCCGGGTCCTGGGCGTCACGCTGGAGGTGACGCTGCTGGTCGTCGCGATCTCGCTGGCGCTCGGCGTCCCCGCGGCCTACGCGCTGGCGCGCCGCGACTTCCCGGGCAAGCGCGCGCTCACGCTGCTGTTCGTGCTGCCGATCCTGGTGCCGCCGATCGCCTACGGCATCCCGCTGGCCACCATGCTCTACAAGGTCCACCTGGCAGGGACGCTGACCGGCGTGGTCCTGGCCAACCTGGTGCCCTCGATCCCGTTCGTGGTGTTCACGATGACGCCGTTCATCGAGCAGATCGACCCGCGCATCGAGGCGGCGGCGCGGGTGTGCGGAGCCGGGACGCCGACCGTGCTCGGCCGGATCCTGGGCCCGCTGCTGGTCCCCGGGATGCTGGCCGCCGGGATCCTGGTGCTGGTGCGGACGTTCGGCATGTTCGAGCTGACGTTCCTCACCTCCGGACCGAGCAGCCAGACGCTGGTCGTGACGCTGTTCTCGGCCGTGAACTCCGCCGGCATCCGCTCCACGCAGTCCATCGACGCCATGGCGGTCATCTACACCGGCTCCATGGCGGTCCTGCTGCTCATCGCGCTGCGCTTCGTGAACCCGACGCAGTTGGTCGCGAGGTCCGCGGACTAGAGACGAAAGAGGCCTGACATGAACGAGCACACCAGTCGCCGTGACGTCCTGCGCCTTGCGGCGGTCGGCGGGACTGTGGCTCTCGCCGGTGGGATAAGCCCATCGGCATTCGGTGCGACAAACGAGCGATGCGACGCCGACAAAGCGGCCGACCGCGCCGCCGACCGGATCGTGCGCTCCATCCAACGCCCGCGCATCCCGCGCCGAGACTTCGTCATTACTGACTACGGCAGCATCCAAGCCGCGATCCGCGCGGCCTCCGCGAAGGGCGGCGGCCGCGTGGTGGTCCCGGCCGGCACTTGGCCGACCGGGCCGATCCGCCTCGCCTCCCGCATCGACCTGCACCTGGCCGAAGGCGCCACACTTCTGTTCGACACCGACCCGCGCGCCTACCTGCCGACGGTCCACAGCCGCTGGCAGGGCATCGAGCTGATGAACTACTCGCCGCTGATCTACGCCTACGGCGAGCACGACATAAGTGTTACCGGTAAAGGGGTTCTCGACGGCCAGGCTTCGGCGGCGAACTGGTGGGCCTGGAAGAAGCCGGGCGACGCCGACTTCCCGGTGTTCGAGGCCTCGGTCAACGCCGGACTGCCGGTCGAGCAGCGCGACGGCACCAAGTACCACTTCCGCCCGGCTTTCATCGAGCCCTACCACTGCGAGCGCGTCCTGATCGAGGGCGTGACGCTGCGCAACTCGCCGTTCTGGCACCTGCACCCCACGCTGTGCCACGACGTGACGATCCGCGACGTCACCGTCGCCTCGACCGGCCCGAACACCGACGGCTGCGACCCCGAGTCCTGCGACGGCGTCCTGCTCGACCGGATGTCCTTCGACGTCGGCGACGACTGCGTCGCGATCAAGTCCGGCCGCGACGCCGACGGCCGCCGCGTGGACGTGCCCTGCCAGCACGTCGTCATCCAGAACAGCACGTTCGCCGCCGGCCACGGCGGCATCACCATCGGCAGCGAGATGACCGGCGGCGTGCGCGAGGTTTACGCCAGGGACCTGGCGATGACCAGCACCAGCCTGCAGGCCGGCCACCGGCTCAAGACCAACTCGGTGCGCGGCGGGTTCATCGAGGCCAGCCACGTCTGGCGGGTCGACGTCAGCGCGATCGGCGGACCGCTGCTGCTCATCGACTACAACTACGGCGAGGGCAACACAGGTTCGTACCCGCCAGTGGTCACCGACATCAACCTGAGCCACTGGACGGTCGCCGGCGCGATGCAGGGCTGGGACATCAAGGGATACCCGAACGACCCGATCGGCACCGTTCGGCTGCGAGACGTCACCATCGCGGGAGCGCTCACGACGCCGAACGTCGCGGCGAATGTCAGTGATCTGCTGCTGACCGATGTGGTGATCGACGGAGTCCCGCAGTGACCGCGTCGGTGCTGGTGACCGGCGCGGCCGGTCGGATCGGCGGTTACTTGCGGTCCGGCCTGCCGCCGTTGGGCTGGCGTCTGCGATGCCTGGACCTGGTCGGTCCGTCTGAGCCCGAACCCGAGCCCGAACCCGAGCGCGACGGCCTGTCGTGGGTGGTCGGCGACATCCTCGACCCCGAGGCGCTGGCGCAAGCCATGGCCGGCGTCGAGGCGGTCGTGCACCTGGCAGGCATCCCGACCGAGGCTCCGTTCGCCGATCTGCTGCCGGCGAACTTGGACGGCACGTATCAGGTCTTCGAAGCGGCACGGCGAGCTGGCGTGCAACGCGTGATCTACGCCAGCAGCAACCACGCCGTCGGCTTCCACGAGAGCGGGTCGCTGCTGACGGCCTCGGCGAGAGCGCGTCCTGATTCGCTGTACGGCGTCACGAAGGCGTTCGGCGAGGCACTGGGCTCGTTCTACGCCGATCGCCACGGCATGGACGTCGCGGCCGTGCGCATCGGGAGCTGCTTCGACCGGCCGCCGGGGGAGCGGGGCTTGGGCACGTGGCTGAGCCCGGACGATTCGGTGCGGCTCGTCGATGCGCTGCTGCGCGCGCCGTCGTTCGGGTTCGCGCTGCTCTACGGCATCTCCGCGAACACGCGTGCGTGGTGGGACCTGGAACCGGCGCGCGCCCTCGGCTACCGGCCGGAGGACGACGCCGAGGTCTTCGCCGAACAGATCCTCGCCGAGAACGCGCCACTGACCCACGACGACCCAGACCGCCGATTCGTCGGCGGACGCATGGCTGTGACCAGCGCTCCCCACCCGGGAGCGCGAGAGGGAAGGACCTGACAGCATGTCCCCACGAACCGCACGCCGGATCCGCGTCATCGGGATCTGGTCCCTGGGCCCGGCCGTCGTGCTGGCGACCGCGGCGACCTACCTGCTCGGCACACCGGCTTCGGCAGCTCCTGCGCGCGCAGGAGCAGCAAAAGCGGCTCCCGTTCTGGCTACCGGCGACAGTCGCAGTGTGTCCGAACCGAGTGTCCCGAGCACGGTCTGCGCCACGGTCCCCGCACAGCTGACGATCTCGGGCCGGACGTTCTCCTCCTCGCAGGAGTCGAACCCGCCGGACACGTCGCGGATCCAGCAGAAGCTGGACTCCTGTACCGGAAGCAGCGGCACGGTCGCGGTGAAGCTCGTGACGTCCGGCTCCGCGAACGCCTTCCTCAGCGGCCCGCTGACCGTCCACGCCGGCGAGGTCCTGCTGATCGACAGCGGTGCGACCTTGTACGGCTCCCGGAACCCGGCGACCTACCAGGTCTCCGGGAAGCCGACGTGCGGCACGCTGGCCGGTTCCGAGGGCGGCTGCAAGGCGCTGATCCAGGTGTCCGGGGCGAACGCCGGGATCGAGGGCGTGCAGAACGCCTCAGGACATCAGGGCACGATCGACGGCCGCGGCGACACCGCGATCCTGGGCGGCTCGACGACCTGGTGGCAGCTCGCCGACCAGGCCAAGGCGCAGGGGCTGAACCAGCAGAACCCGCGGCTCGTCGAGGCCGACTCCTCGAACGACTTCACGATGTACCACGTCAACCTGGTCGACTCGCCGAACTTCCACGTCGTCTACAAGGGTGGCAACGGGTTCACGGCCTGGGGCGTGCGGATCAAGACCCCGGCGAACGCCCGCAACACCGACGGGATCGATCCGTCCGGTGCCACGAACGTCACCATCGCCGACTCCTTCATCCAGGATGGCGACGACGGGATCGCGGTGAAGGGCGGCAGCGCGGCGTCGAACATGACGATCCGCGACGACTACTTCTGGGGCACGCACGGCATCTCGATCGGCAGCGAGACGAACGGTGGCGTGCGGAACATCCTGTTCGAGAACGACACGCTGAACGGCGTCGACAGCTCCGGGATCACCAGCAGCAGCGACAACGGGATCCGGATCAAGAGCTCGCCGAGCAACGGCGGGGTGGTGACGCAGGTCAGCTACCTGAACACCTGCCTGAGCGGGATGAAGGCGCCGATCGTGCTGGACACGCGTTACAGCGGCGGGAGCGGGTCGTCGATCCCGTCGTTCACGGACATCGTGATCAACGGGGTGCTCGCGAAGTCTTCGAGTTCCAGCGCCACTTCGGTGCTCAACGGCTACAACTCCTCGCACCCGCTCGGCGTGACTCTGGAGAACGTGCGCCTGGACGTGTCGAAGAGTACTGCCGAGTACGCGCAGGTGCAGACGTATGTCAGCTCGCTGATGCCGTCGGGGACGGGGGTCACGGTGACCGGGATCTCCGGCAGTGGGAGCGTGCCGTCGTGCACGTTCCCGGGCTACCCGGCGCTCTGAGCTGACTGGGTAGTGACCCGGCCGCGTCGTGCTCGTTCTCCACGTCGGAAGAATCCTCCTTTGTCGTGGTGAACCGAGTAGAAAGCCGTCCATATGCGGACCGATGTCATCTCCGGCCACGTGGATCCGTCGGGCGCCGCGTTGGAGTCGGCGATGGTGTTGCACTATCCGCGGCTCGTGCGGTTGGCGTACTTGGCGTTGCCGGGGGATGGGGAGCGGCATCATCGGGCGCTGACTGCGCACGGCATTGTGCAGAACACGCTGCCGCGTGGTGGGCGTGCGCCGCGCGTCGCCGGGGCCGAGGTCGGGGCGAGCGATGCCGCCTACTCGGCCTTGCGTCTGGCCGTCCTGCGCGAAGTGCTGTGGGCGCCGCGACGTCGGTGGCCCGGCTTCCTCGCGCTGGTGTTGCGGCCGCGCGTCTGGGGGTTGCGGCTGTTCCCGATCGGTGGCGGTGCGGAGGAGTTGCGGCTGGCGGCTGCCCTGCGTGACGCCGACCCCGTCGCCAGGGCCGCCTACGTCCTCATCGCGCTCGAAGGGCTCAACTCCCGGCAGGCCGAGGCCGTACTCGTTGCGGCCGGGGCGGACAACTGCCGGGTCGGGGCCGCCGCCGGGCAGCGCATGGCCCTGACATACCCGGCCGAGGTGGCGCTCTCCGGGGAGTTCGACCCCTGCACGCTGCGTACCGGGCCGGTTGATCTGCCGGAGCGTCGGCGCCGGATCCGGCTGGCGGCCGTGCTGACGTGCGGCGTCGTGGTGGTCGGGGCCGGACTCGGGGTGAGCGTCGTCGGCGGTGGTGGATCCGGGGATAGTGGAGGAGGCGGGAGCCAGAGCCAGGCCGCCGCACCGGAAACCGGCACCGTACCGACCGCCCACGGCCCCAT
>NZ_JAACYW010000759.1 GCF_015356825.1 Catenulispora rubra | reverse complement strand
TCAAACGCGCCCGCAACCGCTACAGCCTCCGACCCACCGACTCCATCGGCAAACCCATCAGCTACCGCATCCCACCCCGAACCCTCACCCCACAACCAATACTTGCATGACACAACCAACGGCATTGGGGCCTCCTCGACGAGGGGGCGACCCGCGCGTCCGGCGGTTTGGCGGCGGTCCGCGACTGTTCGGCTTTCTGTCCGCTGTTGCCTGCGCTGCGTTGTCGGGTGGCGGTCGCTGCTTGTGGTCGCCGAGGTTCTGGGTCCCTCGCCGCGTCATCGCCGTAAACGGAACCAGCCCGGTCTGGCGGAATCAAGCCGCATCGCTGCTGCTGTGGTCCGGCTCCGTCCGGCTTGACACCGCCAAACCGGGCAGGTTGGCTGCGCCCGCTGACGCGGCGAGGGACCCAGAACCAACACCCCGCATGGTCC
>NZ_JAACYW010000758.1 GCF_015356825.1 Catenulispora rubra | reverse complement strand
GCGCACGACTGGCCGAGGCCTATGCCGAGCGGGAATCCGGTGTGCCACAACGGTTTCCGGCCCGTGTCCTCGATCGGGCGGAGGGCAACCCGCTGCTGCTGGAGCAGCTGCTCGCGGTCGCGGATCCCGCGAACCTGGACGGCGCCGACGGTCTGCCCTCTACGATCCAGGCGTTGCTCGGCGTCCGCATCGACGCCTTGGGCACGGCCGAACGCGCGGCCTTGTCCCTGGCGGCGGTCCTGGGCCGCGAGTTCACGGCGAGTCAGGTCGCCGGTCTGGCCCGGTCCGGCCCCGAGGGCGGGCCCGGCGGCGATCTGCACGCCGAACCCGAGGACGCCGACGCGACCAGCCCGGCGCTGCGCGAGCTGGCCCAGCACCGGATGATCGAGGCCGCGACCGGCGACGACTTCCGCTTCAGCAGCGGCCTGGTCC
>NZ_JAACYW010000757.1 GCF_015356825.1 Catenulispora rubra | reverse complement strand
AATGTGGACACGAAAGGCACAGCATGGCACTTGGGCGTGCCGCTGGTGTCGAAGTCTCCGTATTACGACGACTATCGAGGGTACGGTCTCGTCGAAGTCGTCAAGGGTGAACCTAATGCCAACGGTGCGTTCTTCTCCATCGGCACGATGGAGACGGTCGACGATTATCTGTTCTATCGAGGACAGTTTGACGACTGGATAGCCTCCACCAAGGCGTATCGGAACGAAACGATCACTCCGAGACCAGATCTGAACAACGTGACTCAAAATGCCGTGCCAGACTACGACGCGCTGGCCGGGAAGGTGCTGCAGCACATCCAGTATTCTCCTGACGGCGGGCCGCCGGTCACATGGGATCAGCACCAGTATCTGCTCAGGACAACGGCCACCGGCTATCCGCTTCCGAACGACCGCACGCACAACGCGTATCAGG
>NZ_JAACYW010000756.1 GCF_015356825.1 Catenulispora rubra | reverse complement strand
AACTACGGCCGCCCTGCCCCACACTCAGCTCCGCGCCCATCTCTGAGCTGCCCCTGGGCTGCTCTCCGCCCTGCCCCACGCCCTGCCCCACATCCGGCTCTGATCCGCCTGCGGGCTGCTCTCCGCCCTGCCCTACGCGCGGCTCTGAGCCACCTCCCGGCTGCTCTCCGCCCGGCTCTTGCGCATCACCGAGCTGCCGCGCATCACCAGCGTCCTGCGATACGCCCAGCACCACGCTCTGGGCTTCGCTACGCGCCCCATTCCGCGATCCGTCCTGCATCTCCGCCTGCGCACCGAGCCCCGCGCCGCCCCCAACCTCCTCCACCACGAAGAAGGGAACCGCCCCCAACCCATTCACCCGCAACAACTCGACAAAGGCCCCGCCAACCTCCTCCGCCAGCTCCGCCGCAACCCGCCCCAACACCACAACCAC
>NZ_JAACYW010000755.1 GCF_015356825.1 Catenulispora rubra | reverse complement strand
GCTGCCACGTCGGCGACCGTGCGGTTCGGGCAGTGCGCGTCGTGCTGCCAGGCCGGTTTCGGCACGTAGGCCGAGCAGCCGGAGCCCCCGCCCTTCCAGGTGCTCTCGTTCCACCCGCGCGTGGACGTGTCCTTGCTCAGGCTCGTTCCGCCGACGGCGATCACGGTGCTGAGCGAGGCGGGCCAGGCGCCCTGGATGAAGCCGTTGTCGCCGCTGGAGACGGTGACCGCGACGCCCGGGTGCTGGAACGCGGAGTTCCACGCCTGGTTCTCGCTGCCCTCGTCCCCGCCCCAGCTGTTGGACACCGCGACGGCGCCGGAGCCGGTGGCGGTCTGCTCGGCGGTCCCGAGCGAGGCCGTGTCGGAGCCGTCCGACTCGACCAGCAGGATGTGGCAGGCCGGGCACACGGCCGACACCATGCCCAGGTCGAGGGAGACC
>NZ_JAACYW010000754.1 GCF_015356825.1 Catenulispora rubra | reverse complement strand
ACTTCGGCCCCCGCGACTTCGCCTTCAGCGAGCGTGGCTCCGGCGAGCGCGGCCCCCGCGAGCGTGGCTCCGGCGAGCGCGGCTCCGGCGAGCGCGATTTCAGCCGCCGCGGCTCCGACCGACGCGGTCGTGACCGCCGCGACTCCCGCGAGCGCGACTTCGACCCGCGTGACTTCGGTCCGCGCAACGTCGACCCGCGCGACTTCAGCGAGCGTGGCTCCGACCACCGCGGCTTCGGCCCCGACTTCGGCCGCATCCGCCGCACGCGTGGCGACTTCACCCGCGACGGCTTCGGCCCTGGCCGCCGCTCCCGCAGCGACTTCACCGGCCCTGACCTCGGCCCCGACCATGGCCCTGACTTCGGCCCCGGCCGCCGCTCCCGCAGCGACTCCGCCCACCGCGGCCACCGCGACCGCCGCGGCAACCGCGGCCCCGACC
>NZ_JAACYW010000753.1 GCF_015356825.1 Catenulispora rubra | reverse complement strand
ACGCTGAGAAGCGTCGCACCCCCGGCGATGAGCAGACTCACCCGGGCGCCGAACAACAGCCGGGCCATGATGTCGCGCCCCATCCGCTGATCCACCCCGAGCGGATGCGCCCAGCTGATACCGCCGAACGACCCGTGCGGCCCGAAGGTGGCATCGGTGAGCTCGGGATGCAGCGTGTTCGGCCCCACCCCGAACACCCCGGTGACCACCGGCGCGAACACCGCCAGCAGCACCAGCAGCACGACAGTCCAGCCCCCGACGACCGCCGCCCGATCGGCACGCAACTTGCGCCACACGGTCGCGGTGGTGGAGCGCGACCGGATGTGGGCGGAGTTCGGGGACACGGAGGGGCGGGCGAAGGCCTGGAAGGGCCAGAGGGACGCCATGAGGCTGCGCTTGGCGCGCCGGCGGCCCCAGGTGCGGGAGCGGGGCGGTCTGGGG
>NZ_JAACYW010000752.1 GCF_015356825.1 Catenulispora rubra | reverse complement strand
GCTGGCATTCGGGCAGATCGCGCACGGCGCTGAAAGCGATCCCGGGCCTGGCGTATATCGCCGCGTCGCCCGCCGCCAGCAGGCGCACTCCCAACCCGGCCGCGATGGCCTCGAACGACTCATCGGTATTCGCGGCCTCCAACGCGATGTGCGGCGGCTTGCCGGCCCGCTCGCAGCCGGCCAGCCAGAACTCCCGGGCCTGGCCCGCCGATCGCGGCAACGCGATGAAGGGTTCGTCGAGCAGCGCCGCGAAGTCCACCGCGGCCTCATCGGCCAGGTGGTGTCCACTGGGCAGGGCCACCCAGCGTGGCTCACTCAACAGGATCCGGGTCCTGACGCCCGCCGGAACCGGCAACCAGACCAGCGCGACATCGACGTCTCTTTTCGCCAGGCCGGCACACGGTTCGGTCCAGCCACGCACCCTCAGCTCGATGCGCCAGTC
>NZ_JAACYW010000751.1 GCF_015356825.1 Catenulispora rubra | reverse complement strand
ACATGAAGACGCTGTGCGAGCCCTCGATGTTGTCGACGTAGCTCTTGAGCCAGCCGCCGGGCATGTGCTTCACAGCGTCCATGCGGATGCCGTCCACGCCGTGCCCGAGCCAGGTGTTGACCGCGCCTTCCACGTAGTTCGTGACGGCCGGGTTCTCCTGCGCGAGGTCGGCCAGGTTGAACAGGTTCTGGTACTCGACGTCGTACAGGTTGTTGTAGTCCGCGACGCCGCCGTTGTGGTGGAAGTAGCCGTTCGGGTCGTTATCGTAGGTCGCGAGCGTGGTCCCGTTCTGCTTCAGCGCGCCGCCGGCGCCGTAGTTCGGGTTGCTCGTGTCCTCGGGGTTGGAGTCGTTGACCGCCCAGTCCATGATCACCTTGATGCCCTTGGCATGCGCCGCGGCGACCATGGCGTCGAAGTCCGCCCACTGCCCGAAGTGCGGCTC
>NZ_JAACYW010000750.1 GCF_015356825.1 Catenulispora rubra | reverse complement strand
ATGTCCCTCTCCGCCACCCACTCCCGCACCGCCCCGTCCGCGGCCGGCAGCCACAGCCGCGCCGTGCGCTCCCTTCCGGCGGCGCCGCGTCCGGCGGCGGTGATCGTGACCCGGCGCCCGGTCAGGTGCCCGGTACCGTCACCGAGCCCGGACCACGCCGACTCCGTCAGCCGCAGCCGCACATCGGCGCCGGGCCACTCGCCGGCCACCACCAGCGCCGCGCCGCGCTGGCGCACCGTGCGGCGCAGGCGCGCGCCGATGCGCCGCACCTGCTCGCCGCCGGGCCGGCGCGGTGGCCGCACCAGCACCAGGTCCACGGCGCCGGCCAGCACCGTGACCGCCTCGGCCCAGCGCTCCCCCGGCTCGTCCAGCATCAGGAAGCGCCGCAGGTCGGCGCCCATCCCCGAGGCCGCCGCGATCCCGAACGCGGGCAGCCCCACCAC
>NZ_JAACYW010000075.1 GCF_015356825.1 Catenulispora rubra | reverse complement strand
GCTCTGGTAGCCCTCGGTGGCCAGGATCATGTAGTTGAACTGGCCCATGTTCATCCCGTGGCTGGCCCAGGCGTCGAAGAAGTTCCCGGTGGTGATGGCGCCGCCGGTGCGCTTGGACTGCCGGACCGCCCAGTACTGGTTGAACGTCGCCGTGCCGATGATGGAGGGGGCGTTCACCCGAGTCGTCTCGTAGATGTCGTAGGTACCGCCGTCGCTGGTGACGGTGCCCATGTAGTTCCCGGTCGGCCGGTAGCTGCCCCAGTTGTCGGTGATGTAGTACTCGACCAGCGGGTTCGTGGTCCAGCCGTACAGCGACAGGTAGCCGTTGCCGGAGGGGTTGAAGCTGCCGGAGTAGTTGACGGTCCGGCGTCTGCCGGTGCTCCAGCCCTCGCCGGCCACGAAGTTGCCGGCGTTGCTCCAGGACGTGCTGTAGTTGCTGCCGGAGCCGAACGTCATGCAGGCCGACCCGCTGCCCTCGGTCCAGAACGAGTAGTAGTAGCCGTTGTTGTTCCCGGTCTGGCTGTTGCAGATCGTCGAGGCGCTGGCCGTGCTCGGCATGAAGACCCCGAGGGCTGCCAGCAGCGCGATACAGAGGGCTGTGAAAAGCCGTCTGCCACGTATGATCATTGCCGATCCTTTCATCTCGCGGGGTTTCAGCAGGTGGAGTTGGTCTGCGTGGCCAGCCCGATGCGCCAGGGCAGCAGGTTGTAGCTCTGGTTCGCGGACGGGTCCTTGCCCTGGTACAGGTACTGCAGGTGGCAGGGACTGATCGTGACCGTCTGGTCGTAGCCGCTGCGGATCGCCTCTCCGCTGCTGAGGTCCTGCGTCCAGGGCGTCCCGCCGAACGTGGTGTTCGACGCGGCCAGGAACGGGTTCGACTGCGTGGCGGCCAGCGGGGACCAGGAGCCGGTGAGGCTGTTGGCGGTCCAGGAGTGGAACAGCCGGTGGCCGTCAGAGCCGATGGCCTCCACGACCATCAGATACGTGTTCGACCCGTCGACCTTGTAGACGTTGTCGGCCTCGAACATGTCGTACTTGTTCGGCGCGGACGCTGCGATGACCGTGTTGCTTCCGTCGCCGAACCCGTTGGGGAACTGCGACAGCGAGCTCGTCGAGCGGTAGATGTGCCCGTTGTCGTCGGCAGAGAACAGGGAGCAGTTCGCCGAGTCGCAGATCACCCAGCTGTCGACCCAGTAGCCGCTGCCGATGTTCTGCTGGATGATCGAGGGGATCCCGTTGCTGTAGAAGGTGTGCGGCGCGCTCCATCCGGACGGGTTGCCGATGTCGGGGTTGGTCGAGTACCCGATGTTCGAACCCATCTGGTACGTCACGTACCAGAGCTTCTGCGGCGCGAAGTAGAAGACCATCGGCGCGGTCTTGTAGCCGCCCCCGATCGGCGTCGTGTCCAGGTACGTCAACGGCGCCGAGGCGGCCTGCGACCAGTCGGTGAAGCTGGTCTGCGCCATGCCGTAGTTCCCGTTGGAGTCCACGGTGGACATCAGCACGTACCACCGGTTGTTGTAGTGCACGACCGACGGGTCCTTCACCGCGATGATGTTGTGCGTCGCGTCGGACTTCGGGCTGATCAGGATGCCGCTGGAGCTCCAGCGGAAGCTGCTCGGCAGCGAGCCGCCGGGGCTGCTCGGAGTGGTCGACGGGGAGGTCGACGGACTGCTCGACGGGCTCGTCGAAGGCGTTGTCGAAGGCGTCGTCGTGGGCCCCGTCGACGGAGTGGTCGGCGGCGGCTGCGAACCTTCGCAGGACACGCCGTTGAGCGCGAAGTCCGTGGGGACGGGGTTGCTGCCGGTCCACGTCCCGTTGAAGCCCAGGCTCACGCTACCGCCGGAGGGGATGGACCCGTTGTAGGCGGCGTTGGCCACACTGACCTGCGCGCCGGTCTGGGTGACGATCCCGTTCCACAGCTGGGTGACTGTCTGCCCGGCGCCGAACGACCACGTCAGCCGCCAGGAGGTGACAGGATCCCCCTGGTCGGTGACATTGATGTTCGTGCTGAACCCGCCGGACCACTGGCTCGACACGGTGTAGACGACCTGGCAGCCGGCAGAGGCCCGGGCGGCGGTCGTCGCGACGGCCACGCCGGCGACCGCGAGACCGGTCGCCACGACGGCGGCGAGCGCCGCGCGGCGGTCGAAGAGGCTCATGGACACGCTCCTTGAAGACCCTCGATGGAGATGGGATCACTCGACGTGGTGTCGGCATGCCGCACCAGTGCGTGAAGCTGCCACGAACGCCTGGCCGCCTCAAGACCGTACCCGGCACCGACCACGCCGACCGCTTCGCGATCACGGTGATGAGCTGGGAGGACGAGCGGTTTCGCAGCGTTCGAAGAGCCGAGCCGCAGGTCGCGACCGGCGAAAGTTTCACCTCTGTACTGGCTGGTTGCGCGTAGCGCGCCACACGTCCCGCGTCGGCCGCGATCATCGACATCCCATGAATCTTCGAAGATTTCCCGATCGGGACGGCAACCTTCTGCGGGCCTCGGGCCACTAAGGGGCCGAACGTACGTCCATCCGCCCTGAAGGGGAGCCCTCCGTGTCACCCACCGACCCGACCGCCGTCCGGCCCCACATCCGAACCGGCCTGGTCCGCCACCCCGCGATACCCGGAGCGGTCGCGCTCGTCGTCGCCGCAGGTGTCGCCGGCGCCATGACGGCGACCACCGGCACCGCCTACGCCGCGCCGGCCGCCACGGTCACCGTGGACGCCGGCACGTCCCTGGGCACGGTGCCCGCCGGCGGCATCGGCCTCAACACGGCCGTCTACGACCCGAACATGAGCGACCCGGCGGCGACGTCGCTGATGAAGGCCGCCGGCATCCAGCGGCTGCGCTATCCCGGAGGGTCCTACGGCGACGGCTACCACTGGAAGACCCACACCCTCGACGGACCCAACGCCTGGAACCTGCCCAACACCGGCTTCGACCAGTTCATGGCCACCGCGAAGACGGTCGGGGCGCAGCCGATCCTGATCGCCGACTACGGTTCAGGCTCGCCCCAGGAGGCCGCCGACTGGGTCAAGTACGCGAACGTCGACAAGCACTACGGCGTGAAGTACTGGGAGATCGGCAACGAGGTCTACGGCAACGGGCACTACAGCAACGGCAGCGGCTGGGAGACCGACAACCACGCCGACAAGAGCCCGACCACGTACGCCACGAACCTGGTCGCCTACGCCAAGGCGATGAAGGCCGTGGATCCCACCGTGAAGATCGGAGCGGTGCTCACCACCCCCGGCGGCTTTCCGGACGGGACGAAGGGCCCCGGCGACGGCGCCGACTGGAACCACACGGTGCTGTCCATCGCCGGAAGCTCGATCGACTTCGTCATCGTGCACTCCTACCCCGGCGGCGCGACCTCGGCGGACCTGCTGAACACCCCCGAGAAGATCGGGGCCATCACCGACACGCTGCGCTCACTGATCGCCACCTACGCGGGGTCGCGCGCCTCGTCCGTGCAGATCGCCGTCACCGAGACCGACGGCGACAACTCCCCCGCGAAGACCAGCCAGGCCGCGGCGCTGTACGCGCCGGACACCTTCATGACCTGGTTCGAGCACGGGGTCTTCAACGTCGACTGGTGGGACGAGCACAACGGCCCCAGCGCCGCCAAGTCCCTCGACGGCCAGACCGACTACGAGGACGAGGGCATCCTGTCCAGCGGGACCTGCTCCGGCGGGACGTGCGAGCCGGCTCTGGAGACACCCTTCCCGACGTACTGGGGCATCCGCTCGCTCACCGCGCTGGCCGCACCCGGCGACACCATGGTGCAGTCGTCGTCGGGCAGCGCGACGGTGGCCGTGCACGCGGTGCGCACGACCGGCGGCGGCCTGAACGTCATGCTGATCAACAAGGACGCGGCGAACGCGGCGACGGTGTCGCTGGCGTACCGCGGGTTCACGCCGGCCGCCGGGGCGGTCACGACCGTCTCGTACACCAAGGGCGGGACCGCGCTGACGACCGCGACGGCCGGTACCGCGGCCGCGCAGACGCTGCCGCCGTACTCGATCACGACGCTCCAACTGAAGCCGACCGGGCCGGTGGCCGCTCCGCCGACCGCGGCTCCTTCCTCGGCGCCGACCCCAGCCACATCGGGTACCCATCCCACGCAACCCACGCATCAGAGCGCGCCGGGATCGCACACCTCTTCCACCGCCGGGGGCTCGCAATACCGCGGGAGTGTCGGCGGTGCAGCGAAGACGCCGACTTCGAGCAGATCGACCACGGCTGCGGCTGACGCGTCGCAGGACCATGGGGACGTTGGCGGCGTGCTGGCCTTCACCGGAGCGAGCAGCGCGATCACCTACACCATGATCGGAAGCGTGATCGTCATCGCTGCCGGCGGCATTCTGGTGACGCGCCGGCGGCGCACCAAGGCTGCGCACCGGGGGTGATGAGTTCGCCGCTGGACCTGCTGTGAATCCGAGCCCTTCCGGTCACTGGAGCCCTGAGCCCCGGCGACCGGAGGGGCTTTCAGTTGCCTGCCGCGAAGCCCCCGCGGATCTCGCCGGTGTGGCCGGCCGCGGTCGCATCGATGAGGTACGTGTCCCGGCCCGCGTCGCGCTTGCCGGTCGCGTGGTTGAACTGCGCGCCGAAGAGCTGCTGCGCGGCCGGGATCGTGTGGCCGGGCTTGAGGGTCCAGCGGTAGACCAGGTAGCCGTCGGAGGGTGTCACGGTGACCGTGAAGTCGTCCGGCGGCGCCGTCTGCCAGTCTCCGGTGCTCTGCACGGCGCCGGTCTGGGCGATCCGCAGTTCCACGGTCAGCGCGCTCAGCGGCTGGGCGACGTCGAGGGTCAGGTCGTTCTGGGACCAGTAGACGGTGCTGTGCGCGTTGACGTCTGCGTGGGCCGAGATCAGCCCGTTCAGCGCGTTCGGTCCGTCGGCGCTCGGTGTGGCCGAGCGGTGCGGCGTGGACGGCCCGGAGGAGGTCGGCGGTTTCGTCGTGGCTGGAGCCTGGGGCTGCGAGGTCGTGGCCGGGGCGGTCGGCGTCACGGTCACCGGCGTCGGATGCTGGGGCGCTTCCTGCCGCACGCCGGCTGCGAGGGCGAGGCCGCCGAGGCCCAGCACGCCGACGCCGGCGAAGCCGACGAGCGCGACCTTGAGCCAGGAGGCCTGCCGGCGCCGCCGGTACAGCCGGGCCCGGTCGGCGCGGGGCCCGCGATCGGCGTGCGGCCCGGCGGCCATGCTCTGCTCGATCCGGGCCAGCATCGCCTCCCGGTCCGGTTGGTGGGCCTCAGCGGCCTGGCGCAGATGCTTGCGAGTGTCGTCCACCGAATCCCCCTTCCGCCAGATCTCCGGCCGCCTGGACGCCGAGCAGCCGTCGGAGCTCGGCCATGCCCTTCGACGTCTGGCTCTTCACCGTACCGACCGATATCCCGAGCGCTTGCGCGGTCTCCTTCTCCGACATGTCGAAAGCATGCCGCAGAACCACGCAGGAACGCTTGCGGAAGGGCAGGCGGGCCAGCGCCGCGCGGACGTCCACGCCGCCGGCCACGTCCGGCTCCTCGACCCGCTCGGTCCGGCCAGCCCAGAGCAGCCTGACGCGGCTGCGCTCGCGGATCGCCCGGCGGGTGCGGTTGCGTGCCATGTTCGCCACCACGCCGCGGGCGTAGGCGACGGGATGGTCGGCCGCGCGCAGCCGGTCCCACCGGTGCCACAGCGCGAGCATGGCGTCCGCGGCGAGGTCGTCCGCCCCCTCCGACTCACCGGTCAGCAGGAAGGCCAGCCGGCTCAGCTCGGCGTAGTGGCGCTCGAAGAAGTCGTGGAACTCCGCCGAGGCATCGTCGACGACCATCTTCGCGAGGAAGCCTCTCAGAGAGATGAACCGGGGGTAAGTTGATGAACGTTCAACCGCTTTGCGGGTCGCCAGCTTAGCAGGCGACCGGTAACACCGGCATCGGACCGGTGGCTGTCCGATGCTGCGGGGTGAACTAACCCTGCCTCCGCGATTCGTGGGCGGCCGCGAGGATCAGGTAGGCGCTGGCCGTCCAGGTGTAGGCGCGGTCGCGCAGGCCGGTGCCGGACAGAGCGTCGAAGTTCTCTGCGAAGCCGGACTTCTCGCACAGGGCACGGAAGCGGCTGCTCACCTCGTCGGCGAGCTCGGCGAAGCCGGCGCGGCGCAGACCGTCCTCGATCAGGACGGTCGACGGGGCCCAGATCGGGCCGCGCCAGTAGCCGTCGGCCTCGTAGTGCTCCGACGAGAGCTGTTCGGTGGCGGGGCCGTACTGCGTGAGGTGGGCTTCGATGTCGCGGGCCAGCGTGTCCCGGACGTCGCCGGGCAGAGCGTCGCCGAGGACGATCGCCATCAGGTCCAGCAGGCTGGTGCTGGCGGTGGCCTTTCCGGTCGCGGCGCCACGCGCGACGAACCGGCCGTCGCGCCACAGCTCCTTCAGCATCGCGGTACTCACCTCTTCGCGATGGCGTCTCCAGACGTCGGCGTCGTCGGGGAGGTCCAGCTCCTCGGCGAGTCCGGCGAGCCGGTCGAGCTGCAGGATGAGGAAGGCGGCCAGATCCGAGGTCTGGACGACGCGGTCGGCGTCGAAGGTGGTCGCGTTGTCCCAGCCGCTGTCATTGCCGTGCTGGTAGTGCGGCAGCGCCTGGCCCGGGACGCGGCGTGCGGACAGCCAGAAGCGCGTCCAGGCCGACAGCTTGTCGTAGACGTCCACGACCTCGGCGCGGCTCAGTTCGCGGGGAAGGTTCGCGCGCAGATGTCCCAGGGCCCAGCCGTGGATCGGCGGCTTGACGTAGTTGTAGAGGACTTCGGAGTGGGTCACCGAGTCCGGCAGCGCACCGCTCTCGTCCTGATGGTCGAACGGGATCTGGAACTGGCTCCACGCAAGCTCCGGCGCGCCGGCGGCCAGGGCGATCGCGTTGAAGCAGTGGTCCCAGCTCCAGACCTTGTCCATCCAGTGCTTCGACATCAGGACGCCTGGCCGGGACAGGAATCCGGCCGGCCGCACGGTCGCCGACCACAGGACGTACGCGGCCAGTTCCGCCGCCGGAGTCTCGGCGCCACGCCACGGCGCGATCGCGTCCACGAACTCTGCGAACCGCTTCTCGGCAGCCTTCACGACGCCGTCGAACGCCACACCCCTGCGATAGCGCGGCCGGGCGCTGTCGAACTCCTCGACGGCGATCTCCCAGGCCCGGTCGGCGGGCAGAAGCAGACCTCGTTCGGCGGTTCCCAGCGCCTGCTCCCCGAAGACCTCGGCGGGCTCCCCCGACAGCACGGTGATCCGATAGCGGCGTCCGGTCTGGTAGAGCGTGTAGATGTAGGACCCGTCGACCGGATCGCGGTAGAAGTAGGGCCCGCTGAACGGCGTGAGCTTCGGATCGGCGGCGCTCACGCGCAGGCCCAAACCCGTGCCGTCGCCGCGCACCCGCACCGTGTCGTCGGTCTCGTATCCGAGTTCGATCGCAGAACCCTGCCACGTCCAGCCGAGCCGGGCCGGCGTGGCCTCGACGGCCGCCTCGACGCGGGAGCCGGACGGATCGGTCGGCGTGAAGCGCAGAACCGCGTGCAGTCCGTTCTGGTGCGAGACGAGGTGCAGGTCCTCGGCGTAAGTCGCCTCGGCGATCACCGGCGAGATGCCGAACCATGATCCGTGGTGGCTGAAGGGGATGTCGCGGACGTCGAACGTCGGAAGGGCACCGGCGATGGTCATAGTGGTCTTTCTGTGTACGGGGTGCGGACGGCTGCGTCGGCGGGCTGGACCTTGCCGGCCCTGCTGGTCCTGTTAGTCCTGCTGGTCCTGCTAGTCCTTGACCGCTCCGGCGGTCACGCCGGCGGCGACGTAGCGCTGGGCGACGACGAGCAGGACGGTGGCCGGGACCGACGCCACGACCGCGGTGGCCATGATGGCGTTCCACTGCTGGTTGTTGTTGCCGATGTAGTGGTAGATGCCAAGGGTGATCGGCTGCGCGCCGCCCTCGCTGTCGAGGGTGTTGGCGAACATGAAGTCCGACCACGCCCACAGGAAGGCGAACAGCGACACGGTCACGACGGCGTTGCGGCTGACCGGCATGACGATGGACCAGAACGTGCGCAGCTGCCCGGCGCCGTCGGTCTTGGCGGCCTGCAGCAACTCCTCCGGGATGCCCGACATGAAGGCGGCGAACACCAGCGTGCCGAACGGGACCGCGATCGTGGAGTCGGCCACGATCAGCCCCGGCACGCTGCCGAGCAGGCCCAGGTTCAGGTAGATGGCGTAGAAGCCCATCGCCATGATGATGCCGGGGATCATCTGCGCGATCAGCAGCGCGAAGCTGAGCAGGCCGCCGCCGCGCGGCCGGAGCTTGGCCAGCGAGTAGCCGGCCGGCGCCGCGACCGCCACGGTCAGGACCACCGTCCCCAGGCCGACGAACAAGCTCGTGCCCAGGTACGGCATCTGCTGGTGCAGTACGGCGCGGTAGCCGTCGAGGGTGCCGTGGACCGGGAACCAGTTCGGCGGGGTCTTGCGCATGTCCTGATCGCGGGTCAGGGACTCGTTGACCATCCAGTAGACGGGGAACAGCATCAGCGCGGTCAGCACCAGGCCCACGCCGGTCTTCCACCACGTCGTGCGGGGAGCACGGAGAGCACGGGAAGCGCCGGGGCCTCGAACGTTCTGCATCACGCCTCCCGCTGCTTGCGCTGCGCCCGGATGTAGACCAGGCCGAAGGCCAGCGCCATCACGACCAGCAGGTTGCCGACCGCCGCCCCGGGCCCGAACTCCGGCAGCAGGTTGCCGAAGCCCAGCTGGTAGGACCACGTCGCGAAGGTCGCCGAGGAGCCGGCCGGGCCGCCCTTCGTCATGATCCAGATGATGTCGAAGACCTTCAGCGTGTAGACCAGCCCGAGCAGCAGCGTGATCGCCGCGACCGGGCGCAGCAGCGGGAACGTCACCTTCCAGAACCGCTGCCACGCGCTCGCGCCGTCCAGCTCCGCGGCTTCGTACAACTCCGGCGAGATCGCCTGCATGCCGCTGTAGAGCATGACCAGGTTGAAGGGGATGCCGATCCAGACGTTCGCGATGATCACCGAGGCCAGCGACCACTTCGGGGACGTCAGCCAGTCGATCGGCGCGATCCCCACACTGTGCAGCACGTGGTTGACCACGCCGGAGTCGCTGTTGAGCATCCACGACCACGTCGAGGCCGACACGATCAGCGGCAGCAGCCACGGCACCAGGAACAGCGCGCGCAGCGTCGCCGACAACCGGAAGTGCCGGGTGAAGAACACCGCCAGCCCCATGCCGATCCAGAACTGGAACAGGATCGACACGCCGGTGAACACCAGCGTGTGGATCAGCGCCGGGCCGAAGGCCGGGTCGCTCAGGATCTTGCGATAGTTGTCCAGGCCGGTGAACGGGGCGCCGCCGTGGACGAACGAGCGCACCGTGTAGTGGTGCAGGCTGAGCTCGATGTTGCGGTACATGGGGTAGGCGTAGAAGGCCACCAGATACACCGCGACCGGGGCGAGGAACGCCCAGCCCGCCCAGTTCGCGGAGGTGAGGCGGGGACCGGACGCGGGACCGCGGCGCAGGGCGGTGAGGACCGCCCCGCGCGCGCCCCGCACGCCCTTCGCATCCGGTACAGACCGCGCTCCGGCCTGTGTCGTGGAATTCATGGGCGTTGTGGAATTCATGAGCGTCGTGGAGTCCATGAGCAGGTGCCTTGGATGTCCGGCGTCACTTGGTCGCCGCGGCGGCGGCGTTCTGCGCGGTCGTCATCGCGGCCTGCGGGGAGGACGAGCCGCTGAGCGCCGCCTGCACCGCGGTCCACATCGGCTGCGAGATCTTCGGGTACTTCGTCCCCAGGTCGTCGCTGGTGCGGCCCTTGGCTGCGGCGACCGCGGCCACCCACGGCTGCAGGTCGGGATTGGCGGCGACCTGCTTGGCCTGCACGGCCGGCGTGGCCGCGACGTAGGACAGCGTGGTGTCGGTGGCCTGCGCGTTGTCGGCGCTGGTCAGGCAGGCCACGAGCTTCTGCGAGGTGGTGTAGCGGTCGGTCTTGTCCTGGACCGGGATGGTGACGAACTCGCCGCCGGTCGGCGCCGCGGCGGTTCCGCCGGTCATGGCCGGGATCGGGATGATGCCGTAGTCGAACCCTGCCTTCTTGGCGTTGGCCAGCTGCCACGTACCGTTCTCGCTGAACGCGTACTGGCCGGTGGCGAACTCCTGCCAGCTGGTCGTCTGGGTGTTGTTGATGACCGAGTTCGGCGCGTAGCCCTTCTTCAGCCAGTCGGTCCACAGCGACAGCGCCGCGACGCCTTGCGAGGAGTCGAGCTGCTTCAGGTTCGCCCCGGCGCCCCAGAACCACGGCAGGAACTGGAAACTCCCCTCCTCGGTGCCGATCGCCGAGAACGTGATGCCCTTCTTGCCGGCCGCGTGGACCTTCGCCAGCGCCGCCGTCAGCGAGGGCCAGTCCTTCACCGAGGCGATGTCCACGCCGGCCGCCGTCAGCACGGCCTTGTTGTAGTAGAGCGCCAGGGTGTTGGCTCCGATCGGGACGCCGTAGGTCTTGCCCGCCAGCTGCCCGGCCGCCAGCAGGTTCGGCGCGACGCCCGAGGTGTCCAGGTGCGTGGTTCCGGTGTCGGTGACGACTCCGGCGTCGGCGAGCGTGGAGACCACCGGGTTGTCGACGATCAGCACGTCCGGGGAGTTGCCCTGCTGCGCGGCCAGCAGGACCTTGGTGGTCAGGTCGGTGGTGTCGAAGCCGGTGCGCTTGACCGTCGCCCCGGCCTGGGTGCCGCACTTGCTCAGCAGCTGGGACCAGGCCGAACCGCTGTCGAACTGCGGGTAGGGGTCCCAGACGGTGAAGGTGCCGCCGGCCGCCGCGCCGCCGGACCCGGAACCGGACCCGGAACCCCCGGCGCCCGTGGAGCTCTTGGACGCCGAGCAGGCGGCGGCCGCGCCGGTGATCGCCAAGGCCAGTCCGACGGCGGCGAGCCGCCGGGTTATGGAATGTGATTTCATAGTCGTTCCCTTTCGATCCGCCGCCACCAGGCGGCTGACGGACTCCGCATTGCCGTGCGGAGGATGGGATTTCTGGGTCGCGCGAGCGCCGGGAGAACGCCTTGCGTCAGTGCTCTGAGATGCCGTCTGACAGTCGCCTGCCGGATGACTGTCAGTGAGCTGTCAGTGCTCTGATGCGGGGGCGGGCCCGGTGCTCGCGCGCAGGGAGACCGGTGGTGCGAGCAGGACGTGCCGGGGCGGCGCGTCGGGGGTGGCGAGCAGTTCCAGGAGCAGTTCCACCGCGACCCGGCCCATTTCGGCGGCCGAGACGTCGGCCGCGGTCAGCTGCGGCGTGACCGCGGTGGCCCAGCGGCTCAGGGCGATCCCGGTGACGGAGAAGTCCAGCGGGACCTTGCGGCCGTGTGCGGCCAGGCCCCGGTAGAGACCGCCGAGCGCCGCCTCGTTCACCGTGACCAGGGCGGTGGTGTCCGGAGCGGCGGCCAGGATCCGGCCGACGGTGTCCTCGCCGGAGGCCGCGTCGTCGCCGCACAGGTAGGCCGTGCCGACGACGCCCTGCTCCCGGCAGGCGGCCTCGAACCCGGTCAGGCTGCGGTGCGCGGACTCGTACCCGGCGCGGAACAGCCGCTCCGAGCGGTTGACGAACGCGATCCGCCGGTGGCCGAGGTGCGCCAGGTGCTGCACGCACGATCTGACCAGCGCGGTGTAGTCCATGTCGACCCACCGGGTGTGGTCGGGCTTGCCGGTGCGGCCGATGGTGACGAACGGGAACCCGGCCTCGGCCAGGTAGTCGACCCGCGCGTCGTCCAGCCGGATCTCCATCAGGACCGCGCCGTCCACCCGCCGCTCGGCGACCAGGCGCCGGAGCCCCTGCTCGTTGTCGCCGACGGACGCAGCCAGCAGCACGTCGTACCCGAACCCGGCGGCGGCCTCGACCAGCGAGCCGATGAAGTCCAACTGCATGTCGGTGTAGTGGCTGCTGGCCGGCGGGAACACCAGGCCCAGGGTGTGGGTCTGGCCCGAGGACAGCGCCCGCGCGGTGGCGCTGGGCTGATAGTCGAGCTCGTCGATCACCGCCTGGATCCGCGCCCGGGTCTCGGGCGAGATCGACCGCTTCCCGGACAGCGCGTAGGACACCGTGCTGCGGGAGACTCCCGCACGACGAGCGATCTCACCGATGTTCACGCGACTCTCCGATGGCGACAAGGACGGGCTGAAATCGAACCGGTTCGACCGGCGAGTTGAAGCGAGAGTAGGCGCGTCGGCTTCGTGTGTCAATCATGTGAACAGCGAGCAAGCCGAGCCCTGACGACCTGGTCGCCCCGGGGGCGTTGACAGCCGGGGGCCGGCGGCCTAGGTTCTGACGAACCGGTTCGACGAGATGGTCGACCGCAGAGAGGCGCGGCCACGGAAGGTGGCGCAGGCGCGCGCGATCGGCGCGCGGTACGGCGAAAAAGGGCGCTCCTGCTTTGTGTGTGGGTGCTGGTGCTGGTGTCGGGTGGGTGTGGCGGGTGCGGTTGGTTTGTAGGTTTTAAGGGCTTTTTACGGCTTCGCGCATGGTTTGATGGCCTCGCGGGGGACGCAGTTCGGTTGAGCGAGTCATTTCGCGCTGGCGGCCGCCGGTTTTCGCGAATACAACCACGCGGCGGTCTGAGTCACTGCGCACACGTCGTGCGGGCGAGCGTCTGACACGCGACCGCCACCCGACACCAGCACCCACACACAAAGCAGCAGCGCCCAAAAAGCACGAGGCACGGCCAGCCGCCCGCCGGCCGTGCCCCTGACGGGTCAGGTCACAGACTCCGGCTCAGCCGCTCGGTCAGCTGCCGGGCAAAACGCGCCGGATTCGGCAGGTCGCCGCCTTCGGCGAGTAGGGCGGTGCCCAGGATGATCTCGGCGAGCTCGGGGAGCGCCGGGTCGTCGGGGTTCTTCTCGTGCGCGGTGCGCAGGCCGCTGATCAGCAGGTGGTCGGGGTTGATCTCCAGGATGCGCTTGACCGGGGGCATCTGCTGGCCCATGGCCCGGTACATCTTCTCCAGCATCGGCGTCATGTCGCCGGTGTCGCCGACGACGCAGGCCGCCGAGGTGGTGAGCCGGGAGGACAGCCGGGCGGCTTTGACGTGCTCGCCGAGGGTCGCGGCCAGCCAGGGCAGCAGGGCGGCGAAGTCGGCCTCGCGCTTGCTCCGCTCCTCGCCGTCGCCCTCGTCGGTGTCGGCGTCGAGGTCGACCTGGCCCTTGGCGATGGACTGGAAGCGGTGGCCGTCGAACTCGGTGATCTGGTCGACCCAGACCTCGTCGACCGGGTCGGTGAGGATCAGGACCTCGTAGCCCTTGGCCGCGAAGGCCTCCATGTGCGGGGAGTTCTCCACCGCCGCACGGGTGGCGCCGGTGAGGTAGTAGATCGCGTCCTGGCCGTCCTTCATCCGCTCCACGTACTCGCGCAGCGTGGTGGGCTTCTCGGCGTCGTGCGTGGAGTCGGCGCCATGGGTGGAGTCAACACAGATCAGCTCCAGCAGCGCCTCGGTGTTGTCGGTGTCCTCGATCAGGCCTTCCTTGAAGACCCGGCCGAACTGGTCCCACAGCTTGGCGTAACCCTCGGCGTTGTCCGCCTGCATGTCCTTGACGGTGCCGAGGACCTTCTTCACCAGGCGGCGGCGCACGCCGCGGATGTGCCGGTCGTGCTGCAGGATCTCGCGGGAGATGTTCAGCGACAGGTCGTGGGCGTCCACGACGCCCTTGACGAAGCGCAGGTAGTTCGGCACCAGCGCTTCGCAGTCGTCCATGATGAACACCCGCTTGACGTACAGCTGCACGCCGCGCTTAGTCTCGCGGGCGAACAGGTCGAAGGGGGCCTGGGAGGGGATGAACAGCAGCGCGTCGTAGGCGAAGGTGCCCTCGGAGCGCATGTGGATGATCTCGGCGGGGTCGGTCCAGTCGTGGCTGATCTGCTTGTAGAACTCGTGGTACTCGGCCTCGGTCACCTCGCTGCGGGCCTTGGCCCACAGCGCCTTCATCGAGTTCAGCGTCTCCGCCTCGGTGACGGTCACGCCGTCTTCCCCGCCGCGCTCGACCGCCATCCGGATGGGCCAGCGGATGAAGTCCGAGTACTGCTTCACGATGGCCCGGATCTTCCACTCGGCCAGGTAGTCCGCCAGGCCGTCCTCGCCGTCGGCGGTCTTCAGCTGAAGCGTGACCTCGGTGCCCACCGGCAGGTCCTCGGCCGTGGAGATGTCGTACGTGCCCTCGCCGTCGGACTCCCACAGGGTGCCCTCGGCGGTTCCGGCGCGACGCGTGCGCAGCGTGACCTTGTCGGCGACCATGAACGCCGAGTAGAACCCGACGCCGAACTGCCCGATCAGGCCCTGCGCCGCCTCGGCGTCCTTGGCCTGCTTGACCTTCTCCAGCAGGCTCGCGGTGCCGGACTTGGCGATGGTGCCGATCAGCTCCACCACCTCCTCGCGGGCCATGCCGATGCCGTTGTCGCGCACGGTCAGGGTGCGCGCGTCCTTGTCGACCTCCAGCGTGATGTGCGGGTCGGAGGTGTCGGCGTCGAGGTCGGAGTCGACCAGCGACTCCAGGCGGAGCTTGTCCAGGGCGTCGGAGGCGTTGGAGATCAGCTCGCGCAGGAAGATGTCCTTGTTCGAGTAGATCGAGTGGATCACCAGCTGCAACAGCTGGCGGGTCTCGGCCTGGAACTCCAGGGTCTCGGTGCTGCTGGCCACCGGGCGGTTCTCCTTATGGGGTGTCGATTTCGGTATCGGTATTCTGGTGTCTGTGCTGGTGTCTTCTCACGGCCGGGTCGGCCAGCGGGTGCCCAGCAGATCGGCCGGATCGAGGTGACTCAGGGCGTTGCGGAGGGCGGCCAGGTCGGCGGCGGCGCCGGCGCCGAAGGCGCGGGCGGCCTCGATCAGCTCCGGTTCCCAGCCCGCTATCTGCGTGCGCAGCTCGCGCAGCTGCGACGTCCGCACCTGTCGTCATTTCGATGACACGTTATATCAGGGCTCGTCGTCGAGTCGATCCACGAGGAGAATGACGCCATGAGCGATCTGGCGGAGCTTGAAGAACGCGTCGCAGTGCTCGATGCCTGCGTCGAGCCCATCGCCACGCGGCCGGTGGACCTCACCGACCCCGACTGGGTGCCGAAGATGCGGCAGGGCCCGCATCCGCTGGACGAGGCGGGGATCCGTCCGGAGGCTGAGGCGGCACTGCGGGACGTGATCTCCTGTTACGCCGAGGGCCACAAGCAGGTCCGGGCCGAATTGCGCGCACTCCTGGAGCGGTATCACTCGTTCTGCTGGGCCACAACGCTGCCCTTCGAGCCAACGCCCGAGGGCTTCCGACAGCGGCTGCTGGAGATGTCCGCCAAGGACCACGACGGCGACACGCGGGACATGATGCTCACCCTGAACGATCTGTGCGGGCAGGCGCGGGACGCCGGTGTCGACCTCCGGCCGCTGCTGTTGGACGTGGCCGACATCTCCAGCGACGTCGACATGTACGGGATGGGCTCGATGCGGGACATCCTGCTCCGAGCGGCCGGACGAGAGCCGGTCGGGCTCTGGTAGTCCCCCAGCCCGCCTAGAGCTCCTGCGGCTCCCAGTCCGCCACCAGGTCCAGCAGCCCCGGGAACCGCTCCTCCAGGTCCTCGATCCGCACCTGGCTGCGCCGCTCCAGCCCGTACTGCCGCTGCCGCGTCACACCCGCCTCGCGCAGCACCTTGAAATGGTGCGTCAGCGAGGACTTCGGCCGGTCGAAGCCGAACCAGCCGCAGGTGTGGTCGAAGGCCTCGGCCGCCAGCAGCAGCCGCTGGACGATCGTCAGGCGCAGCGGGTCCGACAGCGCCGCCATCACCTGCTCCAGACGGATGTCGTCGCGCGCCGGCTCGTCGAGCGGCTCCGGCGCGTCCGGGCGCGCCGGGAACGTCGCGAACCGGTGCGCGGCCCCGGATGTCGCCTCGGGCCTCGCGGCGCGTGCCTTGGTGCCTGTCACGGCTGACTCCTCGCTCTCAGTACGAGTTCTATCGTACAGTGTCGCCTGTTCGAAGAAACTCGTACTACATTCCGGGGGCAGCCTCATGCCTGAAGTCCTCTCCTCCACAGCGCGACAGGTCCGTCAGCGGCCCGAGCGCGCCACAGCATCCGTCGGCTCGATCCTGACCGCCGCCTGGCCGATCACCGCAGTGTTCGTCCTGTCGAACGCCGCCACCCCGCTCTACGTGCTCTGGCAGCGCTCCATGGGCTTCTCCAAGGGCACGCTCACCGTCATCTTCGCCTTCTACATCGTCGGCCTGCTGGCATCGCTCCTGGTCAGCGGCATCGCCTCGGACCGGTTGGGACGCAAGGCGGTCCTGATACCGGCCCTGCTCCTTGCGCTGGCCGCCTGCCTGGTCTTCGCCACGGCCACATCCGTGGTCGCGCTCATCGTGGCCCGCCTGTTCACCGGGATCGCGGTCGGCGCGGTGGTCAGCGCCGGGATGGCTGCGGTCTCCGACGTCGCCGGGCCCGAACGCCGGCGCCAGGGCGCGCTGCTCGCCTCGTGCGCGATGGTGTTCGGCGCGGGGCTGGGCCCGCTGGCGGCCGGGATCCTGGCGCAGACCGTCGCCGGACCGACGGTCACCGTCTTCGCGGTGGAGGCCGTGCTGTTGCTGACGGCGCTGGTCGCCGTGCTGCGACTTCCGCTTCCCAAGCCCGCGCGCGCTGCACACACCGCGCCAGCCGCACGCGCCGCAGGCACCGGAGGCACCGCAGGCGGCAGTTGGATCCGCATCCCCTCGGTCCCGCCCCACGGCCGCGTGCCGCTGCTGCACGGCATCGCCGCCTTCGCCCCCGGCATCACCGCGACCTCGTTCGTCCTCTCCCTCGGCCCCTCCCTGCTGGCGAACCTGCTGCACTCCGGCAGCCGCATCCTGGCCGGCTGCACCGCGTTCGTGATGTTCGCCGCCGCGACCGGAGCGCAGTTCGCCGTCCATCGCCTCAGCCGCCGCCGCATCCTGTTGGTCAGCCTCGGCGCCACGACGCTGGCGATGGCGGCGCTGGCCGGCGCGGTCACCGCCGGCTCGGCACCGCTGCTGTTCACCGCCGCCATCCTGGCCGGCGTCGGCCAAGGCCTGGGCCAGCTCGCCGGCCTGTCCCTGCTGAACGCCACCATCCCGGCGCGCCGCCTGGCCGAGGCCAACGCGGCCCTGAACGTCGGCGGCTACCTCGCCGCCGGAACCCTGCCGGTCGCGGCCGGATACCTCAGCGACGCGGTCGGACTCAGCACCAGCGCGTCGGTGTTCGCAGCGGTGCTCGCGGCGCTGGCAATCGGCGGCGCGGCAGTCGTGGTGGCGACACGGCACCGGGTCGAGGAACCCGCCTAAACCGAACGGAATCAGGAGTCTTCTTCACTTCACCAGCCGACGAGCGCCGAGGCGAAGAACCCAAGCGTGCGGCCGACCTCCGCGAGGCTGGGAGCACGGTTGAGGTGCCCGTGCAGCATCCCCGGTGCGAGATACCTGCGCACGGGCACGCCGGACTCTTCGAGCTGCTTCGCGAGCAGGTCGCCGGAGGGCCGCAGATCGTCGTATTCGGACACTGCGATAGCAGTCGGCGCAAGACCCGCGAGGTCGGCCGCGCCAGGAAAGGCCAGCGGCGGCAGCACGGATAGGCGGCCGACGTAGTTGTGCACCATCTGCTCGATGTCTGAGGCAGGGTGCCGCAGTACCGACGACAGGCCCAGCATCTCGGCAGCCGCCTCGCCCTCCAACGCCGGAACCGGGAAGTGCACGAAGGGATAGGCGAGCAGCAACCGGTCCGGGCCCCGCCGGCCCTGGTCACGCAAGCGGATCGCGGCGGCCAGGGCCAAGGCCGCGCCGGCGCTGGCACCGCCGAGCGCGACGATTCCGGGCGGCAGCAGCGAAGCGCCCTCGCCCTCGGCGAGCCACAGCCATGCGGCATGGACATCGTCAACGGGCACCGGATAGCGAATGGCCTCCGTCGCAAGCCGATAGCCGACGGAGACCACGAGCGCGTCGGCCCGGAAGGCGAGCTCGGCCGACACCCGATGCGCCTCCGGCATATCGAGCTCGCCGCCGGTGAATCCGCCGCCGTGCACCCACACCAAGGCGCGCCGTGCCTCACCGCGCGGGCGGTAAACACGAAGGCTGATATCGCCGTGCGGCCCCGGGATCACGCGATCCTCGATCGCGACGTCCGGCATCCCCGGCCCGTCGGGGTCGGCGAAGAACTCGGTGAGCCGCGCCGTGTGGTCCGGATTCTGCCACGCGGTCTCCCATGTGACGCCGTCGAGAAGATGCGTCTTGGCAGCGAGGAACGGATCGAGCGGCACACCTTCTCCTCAAACGATGACCACCGCGCGCGCCTGTCCTCAGCTCCAGGCGCACGCGGTGGGCTCGGGGTGGGGTCAGGACAGCGTTCCGGTGACGGTGCTGCCGGACTTGGTCACGTAGTACGTCGCGGTGGCGCCGCTCCAGAAGTGGAACGTGAGCGTCACGCGCTTGCCATCGGTGAGCGAGGCCAGATATGCGGACGGCAGGACGATGCCGTTGTTCGCGTAGTCGGCCGAGAACGACGAGTTGTACGCCTGGTACGCGGTCCACGTCGCCTGGCCGGCGTTGGTGCCGTCGGCGTAGACGGACTGCATCATGGACAGCGTGTCGCCGTTGAACTGCGTGGGGATGGTGAACGCGCTCGACGTGCCGCCCGTCGCGGTCGCCGCCGTCAGCGCGGGCTGGGCGTTGGTCACGATGTTGATCTGCCACGGCAGGCCGCGCGAGAAGTGCGCCGACAGCGTCGCGTTCACGCCGTAGGCCGGAGCGCCGGCCTGCGTGGTCAGCTTGGTCAGCAGCGCGGCCTTGAGCGTGAGCTGGGTGCCGCTGACGGTGTAGTCGCGGCCTTGGTGCAGCAGCTGGTGCCCGTTGTAGAGCGCTGTGAACTTCAGGCCGTTCAGGTTGAGCGTCAGGCTCTGGTCGGCGACCGGGCTCGCCTTGGGCACGTACACCGTGTCGTTGGACGCGGTGCCCGAGCACCTGGTCCAGCTCGCCTGCTCCGCGGCGAATATGGACGGCTCCAGCGGCTGCAGGGTGGTGCGGTCCAGGATGCGGCCGCCGTCGTCCCAGTAGCTCAGGGTGATGCCGGTGGTGCGCGCCTCGTAGCCGAGCAGCTCGTAGTACTTCAGCACCTCGCCCTGCTCAAGGCCGCCGAACGCCTTGTAATCGTTGTACAGACCGACCTCGCCGGCGTAGACCGGGATGCCCTTCGCCACGAACTCGGTGTGCATCAGGTTGAAGGCGTCGAGCATGTTCTGCTGCGAGGTGGCGTCGAAGGTGTTCACGCCAGCGATGTTCACGCCGAACGGCCAGTAGCCGTAGTAGTGGAACGAGGCGATCAGGTGCGAGTCGTGCAGTGAGGCGATCTCGGCGGACAGCGCGTCGTCCAGCGGCTGGGAAGCCGTGTCGCCGAGGGTGGACAGCATCAGATAGCGCGTGGAGTTCGCGCCCGGCGTGCCGCGGACGATGGTGAAGAAGTCCGTCTGGAGTTCGTTCAGAAGCGTCTCGCCCTGGGTGTCGGTGACGCCGGCGAACGACTGCTCGTTGTCGGCTTCGAAGACCAGAGAACGCGGCTCGTCCTTGAAGGCGCCGGCGATCTGGGTCCAGATCGCGTCGTAGTGCGGCCGCACGGTCGGGTCGGTGGCCATGTTCGTGATCCACTGCCACGAGTCGTGGTGCACGTTGACCACCACGATCAGGCCGTCGGCCTGCGCCCAGTCGGCGACCTGCTTGACGCGGGCCGTCCAGGCCGGGTCGATGGTGTAGTCGGGGGCGGCGCCCTCGTGCCCGCTCCAGGTCACCGGAAGCCGGATGCTCTTGTAGCCGAGGGACTTGATCTTCTGGAGGTACTGCTGGTTGATCAGCGGGTTGCCCCAGGAGGTCTCGGTCGGGATGGCGTCGAGCGTGTTTCCGATGTTGTAGCCGGGCTGCATGTCGGCGACGAACCGCGTCGCGGCGTTCGACGGCCCGGCAGTGCTCTGCGAGGCGGTGATAGCGCCAGCGGCGTTCGCCGGGAGCGCGGCCGCGGAGACGCCGGCGAACAGCAGGCCGGCGAGGCCGACGACGGTCACGCCGGACCGCCATCGGGTTCTGGAGAAGACAGCAAGCCGCATGGGACCTCCAAGGTGAGCGCGGGGACTTGTGAGGCAGAAAGCTTTCGCTAGTATGAAGAGAAAGTTTCTCCCTGCCTTGCGCGACGGAGGCTACTAGCCGCTTGGCGGCACGGCAAGCTTCCCGACAGTTTCGGAGACCCCTGATGACGAACTCTGTGTCCCGACGCACCGTGCTCACCGGCACGGCGGCGACGTTGACCGCCGCAGGCATCGCTGCCGGCGCAGAAAACCCTGCTGAAGCTTTCGCAGACGCCGCCCACACTCCGCACGCCATCGACGCCATCGACGCCATCGACGCCATCGACGCCACGGACGCCACGGACGCCGCCACGCAGCCGAATCCGTTGGTCCCCCTGCGGATCCCGAAGCTCGACCAGGGGATGTGGCAGCAACCCGACGCGACGATCCAGTGGCTGCGCGACACCCGCCTGGGCATGTTCATCCACTGGGGCGTCTACGCCGGCCCGGCGCACGGCGAGTGGTACATGCACTCGGCCGCCATCACACCCGCTGCGTACCAGAACTTCGTCACGCAGTCCTCGCCGCAGCAGTTCACCGCCGACGCCTATCAGCCCACTGACTGGGCCCGGCTGGCCCAGCAGCTCGGCGCCGGCTACACCGTGCTCACCGCCCGGCACCACGACGGCTTCGCGTTGTGGCCGAGCAGCTACCCCACCAGCTGGAACGCGGGGCAGGCACCGTTGAAGCGCGATTTCGTCAGGGAGTACGTGTCCGCGGTGCGCGCCGCAGGACTGCGGGTCGGCCTCTACTACTCCCCGATCAACTGGCGCTACCCCGGCTACTACGACGTCACCGGCACCCACTGCGCCGCCAACCCCTGGGGCTACACCACCGACCCGGCGCACCACGAGAACGCCCGGCTGATGAAGGAGGAGGTGTACCAGTGTGTCAAGGAGTTGGTCACGCAGTACGGCGCGCTGGACGACTTCTGGTGGGACGGCGGCTGGCTGGCCGAGCAGGGCTCTGACGCCGACGCGTCGTTCTTCTGGGAGCCGGGCCGCTACCGGGACTCCGGCAACGGCTGGCAGGTGGACGCCGCCTACGGCGCGACGGAGACGGGCACCGGACTGCCGCTGGGACTGACCGGCCTGGTGCGCCAATCCCAACCGACGGCGACCACCACGCCCCGATCGGGCTGGATCGGCGACTACGACGTCGACGAAGGCGGCGCCGTGCCCACCGGCCGCCTGCGGTCCGGCCACCTGGTGCAGAAGACGTTCAGCGTCGGCAGCACGTGGGGCTACAACTCCGACGGGCACGTGATGAGCTACGCCGACGCGATGGCGCTGCTGGTCAACAGCTTCATCCGGGACATGTGCGTGCTGATCAACGTGGGACCGGACCGCCACGGCACCGTCCCGGCCAACCAGGCCGCGCTGATGCAGCAGCTCGGCACGTTCATGAAGGCCAACGGCGAGGCGGTCTACAACACGCGCGGCGGACCGTGGGACCCGGTGGACGGCCAGTACGGCTTCACCTTCACCGCGAACACCGTCTACGTCCACCTGCTGCCCGGCTACTCCGGAAGTACGTTCACCACGCCTGCGCTCGGCGACGCCCACGCGGTGCGGGCCTACGACGTGGTGTCGCACGCCCCGCTCGCGCTCAATACAGGCAGCAGCACCGGAAATCAGGCCACGATCAGCGGCATCGACCGCACCCGCTACCCGGACGACACCGTGATCGCGATCGTCCTGGACCGAACCGTCATCCCCACCGGCATCGCGCGCGGTCGCGCGACCAGCGCCGACAGCGTCGAAACCGCGCACGGAAACCTCGCCGCGAACGCCGTGGACGGCGACACCTCCACCCGCTGGTGCGCGGCCGACGGCGCCACCGGCCACTGGCTGAGCGTCGACCTCGGCAGCGTCACCACCGTGACCGGAGCGCGCGTCGCCTGGGAATTCGCCGGCCACCGCTACGGCTACCGGATCGACGCCTCCCCCGACGGCACGTCCTGGACCACCCTCGCCGACCTGACCGCGACCACCAGCACCGCCCAGGTCCAGACCGTCACCTTCGCCGCGGCCACACGCCACCTCCGCATCACGGTCACCGCCCTGGACACCGGCTGCTGGGCTTCGATCCGCTCGTTCGAGGTCTACGACCGACCGTTCTTCGATCCGTCCCTGTAGGGTCCCGGGCTTGGCCTAGAACTCCCAGGTGCGGAGCCGCTCGACAACGCTCACGTCGCCGCCGAGCTCGAGCGTGTCCAGCGGGATCCGGTCGTAGGACACGAGGATCACGTCGCTCGCCGTGCCTCGCATGAAGGCGGTGGCGGCTGAGCCCGCGTCGGCGTCCGACAGCTGGCGCACGCTCGAGCCGTCGGCGGACAGCGTGAGGCGCCAGGAGTAGCCCTCGGTGATGTGGACGTCGACGGTGGCGGGCTCGTGCGGCCAGGGCGTCTCGGTGGTGCCGCAGGTCGTGCTGAACTCCTCGACACCGTCGACCGCCACCTCCTCCGGCAGGGCCGGCGGCTGTGCGACGCCGCCGGCGAGCTGGGCGTCGTAGGTGTGGACCGCGGCTTCCTGCACCTGGTGCCGGGCGACGGCGCCGGAGGTCTCCGGCGACTGGGTGTCGCCCCACCAGGTCCAGCAGCCCCGGTCCGGGCCGGCCTCGCGCAGCGTGTCCACCAGCTGCCGGGTCGACTCGGCGAGCCAGTCGAGCAGGGCCTCGCGCTCCTCCGGCGCCGACTCGGCCGCCGTCTGCCAGGTCCCGGGCGGGGGCGCGTCGGCCGGACCGGCCGCGACGATGCCGGACCACCGGCGCTGCACGCCGCCCAGGTGCCGCGCCAGGACCGTCAGCGTCCACCCGGGGCAGCCCGCGACCTCCGCGTCGAGATCAGGCGCGGCCTGCACTGCGGCACGGAAGGCGGACGAGCGGTCTTCGATCAGCTTGAGCAGCTCAGGCAGCTCGGGAGTCGTATGCACGACGGATGTCTACCAGCGATCTCCACTGGCGGCCACTGGTTAAAGGCTGATCAGACCCAGGGACCGCAGGTAGGACCACAGGGCTTCGGGAACGCTCGCCCGGTACAGCTCGATGTTCCGGGCCACCTGCTCAGAGGTCCGCATACCGAGCGTGACGTTGACGACAGCGGGGTGCGTGAACGGGAAGGCGATGGCCGCGGCGGGCAGCGTCGTCCCGTGTGCCTCGCAGACCTCCGCGATCATCTGGGCGCGGGCGACGAGCTCTGCGGAGGCCTCCCGGTAGTCGTACTTCATCCCAGCCGCCGGATGCTCGGTGGCCAGCAGACCGGAGTTGAAGACACCGGCCGCGACGACGCTCTTGCGGTGCTCGAGCGCAGCCGGCAGCACGTCGTCGAGGGCGCCCTGGTCGAGCAGGGTGTACCGGCCGGCCAGCATGACCACGTCCGCGGGGGTCTCCCGCAGGAAGCGGGTGAGCATCGCGGACTGGTTCATCCCGGCACCGATCGCGCCGATGACGCCCTCGTCGCGCAGCTGAGCGAGAGCGGGCATGGCCTCCTCGGCCGCTTCGCGCCAGTGCTCGTCGGGGTCGTGGACGTAGACGATGTCGAGGCGATCCGTACCGAGACGGTCTAGGGACGCCTCGATGGAGCGCATGATGCCGTCCCTGCTGAAGTCCCACTGCCTGCGCACCGTGTCAGGGACCGCGAAGCCGTCATCGTCCTGACCGCTGGGCGCTTCGTTGGGGACGAGCAGGCGGCCGACCTTCGACGACAGCATGTACTCGTCGCGGGGATGCTCGCGCAGCACCGCGCCGAGGCGGCGCTCCGACAGTCCGAGTCCATAGTGCGGCGCGGTGTCGAAGTAACGCACGCCTGCGTCCCAGGCCGCGACGATCGCAGCCTCGGCATCAGCGTCGGAGACCTCCCGATACAGGTTCCCGATCGGCGAGCCCCCGAAGCCGAGATCGGTCAGGGCCAGCGGCGTGTTCGTGACCTCTCGGCGGTTCATCGGCCCAGCCACCCGCCGTCGACCGGCAGGATCGTGCCGTGCACGTACGCGGCGGCGTCCGAGGCGAGGAAGACGGTCGCGCCGGCCAGGTCGTCGGCGCTCCCCCAGCGGCCGGCCGGGATGCGCCCCAGGATCGCCGCGCTGCGTTCGGCGTCGTCGCGCAGCGCCTGGGTGTTGTCGGTGGCGATGTAGCCGGGAGCGATGGCGTTGACGTTGACGCCGTGCGGCGCCCACTCGTTCGCCAGCGCCTTGGTCAGCCCGGCGATCCCGTGCTTGGCGGCGGTGTATCCGGGCACGGTGATGCCGCCCTGGAAGCTGAGCAGCGAGGCGGTGAAGATGACCTTGCCTCGGCCGCGTTCGATCATCCGCTCCCCCACGGCGCGCGTGAGCACGAACTGCGACGAGAGGTTGACCTGCAGGACCACGTCCCAGTCGGCGTCGGAGTGCTGGGCGGCGGGAGTGCGGGCGATGGTGCCGGCGTTGTTGACCAGGATGTCGACCGGACGCTCGCGACCGGCCAGGTCCGCGCCGAGTGCGGCGACGGCGGCCGGATCGGAGAAGTCGGCCTGGATCGCCTCGAAAGTGCGTCCGGCGGCGGTCACGTCCTTCTCGACGTCGCTGCCGGCGCTCTCCAGGTTCGCGCTCACGCCGATGACGTCGGCCCCGGCCTCGGCCAGTGCGCGGGCCATGGCCCGGCCGATGCCGCGGCGCGCGCCGGTGACGACGGCCAGGCGTCCGGTCAAGTCGAATCGGTTCGTGCTCATGCCGAGCCTTCCGAGGAGGAGTCGGTGCAGTCCACCAGGACCTTGACGTCGTGACCGGCTTCCAGCGACTGGAAGGCGCCGAGCGCGTCGGCGAGCGGCACGACCCTGCTGATCAGCTGCTCGGCCGGGACGGTGCCCTCGGCGACTAGGCGCACAGCGGTCTCGAAGTCCTCGCGGTCGTACAACCGCGCGCCGATCAGCGTCAGTTCCCGCCAGAAGAAGCGGTGCAGGTTCACCGGCCGGGGCCGGGGGTGGATGGCGACCAGGCACAGCCGGCCGCGCACCGCGAGCACGTCGACCGCGGTCTGCACGCCGGCCTCGGCGCCGGAGACTTCGAACGCGACGTCCGCGCCGGCGTCGCCGGTCCAGTCGCGGACGCGCTCGAGCACGTCGCCGTCGGCCGAATCCGCGCTGGGGTCCCACGTCCGCAGCCCCAGCTGTTCGGCCAGGCGCCGACGATTGGCGTTCGGTTCCACTATCCGTACGTCCCCGCCGGCGGCTCCGGCGACCAGGGCTATCAGCATGCCCACCGGCCCGGCGCCGACCACGACGACCCGGTCGCCGTCGCGCACGCCGGCGCGGCCGATGTCGTGGACGGCCACTGCCGTGGGTTCGACCAGCGCCGCCCGGTCCAGCGGCAGCGACTCCGGCAGCCGGACGAGCGTCGAGGCGGGCACGGTCCAGCGCTGCTGCATCGCCCCGGGCGAGTCGATGCCGATGAAATCAAGGTTCTGGCACACGTGCCGATGCCCGCGCAGGCAGGCCGGGCAGGTGCCGTCCCAGCGCAGCGGCATCACCGTGACCGGGTCGCCGGGCGCGAAACCCTCGACCCCCGGGCCGACGCGGACCACCCGCCCGGACATCTCGTGCCCGATGACGGCGGGCGTCTTGACCCGCGCGTCCATGTCGCCGTGGAAGATGTGCAGGTCGGTGCCGCAGATCCCGACGTAGGCCGGGGCGAGTTCCACCTCTCCGGGGCCCGGGGCCGCCGTTTCGGCCGGGCCGGTCGTCAGGGTGCGCGCGGCGGTGTACCGCACGGCCAGCGGGGTCGTCATGGTGTCAGGATCTTTCTGTGGGAAATGGTGGCTCTGCCCGGGGCCGGGGGCGTCGGTCACGGCCCCGGACAGAGGTCGGGTGCGGCGGATGGTCAGCCGAGGTTCCATTGCTGGTTGCCGCCGCCGTCGCAGGTCCAGAGCTGGACCAGGGTGCCGTTCGCCGTCCCGCCGCCGCTCACGTCGAGACAGAGGCCGGAGAAGGCGTTGGTGATCGTGCCGTCCGGATTGAGGTTCCACTGCTGGTTGACCTGGCCGGTGCAGGTGTAGACGACGGCCTGGGTGCCGTTGGTGGTGCCCCAGCCGTAGTCGTCCAGGCACAGCTGGCTGCTGCCGCTGAACAGGGTGATCTGGCCCGACGCGGTGTGTGTGAACGTCTGGTTGCTCTGGCCGTTGCAGTCCCAGATCTGCTGCTGGGTCCCCGGCGTCGTGCTCCAGTTGTTGTCGTCCAGGCACTTGCCCGCGCCGACCGCGTGGACCGCGGCGGTGCCGGTGCCGCCGTTGGCGGTCACCCCGGCCTGCGCGATGACCTCCGGCGCGCCGTCGATGTAGAGCTGCCGCGAGTCGGCTCCGACCGGGACCGACGCGGCGTAGATGTTGTTCGCCTGCCAGCGGACCGTGTGCCCGTTGGTGCCCGAATCGGCGCTGCCGAGGCTGAGCGGCGAGGTCAGGCGGTAGGCGCCGCCGGCGAGCTGGACGACGATGTCGCCGGTCATGTTCGTGTCGATGGCTTCGACCGAGGACCGCGCCTGAGTCAGGGAACACGGAGCGGCGGACGTGCAGGACGTTCCGTTGCCGGTCGGCGAGGCGTAGAGCGTGGTGGTGGCGGCCTGCGCGGCGCTCGGGGCGACGACGGACGCACCGGCGGCAACAACGGCGAAGGCTGCAGTGAGGGCGGTTCTCGTCGGTCTCCGGCGGTGGCCGGAACGGTTGGGCAAGCCGGACATCATGATCCTCCTTCGGGCTGGCCGTGCGGAATGTTAGCGGTCACACACGTGGTTCGTCGCTGAGGTGCCAGATCTCCGGCAGGTCCGACCAGCGGCTGCCTTCGGCGGAGTCCGGCCACGGGATCTGGCAGGGGTCGGTGAAGGTCCACCACCGCTGTGTCTCGGGGTCGGCCTTGATGATCTCCTCCAGGTCGGCCGCGAAGTCCGCGCCGTGGTACTCGTAGTAGGCGAAGAGCATGTCGCCGTGGAGGTAGATGCTGTAGTTGCGGATGTGCGCCGCGCGCAGCGCGGCCTCGACACCCGGCCAGACTTCGCGGTGCAGGGCGAGGTATTCCTCGCGCAGCTCTGGCCGCAGCCGGGCCACTTGGGCTATGCGTTGCATGTCAGGGCTTTCCTATCGAGTGGGTGTCGGCCGAAGAGGCGGCGCGGACTCCGTACACGCGTTCTGCGTTGGCGGACAGCATCGCGTCGGCGGTCGCCGCCAGATACGCGTTGAGCGCTTCCAGGACCGGTGCGAACCAGTCCTCGTAGGAGGTGACCTGCGTCATCAGTTCGGTGGCCAGGCCGGAGAGCTTGACCACGACGTTGTCGTGCTCGGCCAACCGCCGCAGCGAGCCCGACCGGCTCGGGCTGCTGGTGTTCTCGCACCCAGGCATCGAACGGCAGTCCGGCGGCGCAGAGTAGGCACGCCCCGTCCCGCAATCCCGGATCGGCCAAGAAGCCCGCCGGCGCGTCCTGAAGACTGCGGCGCGCCGACGACGTACGGGTCGTCCGAGCGGCGGCCGATCGCACAGCGCACCGATTCCGGATCTTCGAGCCGGACACGCGCGACGACCCGGACCAGCCCAGGGTCCTGATGCTCCGTGGTCACTCCGCGCCGTCCGTCTGCGCGGGCTCGGCGTCGAACGGCGTGCGATAGGACGGTTGGCGGGTGCGCAGCTCCAGGCGCAGCGTCAGCCGCACGCGCGTGGAGCGGGGCAGCTCGACGGTGAGCCACGGACCGCCGACCTCGGCCGACTCCGACGTCTCGGCCGGCTGCCGGTGTCCGTAGTCATAGAGGTCGCCGATCCACGACGGGTCCTCGCAGGCCGTGTACTCGACGGCGGCGATGGTGTGCTCTGCGAAGGCCCCGGCCTGCACGATCACCGTGCGCGCCTGCTCCGGGTCGAGGTTCACCAGCTCCACGACGGTCGCCTGCGGATCGATGCTGGACACCAGCGCCGCGACCGACGGCGGCAGGCCCGGACGGCGCGATTCGGCGTCGTAGTAACGCACCCGCGCCTGCTGGAGACCGCCGTTGTACAGCACCTGCGGCCCGCCCCAGGTGAGCTGGACCAGGGCCTCGGTGGCCACCGGGTTCGACTGCTGCCACAGGTGGATGTCGGCCTCGGGCACGTCCAGGTCCCGGTACCGCTCCATGCGGGTCAGGCGGTGCCGCACCTGGGCCTGCGCCGTGGCCAGGATGCGCTCGGGGTAGCCGGGGTCGTCGCCAGTGAGGAAGGCGAACCAGGGCTCTTCGTGCCCTGATTCCTCCTTGCTGCGGAACGGCCGGATGACGCTCCAGTCGATGCCCGAGGCCTCGCGCAGCTGCTCGATGCGCGCGCGGTCGGCGTCGGAGGCGGTGTGGTGCCAGAGCGCGGCGGGCACGACCGCCGGCATCGGGTTGTAGTCGAACCAGCCGTCGTCGCCGTGCCGGTACGGGACGTGGAAGGTCGGGGTCCGGACGTCGTCGAGCAGCTGGATGGTCCACTTGGACTGCAGGCTGGAGTCCGCGTCGGCGAACGTCATCGTCTTGCCGTGCGCGATGACCTCGTCGAGGGTGGGGCCGACCAGGTCGAGGTAGGAGTCGTCGCCGGTGACGGTGGCGGCGGCCAGGGCCGCGACCGCCGCGGCGGGTCCGACGCTGTGCCAGCCGTGCGGCCAGTTCCAGCCGTAGTGGCCGCCGTACCAGCGGCCCTCCAGAAGGCCGCCGACGGTTCCGTCCGGGGCGACGTTGTCGGGTATGACGCCGTCGTTGGCGGCGGCACGCTCCCGCCACGCGCCGACGTACTCGACGATCCAGTCCCGGTAGCGCTCCTCGCCGGTGAGGATCAGGGCATTGAGGGCGAGGTTGGTGGCCGCGAGGTTGACCGCGGTGTCGCCGACCCCCGTACGCAGCCGCATCTGTTCGCCCAGGCGCGGATCCTTGTCCAGCGGCGGGGTTTCGGCGCCCGCGGGCAGGATCCAGTTCAGGGGGAAGCCGTACATCTCGGCTTCCTTGGGCAGCCACGGGTAGCTCTCGCCGTCGAACAGGCCTTCCCGGTCCGGGTCGCTGCCGTTGTGCGGGCGCCGGATGATGCGGTGTTCGGCGTCGTAGTTGCGGTGCACCGGGTCGATGTAGAGCTCTGCGAAGCGGACCGCGCGCTCGCGCCAGCGGTCGGGCGCGGCCATACACAGGAAGTAGAACAGCAGCAGGCTCTCGCCCTGGTGGAACCAGTCGTATCCGCGCTCGTACTCGTCGCGCAGCATGCCGAGCTCCGTGAGCTGGCGGGTCACGCCCTCCCAGTGCCGCTCGGAGGCGGCGAGCAGGTCGTCGGCGCCGCCGAGCAGATACAGCTGCGGCCAGTTGAAGAAGACCTCGTAGAAGTCGTCGCCGCCGTCGCGCGTGGAGAGCGTCCCGTGGTATCTGAGCTCGCCGCCGGGGCCGGTGAAGTCCTCGGCGAAGCGCCGCCACGACCGGTCCAGCAGATCGAACAGCTCGCGCTCGGCCAGCGCCCAGCCGGGAGGCTCGAGCACCGGGACAGAGGCTTTGATGACGGGATGCATGAAAGGTATCTCCGTTTGGACGTTCTGGATGTTCAGCTCTTGGTGGCGCCGGCGAGCATGCCGGTCACCAGGAAGCGCTGGGAGAACAGGAACACGATGAGCACCGGGGTGATCGCCAGCAGGGTCGCCAGCGCGAGCTCCGGACGTTGCACGGCCAGGTCCCCGACGGTCGGGTTGAACTGCGGTACGTCGTTCAGCAGCGTGCCCAGGCCCACCTGGACCGGAAGCTGGCTGCTCTGCGGCAGCATGACGTAGGGCAGGAAGTAGTTGGTCCAGTTGGCCACGAAGCTGAAGAACCCGACGAGCGCCACGATCGGCGCGGCCAGCGGCAACGCGACCCGGCGGAAGACGCCGATCTCGCTGCAGCCGTCCAGCCGTGCGGCCTCCAGCAGTTCCCTGGGAAGCGCGGTGCTGAAGTAGATGTAGGCCAGATACACGCCGAACGGATAGAACGCGTACGGCAGGATGATCGACCACATCGACCCGATCAGGTGCACCGCGTTGACTTCCAGGAACAGCGGCACGACCAGCGTCGCGTTCGGCATGAGCATCACCACGAGGGTGGCGATCAGCAGCATGCGGCGGCCGCGGAACTCGGTCATCGCCAGCGCGTAGCCCGCGGGGATCGCCACCAGCAAGGTGATCACGAGCGCCAGGAACGAGTAGACCGCGGAGTTGCGCAGCCACTGGAAGATCGCGTCGTCCTGGTAGGAGGTCAGCGCGTCCCAGTTGGCCCGGAGCGCGTGCCAGGACCCGACCGACAGCGGGTTGCCGTGCACGAGCTGGTCGTCGGTCTTGGTCGCCGCCAGCACCAGCCAGAGCACCGGCAGCACGAAGAAGATCACGAACAGTCCGAGCACCAGCGCGGGCAGCGGGTTGCCCGGCTTGCGGCGGCGTGCGGCGGCGCTGCGTCGCGGTCCGGGGCCGGCGGGCGGGGCCGCCGTCGCGGTCCGGGTACGGAAGGCCGATACGCCCGGGTGTCCCTCAGTCGGCATCGAAGAACCCCGATCTGGCGACGAACACGGCGGCCACGATCAGGCCGACGAGCAGGAGCTCGACCGAGATGGCCGCGGCGGTGTCGACGTCGTTGTTCTGGAAGGCGAAGTCATAGGAGAGCTGGTTCAGCGAGTAGTCGGTGCCCGCGACGCCGACGCTGGCCTGCGAGAGCAGCTGCGGTTCGACGAACAGCTGGGTGCCGCCGGCGAAGGCCAGGATCACCATGTAGATGATCCACTTGCGCAGCATCGGGATCTGGATCCGCCGCGCGGTCTGCCAGGCGCTCGCGCCGTCGATGCGCGCGGCCTCGATGACCTCGTGCGGGATGTTGTTCAGCGCCCCGTGCATCACCACGATCCACCCGCCCGCGCCGGTCCAGAACGCGATCAGGGTGAACAGGACCGGCAGGTGCCCGGGGGCGACCACCTGGCCGAAGGTGGCGAACCCCATCGCCCGGAGCAGGAAGCTCACCGGGCTCACGGTCGGGTCGAGCAGGAACAGCCACACCATGACGCCCGCCGCACCGGCCAGCGCACCCGGGATGTAGTACAGGAACCTCAGGGCCTTGCTCACACCGCGGGCGGTCAGCCGGTGCAGCAGCAGCGACAGCCCCACGACGAGCACCACCAGCGCCGCCAGCCAGAACAGCAGGTACAGCGCGACATGCTCGACGGCCGGTACGAACCGGAAGTCCGACGCGGCCCGGGAGAAGTTCGACAGACCGGCGAAGTGCGCGTTCCCATTGGTGAACGCGAAGTAGACCGCGTAGCAGGTGGGCACGATGCCGAACGCGATCAGCAGCACCACGTAGGCGGCGACGAAGCCGTGGCCGGCCCGGCCGGGCCACAGCGTGCGCCGAGTGCTGCGCGGCGCTGTGGTCCGGCCGGTCGTCGCAGTGCGTGAACTCACTTCGACGTCACCTGGTATCCGTCGGCCTTGGCGTGGTTCGCGATCGAGTCCTGCCAGGCCGGCAGCAGGGAGGTGATGGTCTTGCCGGCGTTGACGCCCGGGGTGACCGTGGCCGCCCAGACCGCCTCCTGGCTGAACTGGCCGTAGCCCCAGCCCGACCACACCTGGCCGGCCGCGGTCGTCAGCGGCGCGGTGATGTCGTCGGCGTAGTACCCGGAGGCGGCCTGGGCCGCGAGCCAGGTCTTGGCCGCCGGCGCATAGGCCGGGTAGCCCGGGGCCAGCTTGCCCTGGTAGTCGTCGGCGGTCGTGACCCAGGTCAGGAAGTCGGTCGAGGCCTTGAGGTTCTTGCTGTGCGCGGACACCAGCCAGGTGCCGCCGCCGACGTTGCCCACCGAGGGGCTGGTCTCGCCGGCCCACTGCGGCATCGGGGCCACGCCGATCTGCCCGGCCGGGGTCTTGAAGGTGCCCTGGAACAGCGCGCCGCCGTACCACGACGGGCCGGGCATCATCAGGATCTTGTCGGGCTCGTTCTTGTCGAAGTCGGAGCTGAACACGCTCGAGATCGACATGGTCTTGTTCTGGATGAGCGTGTCGAGCAGCCCCGCCATCTTGGTGCAGTTCGCACTGGTGGTGTCGACGGTGACGGCCTTGGCGCCGGTGATCTGTATCTGATTTGCGCCGCACTTGCCGGCCCACATGTAGACCTCGGGGGTGAAGGTGTCGCCGGCGGCGCCGACCAGGTAGCCGGGGTGCTCGGTGGCGACCTTCTGGCCCAGTGCCTGGTACTGCTCCCAGGTCGTGGGGACCTGGTAGCCCCACTGCTTCATGAGCTTGTCGTTGTACCAGAGCACGGTCTGCGACAGGTCGTTGCGCAGGCAGTAGACGGTGCCGTCCACGGTGCACGGGGCGTTGGCGTCGGTGGCCCAGCCGTCCAGCGTGGCCTGCGGGATCAGACCCTTGTTCAGCGGCGCGGTGAACCCGGCCTGAACCGCCCACGAGGTCTCGTTGTTCTGCGAGCTGAAGACGACGTCCGGCCAGCCCGACCCGGTCCGGTTGAACAGGGAGACCTTGGTCTGCAGGTAGTTGGAGCCGTTGGCGTCCCCGTCGTAGGTGACGATGTCCATCTTCACCTCGGGATGGTCCTTCTGGTACAGCTTCGCGGCGGCCAGCCGGGTCGAGTCGACCCAGACCGTCAGGGTTCCGCCGGTCTGCGCGGCGGGCTTGAAGGTGCCGCTGCTACCGGCTGTGCCGGCCTTCCCCGAGCTCGAGCCGCCGCAGGCGGCGGCACCGAGCGCGAGCAGGGCTCCGACCGCCACGAGCGCGGTGCGTCCGCGACCGCGGCCCGTGGCCGGCGCGCCGATGGCGCGGAATTTCACTTTCATGAACGACTCCCCTGCACTGGGGCACCGCCGAGCTGCGACTGGGCGGACCGGAAATGAAGACATGTGTCCTACTCATCGGGTCGATGCGACTCGGTTTCGGGCCGTCGCCCCGATGTTGCCGATTGGTTACCGGTAACACACCCGAGGCGGTGACCTGTGGCACACATAACAGCTGGGCAGGGGGGCGCGCGTCAAGAGGGCAGCACACATCTCTTCAACATCTTTTTCCGTGCGCGCCATCCGAGCCGCGGTTATGCCCGACTTGCTTACGGTTTGGACGCGGCTTGGATGCCGTCGATGGTCATATGTGTAGGACCCATCTGGTCTCGAATGAGGTCCACATGTATGCTCCTTGGCACTTGGTACCAAAGCAGGGGTGAGGGAGGCCACGGTGGACGGCACACCCGTCCTGGCGGAGGACGGCGCGTCCACAGGAAGACTGGAAGAGGCCCGGGCCGACACCTACCGTCCGGGCTATGAACTGATCGCGGAACAGATCCTGCAGCTCATCGTCGAATCGCGGCTCCAGCCGGGCGACCGGATGCCGACCGAGAAGGAACTGGCCGAGCGCCTGGGGGCCAGCCGGACCGTGGTCCGCGAGGCGATCAAGATCCTGTCGGCCGTCGGCCGGGTCCGCGCGCAGAAGGGCCGCGGCCTCTACGTCGCCGACGACGAGGGCATGCTGGGCTCCTCACGGTGGGGCGGCTTCTTCCTGCCGACCGACCTGGACCACGTCTACATGCTCTTCGAGTTCCGGCGGGTCCAGGAGTCGGCCGCCAGCAGGCTGGCCGCGACCCGGGCGACCCCGGCCGAACTGCGCGCCATCGAGACCGCGGCGCAGCTATGCGAACAGGGCCACCTGACCGACCAGACCGCGCTGTTCGACCGCGGCGACGACGAGTTCCATCTCGGCATCGCCACCGCCTCGCACAACCCGTTCCTGCTCGCGGCGGTCCGCGAGGCCCGCCGCCTGCAACGCCAGTCCAGCACCATCGGCCTGCACGGCGCCCTGGGCAGCCACGCCGCCGAGGCGATCACCGAGCACGCCGCGATCTACGAGGCGATCCGCCGCGGCGACCCGGAGGCGGCGGCCGCGGCGGCGGGGGTGCATCTGGACAAGACGCTGGAGGACTATCGGCGGGAGATCCAGCGGCGTTTGTTCGGGTGAGCTTTTTGGCTGACGGGGACGGGGCGTCGGGTTCGTGAAGAACGCCGTGTCCGTGAAAAACGCCGTGCTCAGCGCAGGCTGGCTTCGAGGATCGAGTAGGGGCTGGGGGTGGCCACGGCTCGGTCGAGGCTGAAGCCGGCGCTGTCGAGCAGGTCACGGTACTCCTGCTCGGTGCGCTCCTTGCCGCTGAGGATGCCGAGCATGGTCAGGTCCATGGACTTGATGGGGTGCGGCTGGTCTCCCGGCGGGATCAGTCCTTCGAGGATCAGCACTCTGGCGCCCGGCTCGGCAGCGGCCGAGATAGAGCCGAGGATGCGCCGGCAGTCCTCGTCGCTCCAGTCGTGCAGGATCCAGCCGAGAACGTAGATGTCTGCTATGAGGCGGTCGGCGGCGGGCTCGGCACGGCACTCTGCTCGGCACTCTGCTCGGACATCTCGCGTCACTTTCGTTCTCTGGGAGCCACCGATCGCACCATCGGTGGCTTGTACGCTCAGTGAGCGTACAAGCCACCGTCTGGTCGCCGCTCAGGTCGCGGTGACCGTGACCGTCGGCACCGCGTTGCTCCCGGAGTAGCTGGCGGTGAAGCCGAAGCTGGTGCTCGCCCCGGGTGCGATCACGTTGTTGTACGCGGCGTTGGTCGCGGTCACGACCTTCCCGGTCTGCGTCTCCGTCGCGTTCCACATGTTCGTGACCGTCTGGTTGCCCGCCCAGGTCCAGGTGACCGTCCACGACTTCGTCGCCGTGGTGCCCGTGTTCGTGATGGTCACGTTGGCGTTGAAGCCGTTGCCCCAGTCGCTGCTGACGGTGTATGTCGCGGTGCACGCCGGACCGCCGCCGCCGGTGGAGCCGGCGCTGGTCGTCGCGGTGACGGCGGTGGACGCGGCCGAGACGTTCCCGGCGGCGTCGTAGGCCGAGACCGTGTAGCTGTACTGCGTCGAGGGCGTCAGGCCCGAGTCGGTGAACGTCGTCGTGGTCGACGTCCCCGCCAGCGTCGTGCCCCGGTAGACGTTGTAGCCGGTCACCGCGACGTTGTCGGTCGAGGCCGTCCACTTCAGTGAGACGCTGCTGCTGGTGGTGCCGGTGACGGCCAACCCGGTCGGCACGCTCGGCGGGGTCGTGTCGCCGCCTCCGCCACCGCCGCCGGCGATCAGTTCGCCGTACACCGCGTACGCCATGGCGATGTCCGCCTGGGCCCAGAAGCGGTGGTAGGTGAACACCGGCGCGGAGCCGCCGCTGAGGTAGGCCTGCACCTTCGGCCAGTCGGGGTCGCTCTTGTACCAGGAGCGGATGGAGATGAACGTCGCCCCGGGCGCGATCGGGTCGCCGTTGGGCATCTTGCCCGACCAGCCGGACGGCACGTAGACCGTGTCGTTGAACTGGCTGTAGTCCTTGCGCGTCTCGGGCGTCGCGATGCCCTTGGTGTCGGCGTACGTCGCCATCACGTCGAGCAGGCTCTTGGCCAGGGTCGCGGACGCGGTGTCGCCGGACTTGGCGGCGTAGTACGTCAGGGTCTTGACGTAGGCCGCGGCCACGCCGACGTCGCTGCCGTACTCGGCGACCGAGACGTGCAGCCCGGCGTTGCCGCCCGGGCTGGTCGGGTTCCAGGTGTCCGGCTGGCCGGTCCAGCCGAGGGTGGAGGGGATCTGGAAGCTGGTCGCGGTGACCGTGGTCACGGAGGAAGCCCACGCGATCCACTTGCGCAGGATCGTCTTGGCGGTGGCGTTGCCGGTCACGTAGTAGTACTCCGCGAGCCGCTCCATCGACCAGGCCTGCATGCCGAACCAGTTGTTGCTCGGCGGGTCGTGGTAGACCGGCTCCCAGTCGTACGCCATGCCGTAGAACGTCGAGTCGCCCGACGGCGGCACCGCGTACTGCCCCTCCCAGCTGTTCGTGCAGCCGCCCGCGATGGCGCCCTCAGCCGACTGGAGCCACTGGTAGAACTCCATCGTCCGCGTCAGGCTGGCGGTCCAGTCGGTCTTCGCAGTCGGGGACATGGGGGTCAGGGCCGCCACGTTCGACATCGCCCAGACCGCCAGCGGGTTCTGATACCCCTGGTGCGCCGCGCCGTCGCCGATCCGCCAGGCCCAGCCGCCCCCGGGCTCGGCCCCGCCCCAGGCGTAGTACCAGGCCAGCAGGTAGTGCTCCGAGGTGCGGCCGCTGCCGGCCGAGCACGTGGAGGCGTTGGTGCAGTTCCCGATCTGCTTGAAGTACTTGTCGAACAGCGAGTACCGCAGGAAGTCGCCCATCTTGGCGGCCTTCGCCACCGAGGCGGCGATCTGGCCCTGGTTGCCCTGCGCCGAGGCCCAGTGATAGGCCCAATACGCCGCTTGGACGGCGCGCGCGTCGGCATCGGGGGCGGTCGTGTACTTCCACTGCTTGGAGTAGGCGCTGGACTGCGCGACGAACAGGTCGAGGTAGCCGTTCGGACCGCCGTACTTGAACAGGTCCGTGGTCGGCTGCGGAATCGTCTTCCACACCGACTCCGCCGCGCCGCGCTGGTAGCTGTTGATGAACGACGGCCCCGTCGCCGTCGGCCCGGCTTCCCCGCCGGTGCCCGGCGTGTTCCCGTAGCCGTACTTGTTGTCGACGTCCATCAGCCAGTGCATGCCGTAGATGTCCGAGGTGCCGTACGTCGAGGTCAGCTCGTTGGCCAGCGGGTCCTGGCCGACCGACACCGAGGTGTTCAGGGGGCTGGGGTAGCTGCTGGGGGCCGGCCACTCCGGGGCGTAGGTCGCCGGCGAGCTCGGGTTGTAGGAGCTGTTGGTCGGCTGGTCGACGTGCTGCGGGATGATGTAGTGCTCGGCGGTCGTCCACGCGTTGTTGAACGCCGTCCAGTCGCCGGTGACCCGGCCGTACGTCGCCTCCAGCCACATCCAGAAGCTGAACGCCTCCGAGGTCGTCTGGTGCCCGTAGTCCGGCGCCTCGACGATCAGGGTCTCGACACTGTGGTAGGGGATCCCGGCCGCGCTGAAGTAGCCGTTCGCAGGATCCTTGATCTTCTTGTACTGCGTGAGGAACTGCTGGGTGTAGGCATCCGTGGCGGCCGACGTCGCGTCGGGGGCGGCGCTCGCCGCCCGCGTGACGGAGGGGGCGATGGCCGACGCCAGGAGGGCGCCGCCGGCCGCGGTCGCGAACTGCCTGCGAGACAGCTGTTTGCTCATGTTGGACCTCTGCTTCGGGGACCTGCCGAGATGCGGACCGGCAGAAAGTGGGCTGCTGGTGGCGCCGGGGGCGAGGCCTCGGCGCTGGTGTCGGCGTTGACGTCAACGGCTCGAACACCGGTGATGTTCGGCTTGGCGACACATGCTGTCAACACGCTCGGGGCTTCACAGCCTCCTCAGTGCGACGGAAAATCGCAGGTAGAGACCATGATCGAGACTTGAGTCAGGGCGAGCGCCGCCACGTTGGCGGTGAAAGTTACACCTGCGCAACGCGGGAACGTCGGCCGACGCTCAGGACCGGAATGCGGGAACGCCAAGCCGGCCGGGCACCAAGGCCCGGCACGGCATGGTCGATCGCTATGTCTCAGCTACATGTGGCTCCATTCACGGTGAAGCTCGTCGGGGAGCTGTCGTTCGCGGTGAACGTGCCCTGGAACCCGAACGAGGTGTTCGCTCCTGGCGCGATCGATCCGTTGTAGGCGGCATTCGTAGCGCTCACAGCGGCGCCGTTCTGGGTCGTGGTGGCGCTCCAGGCGTTGGTGATCTTCTGGTCGCCGGGGAAGGTCCAGCTCACGGTCCAGCCGTTGATCCCCGTCGTTCCGGTGTTGGTGATGGTGACGTTGGCGGTGAAGCCTCCCGGCCACTCGTTGGTTCTGGCGTAGTCGACACGGCAGGGGCCTGTGGTGGTGCCGCCGGAGACCGTCCACGTGAAGCTCGCCGATCCAGACGCTCCGGTGGAATCGGTCGCGGTCACCGTCACGGTGGAAGTTCCGGCGGTCGTCGGCGTCCCGGTGATCAGGCCGGACGAGGAGATCGACAGCCCGGCAGGAAGCCCAGCTGCCGTATACGTCAGCGTCTGGCCGGCCCCGGAGTCAGTGCCCTGAATCTGCACACTCGTAACGGCCTTGCCGACTGTCCCGGTCTGGTTGCCCGGGCTGGTCACCGTGACGGTGTTGCCGCCGGTCACCGTGCCGCCGGGGATCACATACGTCACCAGCGAGCGGCCCGGCACAGTCGCGCTGAACGCGCCGCCGTTGACCGTCGTCGTGCCCTGAGCCGCGACGGTGTTCGAGTTGTTCGTCAGGTACGGGGTCACCGTGGCGCCGTTCGCGACGCCGGTGTTCGCCAGCGAGTAGGTGATGGCATCGGAGCCGCTGCCGGTGTTGAGCGCCACGATCGCCAGCGAGCCGTCAGGGTTCTTGAACGCGCTCAGCTGGACCGAGCCGTTGGAGCTGCTCGCGCCGATGCGGACGGCGCCGGGGTGGATGTAGCGGCTGTAGTTGGCGAAGGCCCACAGCCGGCCGGTGGGGATCACCGAGTTGCCGTTGATCTCCAGCAGCCCCTCGTTGTCACCGTTCTCCGAGGGCGTGGTGCTCCCCCACCAATACAGATACGCGCTGAGGTTCGCCTGAGTCAGTCCATTGTAAATGTGCTGGGCCCAGGTCATCCCGGAGGCGTCGGAGCCGTCGTCCCACGCGCTGCTGAAACCTTCGAAGGTCGACCACTCGGTCTCCCACGCCGGCTTGGTCCAGCCCGGAAGCGGCGAGTTCGGCTCGCCGCTGTAGCCGTGGCCGGTCGCCACGGCCGTGGCGGCCAGCGCGGTCGGGTCGGACTCGATCGCCGCGGCGTACTGGCCGGCCTTCGGCCAGCCGGTGGCCGCGCAGCAGGAGATCTGCGTGGACAGGCCGGAGTTCTTCACCGTCGGGCCGAGCACGTCGAGCACGCTGGCCATCTGCGCCGGGCTCATCGTCATGCTGTCGTAGTTGGCGCTGAAGTCGGGCTCGTTCGACGGGCCGACGTAGGACAGCGGCACCCCGGCGGCGGCGTAGTCCTTGGCGTACTGCACCAGGTAGTTCGCATAGGCCTGACGCCAGTCGCCACTGGAGCAGGAGGCGCCCGCCGAGCCGCAGACCTGGCCGCCGTTGGAGGCGGAGTTGTTGTTCTTCATGTAGCCCGGGGCGCTCCAGGCGTCGGCGTAGACGTTCGTGACGCCGAAACGGGCCTTGATCTGCTGCGCGAACCACAGCTGGCCCTGGTCCTGGTTGGTCTGCGACATCGGCAGGTAGTTCGGCGCGGCGTTGGGGCCGCCGGGGTTGTTCGGCTCGATCGTGTTGCCCGAGTCCGCGCCGATCTCGTTGCGCAGGACGGTCAGCCCGGCGCCGGTGGTCGGGCTGTACAGGGCGGCCAGCGCCTGCTGCTGGACCGACGACGGGGCGTTCATCACGGTGGCCGCCTCGCCGAACGCCTCGGAGGCGCCGAACCCGGCGATGGTCTGGTAGGTCGTGGCTCCGTTGATCGAGGCGCTGTCCGCCGCGTACGCCGGTGCCGACGGGACCACGACCGTCAGTGCACACGCGCCGAGGACGCTCAGGCTTGCCGCGAGGGACACGATCTTGCGGCGATCGGTGCGTCTGGTCAGTGCGAGCATGCTCATGCTCCTTTCCGCTATGGGATTCGGGTCGGGATCGGCGCTATCCGAGGGTCCAGTGCTGGTTGCTCTGGCCGTTGCACGACCACAGCTGGACCAGGGTGCCGTTGGCGGTTCCGGCTCCGCTCACATCAAGGCAGAGTCCTGACTGCACGCCGGTGATGGTGCCGTTGGAATTCAGGTTCCACTGCTGGTTGGTCTGACCGTTGCAGGACCAGACGATCGCCTTGGTGCCGTTGGTGGTGCCCTTGTTATTGGCGTCCAGGCACAGGGTGCTGCCACCGACCGTGATGGTCAGCTCGTTCGAGGAGTTGTGCGTCCAGGTCTGGTTGACCTGGCCGTTGCAGCTGTAGATCTGCTGCTGGGTGCCCAGCGTGGTGGTCGAGTTCGGGTCGTCCAGGCACTTGCCGGCACCCACCGCGTGCAGCGCGCCGGTGTTGCCTCCGGTCGTGCCGCTGACGGCCCAGGTGAAGCTGGTCGAGCCGGAGGCACCAGTGGTGTCGCTCGCGCTCACGACGGTGGTGAAGGTGCCGCCACTGGTCGGAGTGCCGGAGATCAGGCCACTGAAAGAGACCGACAGGCCCGGCGGCAGACCGGTGGCGCTATACGTCAGCGTCTGTCCGGACGCCGAGTCGGTGGCGTGGATCTGCAGGGCACTGATCGGGGTGCCGGACGCCGCGCTCTGGTTGCCGGGGTTGGTGACGGTGACCGTGTTGCCGCCGGTGGAGCTGCCGTCCAGGCCCATGAAGTGGATGGCGTAGGCGGCCATCGGCGTGCCCTGGATCGGCAGCTGGTGCCCGGCGCCGACGATGCTGTACGCCTCGACCTGCGTGGTGCCGGCGCTGTTGTTGTAGCGGGTGCGGTTCCAGTTGGCGACCGGGGTGTCGCTCGACGACGGGGTCTGGCTCACGCCGAGGACGTTCGTCCACTGCTTGATCTCTTCGCCGAGGTTGTTGTAGTTCAGGGTGGTGTCGGCGGTGCCGTGCCACAGCTGCATCCGGGGGCGCGGTCCGGTGTAGCCGGGGTCCGCGCCGCGGGCCAGGTCGCCCCACTGCTGCGGGGTCATGGAGACCTGGCCGCCGGCGCAGGGGCCGTTCCAGCCGCGCACGGTGCCGGTGTAGAAGCAGTGGTAGGGCACGCCCATGAACGCCGCGCCGGCCTTGAAGACGTCCGGGTAGTCGGCGAGCATGACGTTGGTCATCATCCCGCCGGAAGACTCGCCGGTGACGTAGACGGCGTTGGCGTTCCCGCCGTAGTGCTGCTCGGTGTACGTGATCATCGACATCAGCCCCACCGGGTCGCTGCCGCCGTTGCGCGTCAGGGCCTGGTCGGAGGAAACGTCCCAGCAACTGCCGCCGGGGTTGGTCGAGGGGTAGATGACGACGAAGCCGTACTGGTCGGCCAGCGAGCCGAAGTCGGTGCTGGAGTACAGGTACGGGCCAGAGCCCTGACACCCGTGCAGCGCCAGTAGGACCGGCGGATTCGGCTTGACGTTGTTCGGCACGTAGAGGTACATCGCCAGGTTGCTCGGGTTGGTGCCGAAGTTCGTGATCTGTATCAATGAAACGGCGGGTGTCAGTGAGGCGGCGGCGGCCTGCGGCGCCGCGGGGAGGCTCACACCGACAGCGGCCGCGACCGCCACGAGCAGGCCGAGCAGGCGGGATTTCAGGGAGCGGGATCGCAGCATGGGACCTCTTAGTCCGGGGGCGGATGTTAGCGCTAACAGGGAGTTAGCCCGGCCCCGGACTGGCCGTCAACGACGGCGTCGGCCACGCAGGCGCGGGACCTGCGTCGAACCGATTCGGAGAGGTGGAGCGACCTGCCGATTCACCGCGCGGCGGAGGCGCGGGCGCGGCGACACACGCTGGAAACTTTCACCCGCTCAGAGCGCCGCGGCAGGATCGGCCGCCCCGGCTGCCGTTCACTGCCCGACCGTGCGGTAGCGGAGCTGCACGACGCCGTTTCCGAACCGGCGCTCGCTGATGAGCTCAAGGCCGACACGCATGCCAGTCGGCAACCCCGGCTTCCCCCCGCCAACAACAACAGGCAGGATGAACAACTGACACTCATCCACCAGCCCGGCCCGGAAAGCCTGCGCAGCAAGGTTGGCCCCTCCCACCATCAGATCACTGCCAGCCGCAGCCTTCAGCTCGCGCACCGCAGCCGCATCGAAGCCGCGTTCGATCCGAGTATCGGCAGTCGACACCGCCTCCAGCTTCGTGGAGTACACAACCTTGCCCGCCGCCTGCCACGCCCCCGCGAAGTCAGCCATAAGCTCGGAGTGCGCGGCCAAAGAGGCATCAGTCTCCCAAACAGCCATCGCCTCATACAGCAGGCGCCCGTACAGAAGCGTGCCCACAGACCGCAGGAGCTCGGTGTGGACCGCGAACACCTCGTCGTCGACCGGGAACCAGTCGAAGGCGCCGCGCTCGTCCTCGATGTAGCCGTCCAGCGACATGTTCGTCGCGTAAATCAGCTTCGCCATGGCTATACCTCTCGATGATCGGCCGCAACGGCCTGGGCATTCATCAGCGCGGCGTCCAACTTGGTGAACGCCTGGCGCCACCCCTCCTTGCTGTGGGGCGCCAGATGTTCGGGGAGCCACTGCCGGATCTCCAGCCGCGTCCGCCCCCCGGCCTCGTCGTGGAACTCGACCCGCACCCTCGTCTCGAACGGCTCGACCCCCTCCGGCAGCCGCCCACTGACATGCATGACCCCGTCGAGGAGTTCGCCCTCGGCGACATCGGTGAGGTCGACATGGACGTGCACGCGAAGCTCCGGCTCGGCCGCATTGACCTCCGTCCACCGCTGAAAGCCACCCGGCCGCACATCGAACTCGATCTCATCCCGCGGCAACGAGTTCCCGATCGGCCCCCACCACGCCGCCAGATGCTCAGGATCGGTGAAGGCCCGATAAACGAGCCGCCGCGGCGCATCGAACACCCGCGAGATGACGAGCTGCGGAGCCCCGGCACTCATGCGCCCTCCCCAGAGTATGTCTC